>CAJTRT010000095.1 GCA_910579105.1 uncultured Muribaculaceae bacterium | reverse complement strand
AAATTTCAACAATTTCAAAGTACTCTTTCCGATTTTAATGGGACATCAATGATGTTAATAATTAAATGCAAAGAAATATCGTGCTAAGACACCCTCACGACTTCCTCAGTTCCAGCAACACCACATTTTCCACATGGTGGGTATGGGGGAACATGTCCACGGGGCGCACGCGCGCCACATCATACTTTTCATGCAGCAGCGCTATATCGCGGGCCTGGGTGGCCGGGTTGCAGCTGACGTAGACTATGCGGCCGGGGGCGGCGTTGAGGATGACGCTGACAACGTCCTGGTGCATCCCGGCACGGGGCGGGTCGACAATCATGACATCCGGCCGACCGTGCCGCTCGATGAAAGCGTCGGTAAGCACATCCTTCATGTCCCCCGCATAAAAGTCGGTGTTGCCAAGACCGTTGGCCTCGGAATTGATCTTCGCGTCGGCGATCGCTTCCGGCACGTATTCGATGCCTATCACCTTCCTTGCCCGCCGCGCCACGAAGTTCGCTATCGTGCCGGTCCCGGTATATAGGTCATACACAAGCTCATCACCTGTGAGCGCGGCGAACTCGCGGGCCACGCTGTAAAGCCGGTACGCCTGCCGGGAGTTTGTCTGGTAAAACGATTTGGGCCCGATGCGGAAACGCAGTCCCTCCATATCCTCCTCAATATACTCCCGTCCCGAATGGAGCCGTATATCCAGATCGGAGATAGTGTCGTTGGCCTTAGTGTTGACCACGTACATAAGCGAGGTCAGCTGCGGAAATTCTTCCCTCACAGCGTCGAGGAGCGCCATTATCGCTTCCTGGTCATCCTCGCCGAAGCTCATTACGGCCATTGTCTCTCCTGTGGAGGCGATTCGTATCATAAGGGTCCTCAACAGCCCGGTCTGTGCCCTCAGATCGAAAAAAGTCAGGCCGCGGCTCTTTCCGTAGTCCTTTATGAAGAGGCGAAGCCTGTCGCCGAGGCTGTCCTGTAAGTGGCACTCGCCGATGTCGAGCACCTTGTCGAACGCGCCAGGAATGTGGAAACCCGCGCCGTCGCGGTTATCGACCACCTCGCCGGAACGCATCTGTTCCCAGGAGAGCCATTTGCGGTTGGAGAACGTGTACTCCATCTTGTTGCGGTAGGCCCAGATTTCTTCTGACCCGAGGATCGGCTCGACCTCGGGATGCGGTACCTTGGCTATGCGGTCAATCGCGTCCATTACCTGCCGGCGCTTGAATTCGAGCTGTTTCTCATATGGCAGATGCTGCCAGCGGCATCCCCCGCAGGTGCCGAAATGCGCGCATCGAGGCTTCACGCGGATATCCGACGGACTGACCAGACGTTCGATGTGCCCTTCGGCGTAAGAGTGTTTCTTGCGGTCAAGCTTGACATCGGCCACGTCGCCTGGCGCTCCGTAGGGAATGAACACCACCAGGTCGTCCACCCGGGCGATCGCGTTACCCTCGGCCGCCACACCGGTTATCTCGACCCCTTCAAGCAGGGGAAGCTCCTTGCGTTTTCGAGCCATATTCTATCT
>CAJTRT010000094.1 GCA_910579105.1 uncultured Muribaculaceae bacterium | reverse complement strand
CGACCTCCACGTCCCGAACGTGGCGCGCTGCCAACTGTGCTACACCCCGATGGCAGAATTTTAGTTCATTTTACCGAGGTGCAAAGGTAGTGGTTTCGTCCCTCACAGGCAATTTTTCAGCCACATTTAACATCGGTTAACAAAGTCCGGCACCAGCGGGAAAAACCAGCGGGGCCTCCCGCCAGCCACGGGACGTTATTAACATTGACGCCCACTTATCAACAAAAAAACTTAAATCGGGCGCGCCCCGGACACTCTATATCGTTTAAGGAGTTAACTTTGCGCAGCGATAACGGGAACGGGGGACGCGCCAGCCGACACACAGCCGCCGCCACGCCCGCCCGCTGAAACCTTTAGAATCTCACATGGGTAAAATAATAGCCATAGCCAACCAGAAAGGCGGTGTGGGGAAAACCACCACCACTATAAACCTCGCGGCCTCCCTGGCCACGGAAGGAAAGAAGGTGCTCATCATCGACGCGGACCCGCAGGCCAACGCGACATCGGGATACGGGATAGACCCCCGCACCATGAAATCGTCGATCTACGAGTGCCTGGTCGACGACTACCCCGTTGACGGGTCGCAAGTCGACACCTGCGTCGAGGGGCTGCAGCTCGTCGGATCGCGCATCGACCTGGCAGGGGCAGAGCTCGAACTGATCCAGAAGCCCGAGCGCGAGAAGGTGTTGCGGCGGCTTCTGTCCCAGGTCGCCCCGAAGTACGACTTCATCCTCATCGACTGCTCCCCCTCGCTGGGACTTATAACGGTGAACGCCCTGACGGCCGCCGACTCGGTGATAATCCCCGTGCAGGCCGAATACTTCGCCCTCGAGGGAATCTCCAAGCTCCTCAACACCATACGCATCATCAAGTCGAAGCTGAACCCGGCCCTGGAAATCGAAGGCTTCCTTCTGACGATGTACGACGCTCGCCTGCGCCTGGCCAACCAGATCTACGAGGAGCTGAAAAGCCATTTCGGGCAGATGGTATTCAACACCGTCATCCCCCGCAACATACGCCTCTCCGAAGCGCCCTCCCACGGCCTCCCGGCCATACTCTACGACCCGGAAAGCCGCGGCGCCACGTCGCACACCATGCTCGCCAAGGAGCTTATCGCCAAGAACAAGCCTCACTCCCACAAATAAACCACCCCGACAATGGCAACACCCCACAGAAGCGCTCTCGGGCGCGGCCTCGACTCCCTGATCTCCATGGACGACACCCCCGCCCGCGGCACGTCGGCGATCAACGACATACTCCTGGAACAGATCTCGCCCAACCCAGACCAGCCGCGCACCACCTTTGACGAGGAGGCGCTCGACGAGCTCGCCGCGTCGATCCGCGAGCTCGGCATAATACAGCCGCTGTCGCTGCGCAAGACCGGGCCCGACAGCTACCAGATCATCGCCGGGGAGCGCCGCTACCGCGCCGCCCTGCGCGCCGGCCTGGCATCCGTCCCGGCCTACATCAGGCAGGCTTCCGACAGCGAGCTGACCGAGATGGCCCTCATAGAGAACATCCAGCGCGAGGACCTCAACGCGATCGAAATCGCCCTGACTTTCAAGAAACTCATCGAACAGTACTCGCTGACGCAGGAACGGCTCGGGGAACGCGTCGGCAAGAAACGCGCCACGATCGCCAACTTCCTGCGCCTGCTGCGCCTCCCGGCCGAGGTGCAGCTCGGCCTACGCGACCGCCGCATCGACATGGGGCACGCGCGCGCCCTCCTCGCCATAGACGACCCGCAGACCCAGCTCCGCGTCTACAAGCAGATACTCTCGGAAGGGCTCTCGGTGCGCCGCGTCGAGGAACTCGCCAAGGAAGCCGCCGGAGAAACGCCGGCCCCCGGGGCGAAAGACGCCCGCCGCGCCGCGGCACCGTCAAGCCATGACTTCGACCTGCTGAAAAAGCACCTCTCCTCCACCTTCCAGACCCCCGTCCGCTTCTCCTGCGACCGCTCAGGCAAAGGCCGCATCACCTTCCAGTTTGCCAACGAAGAGGACCTCGCCCGACTGATCACCCTCTTCGACTCCCTGCCCAGATAAGGCCTGAGAGTAGGCTGAGAAAAAATATCGCGAAAGATTTGCCACGGCCAAACTAATTCACTACCTTTGCACCCGGAAAGCCCGCCGCGGAATGCGGAAACGGCCGCAGAGCCGTCAAGCCCGCACACGGAGGGGGCCGAAATGGAGCGATGCTCGAGTGGCTGAAGAGGCACGCCTGGAAAGCGTGTATACGCCA
>CAJTRT010000093.1 GCA_910579105.1 uncultured Muribaculaceae bacterium | reverse complement strand
GTTTATAAGAACACCTATCGATTCAACTATTTATGGACAAACTTGCTTCGCATCTCCGCGAGGAGACTACCGGTGTCTTTTACGCCGCGGCCCAGGCGATACGCCGCCATGCGTCAGGCAGCACCGTGCTGATTGTGGCCACGGTGGCCGCGCTCGTGATCGCCAACATACCGCAGTTCAACCACCTCTATTTTGAGTTCTGGGAGCAGGAGGTGCGTCTCCAGCTCGGGAATTTCAATCTCTTTTCCCATTCGGGCCACCCGATGAGCCTTATAGCGTTTATCAATGACGCGCTGATGGCGATATTCTTTTTCTCTATCGGACTTGAAATCAAGCGAGAGATTCTTGTCGGCGAGCTGTCGTCGTTCCGAAAGGCCCTTCTGCCAATAATCGGAGCGTGCGGCGGTATGGTCGTGCCGGTGCTGATTTTCACCTATTTCGGGCGCGGCACCGACTACGCGCAAGGGGCGGCCATCCCTATGGCTACCGACATCGCTTTCTCGCTCGGCATATTGTCGATTCTCGGCAGCCGAGTGCCTATCGCCCTTAAAGTGTTCCTCACAACCCTCGCCGTGGTCGATGACATAGGGGGCATAATCGTGATCGCCACCTGCTATTCGACAGGTATAGAGTATGTGCCGCTGCTGGTGGCTCTTGCCGTTCTCGCGGTACTGGTCCTAGGGCAGTTCATGCGCATACAGAGCAAGATCTTCTACCTCACGCTGGGCGGAGTGGTCTGGTTCCTCTTCCTTAATTCCGGGCTTCACCCGACAATCGCCGGTGTGCTTGTGGCGTTCTGTGTGCCCGCCAAGCCGGTGTTCAATCCTAAGAAGTACATCCAGCTGATCCGCGAGTCTATCGGCCACTTCCGCGCCGAGGACGACGAGACGCTCAACCGCCGCTCGATTCTGAGCCATCAGCAGATGGACTGGCTCAAACAGGTGGAGCACGCATCCGACAAGGTGATCTCCCCGTTGCAGGAGCTTGAAGACTCGCTCCATCCGATAGTCAACTATTTCATCATCCCCTTGTTCGCTTTCGCCAATGCCGGCATATTCCTGCTCGACATGGATCCGGCGAGCATAGTCGAGGGTGTGTCGCTGGCGGTTATTGTCAGCCTGGTGGCAGGTAAGTTCCTCGGCATTTTCTCTTTCTCCTGGCTTGCTGTGAAACTCGGTGTCGCTCCCAAGCCGCAGGGTGCCAACTGGACTATGATGGCGGGGGCGGCGATGCTCGGTGGTATCGGATTCACCGTTTCCCTGTTCATCGCCAACTTGTCGTTCGGCACACCGGGCCAGATCGACCTGTTGAACCACGCCAAGCTCGGCATCGTGGGCGGCTCGCTCATAGCCGGCATCCTGGGCTTTCTGATTCTGAGCATGTCGCTCCCAGCAAGGAAGTCCTCTCCCGCTGACGGCGGTCCGGCCCGACACACCTGACCGCGACTTGCCGCGGGTATTCCGACATCCTCTTTCATCCGGGCATTAAGAATAGGCGTGGCAGAATTTCGAAATGTAGGGGCGCACGCTCGTGTATCCGATAATCCTATTGATTGCCAATGGGTTATCGGACGCATGAGCGTGCGTCCCTACAAAGTGAGTGGTAATCGCACCGGTGGCGGTGCCCCTACAATCAGATGGCTCCGGAGTTAGCGGAGGCGCTGGCCGCGGCGGTAGGTGTGCCACGTATCGGAAGCGTAGCCGTCGCGGTCGCAGCGGAACGAGTCGGCTGACGCTCCCTTTATCGTCTTGCCGAGGTAGTAGACGTTCCAGGTGTCTTTCGCGTAGCCGTCGCGGAGGACGTCAAAGCTGTCGGCCGACGCTCCCTTGATTTTTCTGCCGTCAAAATAGACATTCCAGGTGTCCTTGGCATACCCCCACCGGAGCGCGGTGAAGGAGTCGGCTGAGGCTCCGCTGATTTTCTTGCCGAGGTAGTAGACATTCCAGGTATCCTTGGCATAGCCGTCATCGAGTATTACGAACGACGCGGCAGTGGCTCCGCCGATTTTCTCCCCGTCATAGAAAACGTCGTTTTCCCCGATATAGTAGGGCGATCTGTCGCAGTGGTTCCCGCAATGCGGGTGATGACGCTCCATATGGCAATGACGGCCTTCCCCTCGTCCGCAATGGTTCTGCGCGGAGGCAGGTATGGTCAACGCGACTCCAAGACTTGCTATGATTACAGCTGCTATGTGTTTCATTCTGGCGGTGTTTTATCGGTTAGACTTCGGCCTCAGATGAAAGTAAAATAAGGGGCAGCGTGAGGCGTCGTTATTTGATGGCGAGATTGGTGACATCATCTCCCAGTTTCAGCGGGTCGGAGGGGGTGTTGATGGTGACGTTGGTAAGCGCCAGTCCGTCGGTGTGGTTCAGGTGGAAGCCCTCCGCGGCGGTGAAGCGGGAGTCGGTGATGGTGATGTTTCTGACCGGCATTTCCGGAAGCCCGTTGAAGAATGCGGCGCGCCGGGCCGAGCGGCAGTTGATGTTGCTGAGCCTTATGCCGCGGAACTGAGGGGTTTCCTCGCTGACGAGTGGCACCGGCGCGCCTGGCTTTATACCGTAGTAGAGGTCGAAGACCAGCGCGTCGCCGGCGATGTCGGTCATTTTGATGTCGTCTATATGGATGTTCTCGACGATGCCGCCGCGGCCGCGGGTCGATTTGAAGCGCAGCCCCGTGTCTGTGCCGATGAACATGCAGTCGCGCACGGCTATGTCGCGGCAGCCCCCCGACATCTCCGAGCCTATCACGAAGCCGCCGTGGCCGTGGTAGACCGTGCAGCCCTGGATGAGGACGTCGCGACATGGCAGGCCGCGGTCGCGCCCCTCCTTGTCGCGTCCCGATTTGACGCATATGGCGTCGTCGCCCACGTCGAAGCGGCTGTTGACCACCAGCACGC
>CAJTRT010000092.1 GCA_910579105.1 uncultured Muribaculaceae bacterium | reverse complement strand
CACTTGGCTCCTCGGAGCCGTTAACAAATTCTCAAAAAATAACCGAAGTATTGTAAAATGCAAGTTGTAAAGTTGCGGCGGATTACCACATTTCGCAGCATAGCCCCTACGAAACTGTCGATACGCCAACGCCGTGACAAACACCGCTTAATCTATCGATCCCCCGTAACCATGACCATTCTCTCACCCCTTTATCATAGCCATGTCAGAAGCTGGCGCGCGGCGCTGACGCTCCTGCTCGCAGCCATCACCGGCGCCTGGGGTCACGACGCCCGCGCCGACGTGGTGGAGCGCGTGGAAATCTCCGTCGAGTTCCCCATAAACGAATGGCGCGTCAGACCCGATTTCTCTGAAAACTCCAAAAACCTCCAGGCCATAACCGACCTTATCGATAAAGCGGAATCCGACCCGGATCTGAGAATCGACGAGGTATCGTTCTACGGTGCCGCCTCACCCGACGGCGGCAACCGGATAAACAATCCGCTATCTGAAAAACGTATGAACTCGCTACGCGGCTGGGTGATGGGAAAAGCCTCCCTGCCCGACAGCCTCGTGGCGTCGCACCGGAGCGAAGTGCCCTGGCGCACGTTCCGCTCAATGCTCGCCGACAGCGACTGGCCCTGGGCCGGACGGGTGCTCGAAATCATCAACGAGGGGAGCGACTCCAACTCGGCCGACGTGGACAGGCGCCTGCTCAACCTGCGCTATATGGACGCCGGACGCGTATGGCGCGTGCTCTGCCGCGACTTCTTCCCGCGGCTGCGCATGGCGTGCGTGGTCGTGGTCAGCGTGCGGCATATGGATCCTGAACCAGTTGTCGAAGTGGCCGAAGGCTCCGTCAAGGTCGTCATCGAGGAAGCTCCGGCCGAGCCGGTCGTGGTCGTCGACACGGTGGCCGCGGCGCCGCCCCGGGGGCGCGAGTCAGCGCCGGCATGCCGCGGGCAGTGGTACGTCAAGACCAACATCCCCGCATGGGGCATGGCCATCGGTAACCTCGCGGGGGAATACCAGGCAGCGTGCCGTTGGTCTGTCGGCCTCTCGCTCTACTACTCGGCGTGGAACTACGGTAAGGTTACCCGTAAATTCCGCACCTTCTCCATCCGCCCCGAAGCCCGCTTCTATCTGCGCGAAGGGGGCAACGGGCTGTTCTTTGAAGGACACCTGGCAATGACGCAGTACAACTTTGCGTTCAGCGGCGGAAAATACCGCTACCAGGACCGCGGCGGCAAGCATCCGGCCCTCGGCGGGGGCATAGGGATCGGCTACCGCCTACCGCTGAGCCGCGACGGACGCTGGCGCGCGGAGGCAGCCGTCGGAGCCGGTATATACCATCTGGACTACGACAAGTTCCTCAACCGCGACAACGGCCCCCTGGCAGGCCGCGAGAAGCGGACTTATTTCGGCCTCGACAACGCCGCCCTGTCGATAGTGTACACATTTAACGCGGGAGGGAGGAAGTGAGCCTTATGAAAAACCACGCTGTCACCACGAAACCATTCCGCATACTTCCGCGGCGCCTCCTCTTGGCGGCCGCCCTCCCTATGGTGTTCCTGTTCGCCGGCTGCGACGTGCACGAATTTCCGTCGGAAGAACCGGCCCCGGCTCCGATTGTCGAGGGCAAATTCAGGCTGCGGCTCAGTTTCGACACCAATATGCCGCTTTACAAGGAAATCGTCTATGAGAACGGCACCACAGTCGACCCCGCCGCGAAAAAGCCGTCACGCGACCCTGATAACTTCCAGGTGCGCCACATCGTGAACGTCTATCCGGCGGTGCGCTCGGGCGAGTACTCCCGCTCCAGCCAGATGGCCGTCGAGCGCGTGATGCCGCTGGCCGACGGCCTCGACACCACCATAGAGTTCGACATACCCGAAGGGGACTACCGCGTGCTGGTGTGGACCGACTACATCGGCCCCGGCGCTCCAGGCGGAGAGTTTTACAACGCATCCGACTTCAACGAGATAATCCTTGCCGACAGACAGAAGTACACCGGCGACACCGACTTCCGCGATGCGTTCCGCGGGCAGGCCGACGTGATTGTTGACTACGGACCAGACTACAACCCCAACCGCGCCGACGAGACGGTGGTCGTCGAAACCACCGTAGAGATGGTCCGTCCGCTGGCAAAATACCGATTCATAACCACCGACCTCGGAAAGTTCGTCGACCAGCAGATCCAGGCCAACAAGCTCGCGCTCGCCGGGCAGGAGGTGACGTCCGCAGACGACTCCTCCCGCGACCCGTCGCGTTTCATCGACCTGTCGCAGTTCCGCGTGCGGTTCCGCTACCCGCAGTATATGCCCTGCTCGTTCAACATGTTCACCAACCGCCCCGCCGACTCCTGGACCGGCATGAGCTACGATGCGGAAATCCGCCAGATGTCGGCCACGGAGGCCGAGGTTGGATTCGACTACGTTTTCGTCAACGGAGCCGAATCGTCGGTGGCCGTCGCCTTGGACGTGCTTGACTGCGGCGGAGCGCTCATCGCCTCGATTCCGACAGTGAGCGTGCCGCTCAAACGCTCCAAACTGACCGAAGTGCGCAGCGAGTTCCTCACAACCAAGGCAGGGGGAGCCGTGGGCATAGACCCGGGCTATGCCGGCCCCGACTACAACATCTTCATCCCCTGACCCGGCTCCCGGGCAGCGTGCGGCCCCGACGGCCACCAGGCATGGCAACAAACTATTTTTCAATTACACACCATAAACAAAATCACACAATGAAAAAAGTATTATTCGCTTATCTCGCAGGAGCTGCCGTTCTGGCATCCTGCTCCAACGAGGAGATGGATGTCAATCCCGCCGGGGGCGAAGGCAACGTGGTGTTCACCGCGGAGCTCCCCGCCTCGTTGCAGAGCCGTGCGTATTCCGACGGACTGACAGCCACGAACCTCACCTACGCCGTCTACGAGGCCGGGCAGACAACCAAGCTGCTCGAAGGCACGGCAACTTTCGTCAACCTGAAAGCCACCGTCAGCACCACCCTGGCCACCGGCAAGTCCTACGACATTCTCTTCTGGGCACAGGCCGACGGAGCGCCCTACTCGTTCAACCCAGCCACCCAGACCGTCACCGTGAGCTACGACGGCGCCACCTCCAACGCCGAGAACCGCGACGCCTTCTTCCATGCCGAGAAAGCGCTGGCTGTCAACGGGCCCGTAAACAAAACCATCTCGCTTACCCGCCCGTTCGCGCAGGTGAATATCGGTAGCAGCGATTTTGCTGAGGCCGACGCGGCCGGGCTCAGCGTTACTGAGACCGCGGTCTCAGTCGCCGCCTATTCGACCCTCAACCTCGCCACAGGCGACGTAGCCGGCGAAGCCGTTGTTGATTTCGCCCTCGCGGCCATCCCGACCGATGCTGACGGAGCGTTCCCCGTGACAGGCTACAAGTACCTGGCTATGAACTACATCCTCGTACCCGCCGAGAAGCAGACCGTCGATGTGACGTTTAGCCACAACGGCAGCAGCGCCACAGCCACTTTCGCCTCCGTACCCGTGCAGCGCAACTACCGCACCAACATCTACGGCGCCCTCCTGACCAACCCGGCGGTGTTCGAGGTTGAAATCGACAAGGAGTATGAGACCCCCG
>CAJTRT010000091.1 GCA_910579105.1 uncultured Muribaculaceae bacterium | reverse complement strand
AACCTAAAACAATCTTTTTTACCTTAGAAATTGTACCTATTGGAAACCAATAAAAAGGCGCTCGTGATGAGCGCCTTTTTATGTTATCGGGCATCGCGGCGAGTAATCGGGGGCACTAACGAACTTTAACGGAGCCAGACGGGTTATAAAGTATATTAACACTTTGCTCTAACGATTCAACTATTCTTATTTATGGGTCAGTTGCATAACGCCGTAAGGCTGGTGCGCCGCGCGAGGCTCGGGCGCAACCTTATTATTCTGAGTTCACTGGCGGCCGCCATCATAGTGCCGATCTGGGCCGCCGCGGAACCCGCTCCCGAAACCGACGACTACATCTTCATGGAATCGCCCAAAAGAGCCATAATCCTGACCGGTGACACCGCCAACGTCCACCGCGAGGTCATGACCGTGATGTACGACACACAGGAACTACACTTCCAGGATCCCGGCATACCGCGCTTCCTTATGATCGACCGCGAGGGAACCGCGGCCCTCGGTATCGGCGGAGCGGTCGAGGGGGTGTTCTCCTACGACTTCCGGGGATCGGTAGACGACGACGGCTTCACGACGTACCAGATTCCCGTCCCCGCCGACAAGGCAAACCGCGAGCGTATGCAGGGCACCGCCAACCACTCCTCGCTGTTCATCAAATTCGTGAAATCAACC
The DNA here is from genome assembly GCA_910579105.1 of uncultured Muribaculaceae bacterium. Lineage (GTDB taxonomy): Bacteria > Bacteroidota > Bacteroidia > Bacteroidales > Muribaculaceae > UBA7173. Next base: position 3,132 of record CAJTRT010000091.1, on the reverse strand, counting down.
AAGCTCGGTCCACTGGTGGCATACGTCGAATCCAACTTCACCGGAAACAGCAACGGCTACGGCTTCTCGCTTAAACAGGCATATGTGTCGCTTGGCAACGTGACCGTCGGAAAGACCAGGACCACTTTCGCCGACGCCACGGCGTGCATGCCCACGATTGACTACCAAGGACCCTCCGGCGCCACCGGCGGCAAGCAGATGATGCTCCGTTACCGGTTGCTGCGTCCCGAGGGAATCTCCTGGGCTGTATCCGCAGAAATGCCGTCGGTAACGGGCCGATACACCGACACTTACGGAATGGGCGTCCCTGTGACAGCCGGCATCAGCCAGCGCGTGCCCGACATCCCGGCCTTCGTCCAGTACGGCTGGGACAAAGGCAACAGCCACGTCCGCTTCTCCGCCATCTTCCGCAACATAGCCTACCGCGACCTCCTCTCCGGCAAGAACCGCTTCGCGCCCGGCTGGGGAGTGCAGCTCAGCGGCCTGGCCCGCGCCACCAGCCTGCTCACCTTCTACTGGCAGGGAGCCTACGGACGCGGAATCGGCACATACCTCAACGACCTCTCAGGCTTCGGCTACGACCTCGTGCCATCTGTCGACGACCCCGGCAAGATGCGAGCCCCCGGCTCGCTCGGAGTTCTCGCCGGCGCGAGAATCAACATCACCAAGAACCTGTTCGTCTCGGGAGGATACAGCTTCTGCCGCCTCTACGACCAGGGACGCCTCCCCGACGACACATACAAGCGCGGCAACTACGCCATAGCCAACGCCTTCTACTCCCCCCTGCCCGACCTGCTGATCGGAGTGGAATACATCCATGGCTCGCGAAAGAACGTCGACAACTCCCACGCCCAGGCCAACCGCCTCAACGCTATGCTTAAATACTCCTTCTAAACACGGGCACACTTCTCGCTATCAGCCTAAAAATTCCCAAGAAATCCAAACAGCCCATTAGATGCGAGAACCAACCAGCCCGCGAGTGTGTTAGATTATCGCAAACGAAAGCAGCGATAATCTAACACACTAAACATATGGAACGTAAAATATCTGTTTCAGAACTACGCAAGGCCGTAGAAGAAGCCTACGCGGCCGTAGAACCGATCAGCGAGGGCGCCATCGACCCCAGGAACCTCAACGCCGCCGCGGGCCAGTTCGGCATCTCTGTCGCGCTGACCGACGGCACTGTGATCAACAAAGGCGACACCGACGTCAAAGCGCCTATGGGATCCATAATGCACCTCCCCCTCCACTCCGTCCTCTTCAGCCAGGCAGGGGTAGACGCCATCGTCAAGAAATCCGGCAAATGCCCCGCGTGCGCCCTCGGAAAAAAACCGAAAGGGCTGGCGTTCGGCGCCCACGGAATCCGCGCCTTCTCGGCAGTCGAGCCGACAGGCGACCCCGAATCGAAATGGAACCTCTACGAGAACCGCATGATCGACATGGCCGGCTCCGCGCCTGAACTCGCCGACAACGTTTACGAGAAACTGCGCGACGAGGCCGCCGAAAACCGCACTGCCGCCCTTCTCGAAGAGAACGGCTACACCCTCTATGACAAAGCGGAGCTCTCGGTCGACCTATACCTGAAAGCCCTCGCCACGGGAGCCTCCACCGAACAGCTCGCCCGCATGGGAGCCACCGTGGCCGCCGACGGCGTGAACCCCGCGACCGGCAAAATCGTCTACGACGGCGAGCTCTCGCAGAGCCTCGTCGGCCTTATGGCCGCCAAAGGCCCCCACAAAATGAACACTCCCTGGCTCGTAAAGGCCGGCATCCCCGCGAAAAGCTCCTTCGGAGGCACCATGCTCGGCATCATCCCCGACGTGCTCGCCATCGCCGCGTATTCCCCCGAGCTTAACGAAGCCGGCGTCAGCGTCAAGGCAGCCCGCGTCATCATGGAAGTGGCCCGCCGCCTCGACCTCTCAGTCTTCGCCTCCGCCCGCGTCCGCATCGTCGCCGACTGACACCATTCCGATAAAATAAAAAGCTCCGGCCGCAAAATCCAAATCGCAGCCGGCGCTTTTTTTGTTTTAGATATGGTACGACGTTATAATTGAAGCCAGTTTGAGGCAGCACGCTTTACAGCCTCGTACCACTCCACGTCGTTTTTATTGCTCAACGCGAGCGCGCCCGCTACCTCAAACAGCCGCCGTACATTTGTCGGTGTCGGAGTCCGCTTAGCCTTGTAGGAATCTTCAACCATTTTCCTGAAAATCTCCAAAGGCAGTGGTATTATATTCGCTGCCCCGCCATACCCAGGTATGTCAAGACGGTGCAGCACAAAGAAATGGCTGACAACTGACGGATTTATTTTGGGAGCTATGAACAAACAAAACGCCTGCTTCCCCTTTTCCGCCGCTAACCTGCCAAGATGACGAGGCACGGGCTCCCCTTCTCCGTCATACTGCTTGTGGCCGTTAAGCATCGTCACTTCCACTGCCAAAGCAAAATTTCCGTAATCACACTCGATGTCAGCTCTGTTTCCCAATGCTGTCGATAAGGGCTTACCAAAATCATCGAATTTCAAATTAGCCTTTATGTCGCCGCCGTCAAGCATCGTCATTGCCCGCCAGGTGTTCCATTCCAGCATAAGGGGTGCGTCATATAGAGACTTGTCCTTTAATATCCTATCGAATAAGTCCTGTACGTCGGTATAATCGCGATAAGTTTTCAAGTCAGCAACTTTCTGATCTATTAAATCCGACTTGCGTTGTTTTGTCAGCCTGTCCAACAATCCATTCAATTCGTCGGCAGTAGCGTCTTCCGCAAATGATTCGCCTGGAAAACCATCACGCAGCTTTCGTTTTACCGCTTCAATGTCATCAGTCAGGAGTACCGGGAAACCAGGATTGCCCAGATAGGAGATATATTCCTCCTGATTCTTAACCCGCATCGGTCTTCGGTCGCAATTCGACAACACATAATCAATATCAGGCAAACGTTCCGGCACAATAGATATCGAACGTCCTGAATAGGATATGTCTACCATCCCGGTTGCGCGTAGATAGCGGAAACAGGCATCCGCGTAGTCGCGCATATTAGATGCCTTGGTCGATATGAATTTCCGCAAAGACGCATCTTTCAATACTTCGGTTATTTTTTGAGAATTTGTTAACGGCTCCGAGGAGCCAAGTG
>CAJTRT010000090.1 GCA_910579105.1 uncultured Muribaculaceae bacterium | reverse complement strand
GCCCTTGTGGGGATAGACCGACCCGTCGGCAAGCGTCACCGTGACATAGGCGTTCATCTTGTCTTTCTGGTCAGCTCCCCCGCCGAGACTCACGTTACGGCTCTTGCCGCGGAGATAGTCAAGGGCCGTCATCGAGAAGTCGACCCTGACTGAATCGCTCTTCACAACGGTTGCGAGCAACGACTTGTTATTCGGCCCCACAAGGGTGCCTATATCTGCCGAGCGTTCCGAAATGTATCCGGAAATAGGCGATTTCACAGAAGTGTATCCCAGCGTAAGTTCGGCCTGTGTCACGTCGGCCTCGGCAACGACAACGTCGGCGGTAGCGCTCTCGTAGGCGGCTTCCGCATTATCCAGGTCGAGCTGCGAGGCGGCGTTCTGCTCGAACAGGGGCCGTATGCGGCTGAGGTCGCGCTCGGCCTTTTTCGCTACCGCCCTGGCCTTGTTGAGCTGCGCCCTGGCTTTTTCCAGACGTGCCCGGTAAATCGTAGGGTCTATGACGAAAAGAGTCTGCCCCTTCTCAATGTACGCCCCCTCTGTGAACAGCATGTTCTGTAGATACCCCTCCACGCGGGCGCGCACCTCCACAAATTGCTGGGCACGGATACGCCCGACATACTCGCCATAGATGTTGACATCGCGCACCGGCACCGCGACAACCTCGACGGTCGGCGGAACCGCCTGCGCGGGTTCCTTCCGCAAGACCATCGGCAATACTATCGCCGCCGCCACGGCAATAAGTACCGCCAACGTGGCCGCCACGCGCTTCGGAGTCGAATAGAAATAGCTTAATGATACCTTTCGCTTCATATGTCGTGAGATAAAACGCTAAAATGTGACAAACAAGTGATGAATTCAATCGTACCGAATCAATTCGCAAAAGTAGTAAAAATGTCCCATATGGCGTTACATTTCCATTACTAAAATTTACTAACAAACAAAAACCCCGTTTTGCTCAACATCACCAATAATTCCTCCCCGACAGAGTCAAGTGGGATTTTTTTGCTACCTTTGCCATAAGAAACCGGAACGTTCATAGTCCGGGACCTATAAACACAATGATTATGAAATCGATACAAAAACTCGCCATCCCGGCAGCCGCGGCTGCCATAATCGCGCTGACGAACGCTTGCGGCAACAATAAGACTGCCGCGGCAAAAGTCGGGACCCTCGCGACCGAGAACATAGCCGTCACCGACTCAATGGAGGCCAACAACTGCGCCTCAAAGTTTGATTTCTCGGTGCAATATCCATCGGAAGGTAACGCCGCCCTACTCGACAGCACGCGCCGCTGGGTCGTGCAGACCGTCGCTGTGATCCTCCCCATGGATTCAGCGGAAGCGCACGCCTACTCGTCGCTCACATCCGAGGATCTCGCCAATGGTGAAAAGGCAATAAAGGCAATCGCAGAAGAGCGTTTCGCTTCCGACAAGGCTGAGTTTGACAGCTTCGCCCCGAAGGACAGCATAAGCATGCGATACAGCTACCAAGGAACCATAGACAGAATCCTCGCCACCGACTCCGTGGTCACATTCACCTCGTCGATTTATATTTACACAGGGGGTGCCCATGGCTCCACGCTCGTGAACGCCGCCACATTCCGCGCCTCCGACGGCTCGCAGACGGGCTACGGAATATTCAACCAGGACGACCTGCCGGAACTCACACAGATGGTCAAAGAAGCTGTCTCCAAGCAGTATTTTGAAACCGGCGACGACTTCAAGATGGACGACGCGCTCATAATTGACCCGCAAGACTTCCCTCTTCCAGCCGTGGCCCCCTATTTTACCGAGAACGGCCTGACGTTCGTCTACCAGCAGTATGAGATAGCCTGCTACGCCGCGGGCCTCCCGACCTGCACCATCCCCTACGCCGAAATCGCCCCACTCCTGACTCCCGCCGCGAAGAAACTCATACCGTAACCGCCCACCAGCTTACCACGACGATTTTTTGGTAAAACTATTGGGAAACACGCATGGCAAAAACGGCAAAAACGTGATGAAAACCGACAAATTTCAAACTCTGTTTAAGAATATTTAGCGTAACTTAATAAAGCGGAGCTGCTGAAAACTCGCTATAAATCGCTTGTTTTCAGCAGCTCCGCTTTTGTGATCCGGCCGCGGCTCGAACGCGGGACCGACTGCTTAGAAGGCAGTTGCTCTATCCAACTGAGCTACCGGACCTTTTGTGCCTGTCACCATAACGGCGTTGATCGCCAGAGATGTTGCCGAGCGCCGAATAATACGGCCACATCAGCCTTTACGGCGATTGCGGATGCAAAGTTACCGCTTTTCGGGCAACTTTGCAATTCGCCGCCATAATTTTTGATTCATACCCATCTCGGGACCCTGATCCCAGAACCCAACCCTTCATTGGCGCAGGCGCGACGGAAGCTCGGAGAGATGCGTCGCCATAAGGTCGCGTGTCGCCTGACTGACAGGTACAAGGGGGAGACGCAGGGTGTCACCCGCTATGCCCATGATGCTCAACAGGCCTTTGATTCCCGATGGATTTCCTTCAAGGAATATGTCGCGGTAAAGCGGTTGCATAGGGCGGTCGATGACGGCGGCTTTGTCGAAATTATGGCCGACAGCCTGCCGCGTCATCTCAGAGAATGATGCCGGCAGGGCGTTGCCAATCACCGAAATGACGCCTTCGGCTCCCATCGCCGCCAAAGGCAGGCACAGAGCATCGTCGCCGCTGACCACCCGGAACCCCTCCGGCTTACGCTCGATGATTTCCCTGATCTGCCCTATGCGGCCCGACGCCTCCTTTACGCCTATCACCTTGCCGCAAAACTCTTCCGCCAGCCGCAATGTGGTTGACGCCTCCATATTCGCGCCAGTGCGCGATGGGACATTATACAATATGACCGGGAGAGGCGAGGCTTCGGCGACTGCCTTGAAATGCCGGTATATGCCCTCCTGCGACGGACGGTTGTAAAACGGCACAACCGAGAGTATGGCGCTGTACCCTTCGACGTCGGCCCCCCCAAGCGAATGGCAGAGGGCATCGGTGGCATTGGAACTCATCCCGAGCACCAAGGGCACGCGTCCCGCCGTGCGGCGCGCCACGAAGCAGGCGACATCATGGCGCTCGGCATCTGAAAGCGTTACGGCCTCGCCGGTAGTGCCAAGGACCACGAGATACTCCACCCGACCCTCGATGAGATAGTCGACCAGACGCCCCAGGGCACCATAATCGATACTGAAATCACTGTTAAACGGGGTCACGAGAGCTACGCCGGTTCCTTTTATATCCATCGTCGGTAGGACTTTTGATTCTGGTGTGAAATGTATGCGCGAATGTACGAATTAAAAACTACAATCCAGCAATGAAAAAAACAATATTTGGCAAACTAAATCAGTCATAAAATCGTTATATGGTCAGACGCGGGCGGCGAAAAGCCCGCTCCTATTCCGTAACAACTAAACATCAGCATGATATGAACGACTTTCAGGAAATAATCAAATCATCCAAGCCCACACTCGTTGACTTCTTCGCCACATGGTGCGGTCCGTGCAAGATGCAGGCGCCAATCCTTGAACAAGTCAAGGAGAAGATCGGCGACAAGGGCACAATCGTAAAAGTCGACATAGACAAGAACGCCGACCTCGCGGCACGTTTCCGCGTCCAGTCTGTGCCTACCCTGATCCTGTTCAAAGACGGCGAGCCGGTATGGCGTACCGTCGGGGTCCAGCAGGCCGAACTCCTGGCAGAAAAGATAATGGAACACGCGTGACGGTACCAGCCTCCCGCGGCGCACACCATATCTGACACCCACATAAACAAATCGAACCTCGAACAATGCCGCGCCGGATTCCAACCATCCGGCGCAGTATTGCC
>CAJTRT010000089.1 GCA_910579105.1 uncultured Muribaculaceae bacterium | reverse complement strand
GAGCATCTGACTACGGATCAGAAGGTTACAGGTTTGAATCCTGTGCGAATCACTCCTAAGGAATCCATCAGAAGCGTTCTGGTGGATTTTTTTGTCAAACCATATCACGCAATGACAGAAATCACATCTCTCAAAAACAAAATACTCGACGGCCGGGAAATCACAGCCGACGAAGCCCTCTCGCTGGCCGATATCGAGCCTGAGCGCCGTAACGAACTATGGGAGGCGGCAGCCGAAATCACGGCTCGTTTCTGCAAACCCGTGTTCGACTCCTGCTCGATCATCAACGCCCGATCAGGCAAGTGCTCGGAGAACTGCAAATGGTGCGCCCAGTCGGCTCATTACAAAACCAAGGCCGACGTATACCCGCTGATCGGGAGCGAGGAGTGTCTCCGGGCCGCCCGCCTAAACCGTAGCCAGGGAGTGAAACGATTCTCGCTCGTGACAAGCGGCAGGGCCATGGGGGGCAAAGACCTTGACACCGCGTGCGAGTACTACCGGACCCTGCGCTCGGAAGGCGGAATAAGCCTATGCGCGTCAATGGGACTGCTCGGCAAGGAAGAACTCCAAAAGCTCTACGACGCGGGGGTGCGCCGGTACCATTGCAACCTGGAAGCCGCCCCGTCGTTTTTCCCCGAACTATGCACGACCCACACCATCGAGGAAAAGCTGCGCACCATAAACTGGGCGAGAGAAGTCGGGATGGAGGTATGCAGCGGCGGAATCATCGGCATGGGGGAGACTCCGCGCCAGCGCGTGGAACTCGCGATAGCCCTGCGCCAGGCAGAGCCGGAATCCATCCCCATCAACATACTCTGCCCCATTCCGGGCACCCCGCTGGAAAAACAGGCGCCACTCACCCCCGAGGAGATTCTTGACACCGTGGCGTTCTTCCGCTTCGCGCATCCCCGCACGACACTCCGCTTCGCCGGCGGACGCTCGTCACTAAAACGCGACATCCAGCTCAAGGCCATACGCATCGGGATGAACGGAGGTGTTGTCGGCGACCTGCTGACGACAATCGGCTCCACGGTAGACGAGGACAAACGTCTCGTCGATGATGCCGGATACTCATTCTGACCCCAAAAGCAAACGCCAATATTCAAGTAAGCCACCATACCACATTATGCGACCCCTACGCGCCTTCACTATTGCCGCCACGCTATCAGCCGCGATAGTCCACGCGGCCGCCGGGCCGACGCCAAGAAACCTCATAGTGTTCGACACGCCGACATCCGACGAAACGCCACCGGCCTGGACCATGCCATACCGGGGAGCCGTCAACGCCGACCCGGAATGGGAACGGAAATCTCTTCCGATAGGCAACGGGTCAATCGGAGGAAACGTGTTCGGCTCCATTGGAAGGGAGCGCGTGACCCTAAACGAGAAATCCCTGTGGATGGGAGGCCCCGCCGCCGACCCGTTCTACTGGGACATGAACAAGCGCGTCAACCCGGAAATCCTCACCCAGGCCCGGCAGGCTCTGGCAAACGGCGACAAGAATACCGCCGACAGCCTGATACGGAACAATTTCAACGGCAACACTCCCTATAACCGCGAAAGTTTCGGATGCTTCACAACCCTCGGAGAAGCAACCGTTGAGACCGGGATAGAACCGGGCGCGGTCACTGGCTACCGAAGGGTGCTGGACGTTGACAGCTCGCTCGTCAGGGTCTCTTTCGCCATAGGCGGCAGGCGGCACCTCCGGGAATTCTTCGCCTCATACCCCGACAGCGTTATGGCCGCCCGGTTCTCATCCCCCGGCGCGCCAGGGAATCTGACTTTCCGTTTCGCCACGCCACACGAGGTCACCTCGGCGACAAAAGCCGGACCAAACGCCCTGCTCGTAGAGGGACGGCTCGCCAATAACGGGATGCGCTGGGCCATAAGGATAGAGGCCCTGGCCGCGCCCGAAGCGCGGATAACGATAGACCCAGCCAGCCAATCCCTGGCCGTGGACGGCAGCGACGATACCGCGTTCATAATCGCCGCCGGCACCGATTACCGTCGCAACACCGACCCGGATCCGACAGACCCCGGGGCGTATACCGGTGACGACCCAGCACCAAACGTCAACGCCACCGCCCGGGAAGCGGCGGCACTGGGGTACAATGCGTTGCGTCAACGCCATATCGACGACTACCGATCTCTGTACGGCCGAGTCTCCCTAACGCTCACCAGCAACCGCTCGAACGACCTCACCCCTACCCCGGAACGCCTCGGGGCTTACCGCCGGGGAGAACGGGACAACGCCATGGAGGAACTTCTGTTCAACTACGGGCGCTACCTGCTGATATCATCATCCCGCCCCGGGAACCTGCCGGCCAACCTGCAAGGTATGTGGCACAACAACATCGACGGACCATGGCGCGTCGACTACCACAACAACATCAACTTGCAGATGAACTACTGGCCCACGGACATCTGCAACCTCGCTGAATGTTTCGCGCCGTTCAGCGACTTCGTTGAATCTCTGAGGAAACCTGGCGAGACCACCGCCAGGTCCTACTTTGGAACCGCCCGGGGGTGGACAGCGTCAATCTCGGCAAATCCATTCGGATTCACCGCCCCGCTCGCCGACAAGAACATGTCGTGGAACTACATCCCCACCGCCGGCGCCTGGCTATCATCCCAGCTGTGGGACCACTACCTTTTCACCCTCGACAGGGAATGGCTGCGACAGACAGCGTACCCGCTCATCAAGGCAAGCGCGGACTTCTCAGCAGACATCCTGTTCGAACACAACGGAAAACTCACCTCCGCGCCATCGTACTCCCCCGAACACGGAACCGCCGACCTCGGAGCCACATACGCCAACGCCGTGACCCGCGAGATTCTCGCCAACGCCATAGCCGCCTCCGAAGTCCTCTCGACCGACAGAGCCGACAGGGCGAGATGGAATGGCGCTCTCGACCGCATCGCCCCCTACCAAATCGGCCGCCACGGACAACTCCAGGAATGGAGCGACGACATCGACGATCCTGGCGACACGCACCGCCACACCAACCACCTGTTCGGCATCCATCCGGGATCCTCAATTATCGCCACCCGGAATCCCGACCTCGCCGACGCCGCCAGGACGACACTCGCCCAGCGCGGGCCCAAATCAACCGGATGGGCAATGGGCTGGCGCGTCAACCTGTACGCCAGACTCCTTGACGGAGACAATGCCTATCGGCTCCTACGCAACCTCATATCAACCGGGGTGGCCGACAACCTGTGGGACCTCCATCCCCCCTTCCAGATCGACGGGAACTTCGGCGCCACGGCCGGTATGGCCGAAATGCTGCTGCAAAGTCATCCCGCGCAAAACGGAATTCACCGCAAAAGCACTCGCGGCACCCGACCCGCCAACGAGCTCACCGACACACCCATAGAGCTGCACCTGCTGCCGGCCCTCCCCGCGGCATGGCCCGACGGCGCGGTCCGCGGACTGCGCGCCCGCGGCAATTTCCTTGTCGACATCGATTTCTCCGACGGCAAACTGACGTCGGCCTCCATCACATCAATCTCCGGCAGTCCCTGCGTCCTCCGCTACCAAGACCACACACTCGACGTCCCTACCGCACCCTCCACAACATACCTCGTCATCCCGACGACGGCAGGGATCTCCGTCACACCCTTGAACAATACCCCGCCTGAATAATACCCCTTCTGTTCATTCTCCCACACGCCAACTCAATCCAACAATATTCCCCCTCAACCAGTCGCACGTCCCCTACCCCTCAGCCAATCGTACTTACCCAAATCCAGCCATATCCCCCTCAGCCAACCGTATGTTCCCTAATACAACCATAGCCAACCGTACGTCCCATCTTCAATCCGCTTTTGGACAACTTCCAAATCAACATTCAAAATATTTTGAACCCACAAACTCTTACGAATCTCCGTTTCTCAAATCCTACGCACGAGTGCCTCAAGCCGATCGCCAATTCCGCACTCGTCCGTTAAATCTGCCGTCGAAACCGCCCCAGCTGGACCCGCCAAAATTAACCCGCTCAGATTAACCTGCGACGTGAAAACCTCCTAATTGAATCTGCCTGGTTAAATCTACCGGAAGAATCACCGCAGGAGGAACTATCGGGGAGGAACTATCGGTCTAAACATTTTAAATTTAAATTCCGCTTTGAAAATTTGCTCATTCAAAAAAAACTTCATACCTTTGCATCGCTTTTGAAGGATACGCCTCTTTCAAACGCAATCGGAGATTCGCTAGCTCAGCTGGTAGAGCACAACACTTTTAATGTTGGGGTCCTG
>CAJTRT010000088.1 GCA_910579105.1 uncultured Muribaculaceae bacterium | reverse complement strand
CGTTCGAGCCATGCCTTTTTGCCATCTTCAAGTTTTATCGGACAGCAATAATAATTAGTATTTGAGTGGTTGAACTTTACACGCTACCTCACGGCTACTTTGCAGACAGCAGAGTCAACGGCCACGATGTAGACCCCGGAGGGGGCGCGGACGAGGGTCGCCGCGGAGCCTTCGCCGGAGTAGACCAGGCTGCCGTCTGCGGCGTAGACGTTTATCGGCATACCACCGGCGTTTGTTATCGCTATAACGCCGGCACCAGTGGAAACGACGAATTCCTGAGACCCGGCACCGTCAAGCGCTCCTGTCTGTGTCGACACTCTGTTGGACGGAGCGGACTCCCCCTTGTCGTAAAGGGCGGTGACGTGGTATATGTGCTCGGCCTGGTCAACGGTCGCGGGGTGCGCGTAACTCGTGGTGGTCACCACAGCGTCGTTGACTTTCGCATTGTCGCGGTAGACGTTGTAGCCGAGAAGCTGGAGCTCAACCGGGCGCTCGGAGGCGGGGACATAGGTTATGTCGTCGAGCATCAGGCCGAAACCGCCGTAAGAGTTGCAGCGGATGGCGAAGTACTTGGTCCCTTCGGGAAGCGGGACGGAAACCGGCGACCACCCCTCGAATCCGGCGATGTCGCTCCCTGAGAACACGCGGGTGAAGTCAGCCATATCGTCCGACTTCGAGGAAGCGAGCACCTCGAAGCTCTCGGCATACTGCATGCCGAGGCGCTTGACCTTGAAGGTTATGGTCTGCGCGGAGCCGGAGAGTTCGGGCGAGATCAGCCAGTCGTCGTTGGGCATATCCTCGTTGGTCTTGGGGTCGACCGAGCAGAGCGCCAGAAGATACTGCGCGCCGGAGGCGGGAGCGAACGCGTTCGGCTCTCCGCCCTCATAGGCGATCGACAGGCCGGCCTTCACCGGGTTGAACACCATCCAGGCCTTCGGGTCGAACATGTTGGGGAACGACGCGTACTGGATGCCGGTGGTCTCGAACCCGTCAACGTCGATGTTCAGCCAGTCTCCGAGGTCGTTGATGGCGAACGGCTGGTAGGCCTCGAAGTCGTCAGTGACAGCCTCAAGCTCTACGCCGTCGGCCGACGGCTCGCTCCATGAGAGATTGACCTTGTCGCCCTCCATACTGATAGCGAGATCGTCAACCGCGGGGAACACGGGCTGCTTCACTCTGACGGTGACGCTTTCCGAACGGTTGTTTGACTGGTTCTGGTCCGCCGCGTAATCGACGACGGCATAATACGTCACCTCGTTTCCGAAGTCAAGGGTAGGAAGTTCCTCGAACGACACCGTCTTGGTCGCGTCAACAGCCAGGCCGGCGGCCACGGGGACTGTCCCGGCAAGGACGTCGTTGCGGAAAAGGTTCACGGAATAACCGCCGGAAGCCGCCTGCCCGATATTCTTGACCGTGACATCGATAAGGGCGTGTTTCTGGAACGTCAGGCGAGCCGGGACCTTGATCGCGCTGATTACCAAATCATTCTCAATATTATCGTAAACCCTGATGTTGTCAAGGTAGATTTCGTTGTCCGAACCCGCCGTCACCTCGAACGCGAAGCGTATGTGGCGGCAGTCGGCCTGGAGCTGTTTCAACGGCACCTCGGCCTTGGCCCATGCCTTCGCGCCGGAAGCGGTCGCGAAATCGACCAGGTGGGCCTGCTCGAAGTCGCCTCCGTTCTTTGAAACCATAAGCCTGATCTGCCCGTTATTGCCGGGGTTGTTGTAATACCAGAAACTGAGGGTGGGATTTATGGAGCCGCTGATGTTGAACTTGCCGGAGTAAAGCACACCCTTGTCGCCCGGGGCCGAGGGCACGAAGGCTATCATGCCACCGTCCTCGTCCTGGACGCCCTGGGTGAAGGGCTTGAAACCACCCTGCTTCATTGCCCATTCGGCGTCGCCCTCGTTGACAACCGCCGTCCAGGGACCGGCCTGGAGGGTCATCGCGGCGAACGATTCGGCATATGGAAGCTCGTGGGGTGTGCCCACCACGATCACGTTGGAAATAGCCCAGTCGGACTGCCCTCCCTGCGACAGCGCCACAACAAGGTAGGCCATGGTTGTGTGCTCGGTCGTCTCGGGCCTGTCGGTGACCGAGGTGGCGAACAGCTGGTCGGCAAAGGTGTCGTTGTCGGTCGAGCGGGCCACGAAGTAGCAGATCTGCGCCGGATCAATGAAGCCGCCGTTAACACCTTCTGTAACGGCGTCCCACGACACGGTGAACGATCCGTCGGCGTTCTCGCGGGCTACCACGTTTTCAACCGCCTTGGGAATATCCACCCCGACCCATGCCGAGGCGGTCGCCGGCTCGCTCGCGTCATTGCCGTTGTAGCTCACCACGGTATACTCGTTAAGTCCCTGCTGCGCCTTCACATCCTCAAAACTCTGCCGTGTTCCGGGCATGAGGTCTGTGAAAGTCTCCACGAGTGTCTGCCCGCGGTAGAGCCGGACCTCGGAGAGCGCGGCGAGAGTTCCTCCGTCGGCGGTCTTCGAGGGGGAGGTGAAGCTGACGGTGGCGGCGAGACGCCCGTTCGCGGCGGGGGTGACTGAGAGGTCGGCCACTGCCGCCGGGGCGTTGAGATTCTTACCGGGAATGATTGTCAGATTGTCGAGGTAGAGCCAGTTGCGGTATTTTGGGGACACATCGTGGAACCCGATATAGTAAAGTCCGTCGGAAGGAACCGAGAACTCTTTCTCGAAAGGAACGAATACAGAGCTTTTGACCTCCGTGCGGGGCATGATCAGCCGCCCCATACCGTTGACAGTGGCGGAGGTACCTATCGCCACCTCGAAAGCCTCGGCCATGGTGTTGGTTGTGGAAGCCGCGTCAAAAGCCAGGATATACGAGCGGTCGGAGGTCAGATATACCGGCGGGGTGATCAGCCAGTCGTCGCTGACCTCGGAACGCTGCGAGGCCATGCATCCTACGGCCTGCTTATCGGAATAGTACAGCCATTCCTTGCCGTCGTCCTCCACATCGATGGTGGTGAACAGGTGCCAGGAAGCGTCAGTGGCGAAGTCCTCGAAGTAAGGTACCTCGTAATGGGTGCCGAAAACAACGTTGTTCGAGGTCGCGGCTCCGCCCTTCTGCGTGCCGGAGAGGGCGGTCACCTCATACCAGTATGACTTGATGGGCACGCCGAGGTTCGCGTCAGTGACGGAAAGCGCTGCCAGGTCGTCGGCCACAACCTTCATGTCCGGAAAGCGGGTGACCTTGTAGCGCAGGGCGGCCTGGTTCAGGAAACCGCCGTGCGAGGTGGTGGAAGGAGCGGTCCAGCTGACAGTCACCTTGTTGTCGCCCTTGGAAGCGGTGACGTTCTTCGGAGCGGTAGGCAGGTCGTCGCCTATCCAAAGAGAGGTTTTGACCGATGGGCCTTCGCCAGCGGCGTTGGAAGCGGTGACCTCTATGTCATAGTTGCCAGAAGCCGGGGCCGTGACGGCGGCGCTGACCGGGGTTCCGGCTTCGGCGGTTCCAGACGCGGCATCGGCTCCGTTGAGCTTAACCGTGTAACCGAGGGTTCCCGAAAGGGACGCGCCGGACAATGACACGGCGGGCATTGTGAAATCCACGGTGCCCGTCAGGCTGCCGCGCTCGAATGTCGCGGAAAGCTCTGTTGGCTTGAAAGGAGCGTCATCAACATAGGAATGGTCTACGACATACAGCCCCGCGATCTGCTCGTCGCCGGGAATATCGCATACCTTCGTGACAGCGCCTGTCGAGGTATTCACCGTGTACAGCGCCGTAAGAATGTTCTTGCCGGAAGCCACCCAGTACATAGTGCCGGTGCGGAAATCGAACGTGGCCGACTGCATGTAGAACGGATCGATGCCCGTATCGCCCACGCGCCTGACAGTGCCGGTGGCGCGGTCGAAGGAGCAGAGCCACCCGTCGGCGTCTATGCCGAATATGTTACCCTCCGAATCGGCCGCCACCGCCCAATAGCGCTTGTCGAGCTGGGCTATGCCTTCCCGCTCGCCGTACTGGTTGAGTTTGCCGAAGTAGTAGGTGTACGCGTCGGGAATCACCTCATAGTCCTCGAACACCCCGTAGATAGTGTTGTCGGCCGGGCAGTAGGCCAGATCCATCGCTATGCTGTGCTCGTCGATCGGGTTCTGGTCCATCGCGCTGCGGTACAGCTCGGTCCAGTTCTCTGTCTCCTGGATTCCGTAATGGGCGTATATCTCGTCGGACATAAGCCCGTAGTGCCATTCTATATAATAATACTTCCCGTCATAATACGTACCACCGCCATCTACCGAGAAGCGGGCCTGGTCGTCGTGGAAAAGAAGCGTCAGCTGAGGATTCGGGCCGACATCGAAAGAATAGATTCCGTTTTGCAAATTCCCGTGCCCCGGCACATACCCGGCGATGGTGACGCGCGACGGAGCGGAAGCGGTCACGGCATCCTTCGGCATCAGCGAACGGGAACTCAACGCCCCGCGGGCAGTTCCCGGCACAGCGAGCCCCGATGTGGTGTGTGGTTTCAGATAGCGGGAAGCCTTTACCCGCGCTCCGGCATCAGTGCCGATGAGACCGAAGACCGCCGTTAACGCGAGCAGCCCTGTCAGACGGAGAATGAACGATTTACGCATATCAATAGTTCGTTAAAAAATTATTCATAGGCTAAGCGGCATCTACCGCCAAGCC
>CAJTRT010000087.1 GCA_910579105.1 uncultured Muribaculaceae bacterium | reverse complement strand
TGGTAGGGGTTGCGGTCGAACAGCAGCGCGCAGCTCGCGACAACGTAGAAGGCGAACACGAACCAGGAGCTGAACCTGATTATGAAGTCCAACAGATTTCTCACTCTCCCTCGCCGGCTCTGGGGTTATCGGATAAGGAACGAGAAGTTCTGGATGTTTTTGAGCGCCACGCCGGTGCCCTTGGCCACCGCCAGCAGCGGGTCCTCGGCCACATGGAACGTGATGCCGATCTTGTCGGTCAGGCGCTTGTCGAGGCCGCGCAACAGCGCGCCGCCTCCGGCCAGCCAGATGCCGTTCTTCACGATGTCGGCATACAGTTCCGGAGGGGTCTGTTCCAGCGCCCCGAGCACCGCGGTCTCGATCTTGGAAATCGATTTCTCGATGCAGTGCGAGATCTCCTGGTACGACACGGGGATTTCCAGCGGCAGGGCGGTCATCATGTTCGGCCCGTGCACCACGAAGTCCTCCGGCGGGTTCTCAAGCTCCGTCAGCGCTGAGCCGACGTGCTTCTTGATTTCCTCGGCGGTGCGCTCCCCGACCTTCACGTTGTGGGCCTTGCGCATATGGTTCATGATGTCCTCCGTCAGGTCGTCGCCCGCGATCTGTATGCTCTTGTTGCTGACTATGCCTCCCAGGGAGATCACGGCGATCTCCGTCGTGCCGCCACCTATGTCGACGATCATGTTCCCCTCGGGGGCAACCACGTCGAGACCGATGCCCAGGGCGGCCGCCATGGGCTCGTAAATCATGTACACGTCGCGGCCGTTGGCGTGCTCCGAAGAGTCGCGCACGGCGCGGATCTCAACCTCGGTCGAGCCCGAGGGGATGCCGACCACCATGCGCAGCGACGGCGAGAACCAGTTGCTCTTGGCCGAGGCCTTTTTCACCAGACCGCGGATCATCAGCTCGGCGGCGTTGAAGTCGGCGATCACTCCCTTGCGCAGCGGGCGCACGGTGCGTATCCCTTCCGGCTCCTTGCCGTACATGCGCTGCGCCTCTATACCGACGGCGATCAGCTTGTCGGTGCGGCGGTCGAGGGCCACGATCGAGGGCTCGTCGATAACGATCTTGTCGTTATGGATGATCACGGTGTTGGCCGTGCCCAGGTCGATGGCTATTTCTTTTGTCAGAGAAAATAATCTCATTGTAGTTATCGGTAGTGTATGCGTTAGTGTCTGAAATGGCGGAACCCGGTCATGACCATCGCGATGCCGTTCTTGTCGCAGTATTCGACAGACTCGTTGTCGCGGATCGAGCCGCCGGGCTGGATAACGGCGTCGATTCCCGCCTTGTGGGCGATTTCCACGCAGTCGGCGAACGGGAAGAACGCGTCCGAGGCCATTACCGCCCCGCCAAGGTCGAAGTCGAACGAGCGGGCCTTGTCGATGGCCTGTCGGAGGGAGTCGACGCGCGAGGTCTGACCGATGCCCGCGGCGCAGAGCTGCCGGTTCTTCGCGAGCACGATGGCGTTGCTCTTGCAGTGCTTGACCAGCTTGTTGGCGAATAACAGGTCATCCACCTGCGACGGATCCACGGCCTTCGCCGTCACCTGGCGCAGGTCATCAGCGGTCTCGGTCTTGGTGTCGCGTTCCTGCATGAGCGCGCCGTTCAGAATCGAGCGGAACTGGCGCGTGGTGCCAAGCCGGTGCTTCTGTACCAGGATGACGCGGTTCTTCTTCTGTTCGAGGATGCCAAGCGCGTCAGGCGTGTAGCCCGGGGCGATGATGACCTCGAAGAATATCTTGTTGATTTCGGCTGCGGTCTCCCCGTCAATCTCGGCGTTGGTCACCAGCACGCCCCCGAAGGCTGAAACAGGGTCGCCGGCGAGAGCGTCAGCCCAAGCCTCCCTGACGGTCGGGCGCGAGGCCACTCCGCACGGGTTGTTGTGTTTCAGCACGGCGAACGTCGTTTCGGTGAACTCCGCCATAAGGCTTACCGCCGCGTCGATGTCCAGCAGGTTGTTATAGGAAATCTCCTTGCCGTGGAGCTGCTCGAACATCTCGTCGAAGCGCCCGAAGAAATAGCCCTTCTGGTGGGGGTTCTCCCCGTAGCGCATCGTCTTCTCCCCGTCGATAGCCAGGCGCAGGGCCGTCGGGTGCTCGGCAAGTGAGTCGAAATAGCTGAATATCGCGGAATCATAGCCCGAGCTGACGGCGAACGCCTCCTTGGCGAAGAAAAGGCGCTCGGCCAGGGTGGTCCTGGCCCCGTTGGCGGCAAGGATGCGGCGCAGAGGCTCGTACTGGGCCTTCGAGGCCACGATCACGACGTCGTTGAAATTCTTCGCGGCGCCGCGGATCAGCGATATGCCACCTATGTCGATCTTCTCGATGATGTCGGCCTGCGACGCGCCCGACGCCACGGTCTCCGAGAAGGGGTAGAGGTCCACTATCACCAGGTCGATCGCCGGTATCTCGTATTGCTGGGTCTGGAGCCGGTCCTGCTCGTTGTCGCGGCGGGCCAGGATGCCGCCGAACACCTTGGGGTGCAGGGTCTTTACTCTGCCACCGAGAATCGACGGATAGCCGGTGAGGTCTTCGACCGCCGCGCACGGGTAGCCGAGCTGTTCGATAAATTTCTTTGTTCCCCCCGTGGAGATGAACTCTACCCCGTCCTGGTGCAGAAGTTTCAGAATCTCGTCGAGGCCGTCTTTGTGAAAGACAGAAACCAGCGCTCTCTTGATCTCCTTTGTTTCGCTCATTGTGTATGGTGGCTGTTGTTGTGTATGGTGGCTGTTTGTTCGTCGCCCCGTTTTTACATTATTGTCAAGCCGCGAAGTTACTGATTTTCCCCAACATTTCCTCCTCGCCAGCGCCTTAAAAAACAACGACACCCGAAAAATCTTTGAAAAAGCAACGGCAGCCGGGAAAATCTTCGGGAATCCGAATCCCGAAGATTTTCCCGGCTGCCGGGTGGAGCGAGCCGTAGGCGAGCGGCTTTCCCGGGAGGTCAGGCGAGCGCCGCGCGCATGGCCTCGACCATCTTCCCGTATTCCTCCTCGCTGAGGTAGACCTCCCCGGGGTTCATCCTGAAAGTGCCCCCGTAGTCCGGCCCGTCGACATATTTGGGCGCGAGGTGGAAGTGGAGGTGCGACAGCTTGTCGCTGTACGCCCCGTAGTTGATTTTCTCGGGATGGAACACCTTGTCCATCGCCCTGGTCACGCGGGTAACGTCGCGCATGAAGGCGTCGCGCTCCCCGTCCGTCAGTTCGAACAGGTCGTTGACATGTCCGTTGTAGGCCACGAGGCAGCGCCCGCGGTAGGTCTGCTCCTTGAAAAGGAACACCCGCGAGACCTCCAACGGCGCTATTTCGATCATCAGGTTGTGCAATGTCTCGTTGTTCGTGCAGTAAAGGCACTCTTTCGGATCGCTGTGCATATCTCTCTGTTTGTGTTATTTGACGATTGTCTTTCTAACCTCGCCGCCGCGGCGCTCGATCACGAGCTGCCCCGGTCGCGGATGCGCCACGCGCATGCCTTGCAGGTTGAAGTATTCCGCCGGCGCGTATGCGTCAGCCGCGGCTCCGGCCTCCTCTATGCCCACCTGTTCGGGATTGATCACCACTATGAAATCCTTCCCTACATTGTGGTACGCGCCGCTGTCATACTTGCTTTCGGCGAACAGCAGCGACCCGTCGGGCATCGTTATGATTGTTTCCCCGTCATCAACGACCAGCTTGCCGAAAAGCCCCTGCTGCACGGCGGTCGCGCTTTGCCCGCGTTCCACATATAGGGCGGCCTGCGAATACAGCATCGCGTCACCATCTGTGTTGATGCCAAGGGGAGCTGCCTCGACATACACCTTCGCCGGGTCGGTGGCGTTGATGTAGATATAGTGGTCGTGGCCGTGGCCTGTGATTACGAAGTCGTCGTAACTCTGCGCCCAGGTGTGTCCCGCGTAGGGGTTCACGAGGCGGTAGCGGCCCGGCTGGGAGACGCTCTGCTCGGCCGCGCAGGTCAGAAGCTGGGGCGTGGCGGTCTCGTAGACGGTCGTCAGGATCCCCTCGTTCATGGTCGCGGTGCCGGCGGAGGTCCAGTCCGCGCCGTCGCGTTCCCCGAGATGGGAGTAGGCGCAGCGCGACGCGGCGATCGAGCCGTCCTCGGCAAGACCGACGACAATCGTGGTGTAGAGGCCCGTGGGCGCGTTTTCACCCGGCACATACGTCATATACCCTTTTGCCAGATCAAACTCCGCCCCGTTGGCAGCCACCGCGCGGTCGTTGCTGGCGCTGCTGGCGAAATAGCCGGGGCTGGTGATCATCTTCACCTTGGCTATGTCTTCCCCGGCTGTCACCGATATGGTCATCTCGCCATCCTCGTCGCATGTCGGAACGTCGATTTCAAGCAGGTAGTCCTTGATTTCGCTGCCGGGGAGGGCGATCTGGAGGTAGCCCGACTCGTTGCAGTAGGCGAACTCGCCCCCCATGTCATAGGTCGTGTAGGCGAACGATTTCGACGGGAAAATGATGTTGCCGTTCTTTTCCGTGCCGTATGACGCGTACCCCTGCCAGTTGTTTTCGCCCACGAGGTTCGATATCATGATGTAGCCGAACGCGAAAAATTCCTCGATGTACACCTTCTCCGGGTCGGTGGCATTGATATAGACGTAGTTCTCGTCGTCGGCCTGGTCCATAAGTCCGGCTATCGGAGTGCCGGTGCCGTAGGGGAGCACACGCCAGTAGCCCGGATATTCCTTGGCCTGCTCGAAAGTCACCTCCCAGCTGCTTCCAGTGACTGTCGGAATCAGCTTGTCGAGCAATCCCTCTTTCCATATACCGGTCCCGGCGGCTTCCCATGTCGCGTCGGCGGGTGCCCGCGACGCGACGCGCGACGAACTGTGGCCTTTCGCGCCGTTGAGGGCGGGCTGTCCGAAGGATTCGAGCGCCAGGTGGTCATCCTGCGCGTGGATGCCGGAGCTGCTTACTGCCGCCGCGGCCAGGATTGCGTAGATCTTCTTCATTGATTTGATATTGGTTGTAGAATAGGCAAAATTAGTTTTTTCCCGCGTTAACTGCAAGTGTTTTTTTCATAAACCGCCGCGTTTTTTCATTGAAACCTGCCACGGGGTGCCTGATTCCCCAATTTAACTTAAAAAATTATTGCTGTCCGATAAAACTTTTTGAGGTCTCAAAAAATTAGGACTGAT
>CAJTRT010000086.1 GCA_910579105.1 uncultured Muribaculaceae bacterium | reverse complement strand
TACGGCGCGACGGCGACAACCCCGGCAGCCTGTGCAACAACGCGACGATGAGCCTCGCGCGGGACTCGGACGGCAACATCTATATCGCCACGGAGAGTTCGGGCATAGACATCATCAGCGAGCGCGACCTGTTTTCCGGCAACCCGGTATTCACCCACGTCAACCGCCAGAACTCCTCGCTTACCAGCGACATATGCAAGGCCATGACGCTTGCCGCCGATTCGCTTCTGATGATAGTCGGAGGCGACAACGTCATGGCGTTCAACCCGCGGAACGGCAATACCGTGAATTTCAGCAAGAATTTCTGGAGCGACACATGCCAGTTCGCCGAGACCACCCCTCTGCGGCTTCCCGACGGCACCTGGCTGTTCGGCGCCGAACAAGGCGCCTTTCTCGCCAGCCGTGAAAGCATGCTAAGCCGGGGGTACATCCCGCCGCTCGTTTTCACGACGCTGGCCATAAACGGCGAGCCCGAGAAATTCTGCCTCGTTCCGAAAACTGAACTATCACTCCTTCCCGGGCAGAGAAACATAACCATACATTTCGCCGCTGTCGACTATATCGACAACACAGAAATACTATACCGCACCAGGGTCGACGGATCCCCCTGGACCAACGCCGACCACGCCCGCGGCGTAACACTGTTCAATCTAAGTCCGGGCACCCATATCCTCGAAGCGCAGTCGACCGACCGTTACGGACGGTGGGTGGATAACAACCGGGAACTGTCGATTGTCGTCGCCCCTTACTGGCACGAGACATGGTGGGCGAAAACCCTGGCCGCGATCCTCGCCTTGTCGATATTCGGCGGGGCGCTGTATACCTATCTGTATATACGCCGTGTGAACCGTCAGAGGCGCGATCTTCTCGAAAAATATATGGCTCTGATCCATAGCGGTGAGACAAAGGCGTCTCCGGCAGTAAACATCGAAAAAACTGACGCATCAGAAACCAGAGTCGGCACCGGTATGCCCGACGTGGGCGAGAGGCCCGAGGAAACCCCGTTCCTCAACCGGGTCCGCAGGTATATCGAGGAGAACATCGGCAATCCAGACGCCAATATCGACGAGATGGCGGCGGCCGCGGCGGCCAGCCGGTCGACCCTCAACCGCCACCTGCGCTCGCAACTCGGAGTTTCCGCCGCCCAGCTACTCACCGAGGCGCGTATGCAGCGGGCCGAGCAGATGCTTCGCGACACGGCCTGCCCGGTCGCCGACATAGCCATGTCTTGCGGATATTCCTATACACAGTACTTCCAGCGGGTGTTCAAGGCAAAGCGCGGAATCTCACCCGCCGACTACCGCGCCAACCGCCTGGAAAACAAATCGCGGGCCCGGGGTGTTGTTACTGGAAAACCCTAACCAAACTTTGAACAGATTATGGATAAATATGTTTGCACCGTCTGCGGCTGGGTCTACGACCCGGCGGTAGGAGACCCCGACAACGGCATAGCGCCCGGCACCGCTTTTGAAGACCTCCCCGACGACTTCGTATGCCCTCTGTGCGGCGTAGGAAAAGACCAGTTCGAGAAGGAAGACTGACCCCCCACCCTGTCTCCTTTGAGCAACAAACAAGCGGAGGGTATCGCAGAACTCATGTTTTTCATTCAAATTGTGTTTTGCGACACTCTTTGCGTTTAATGACCCGGATATGAAGAAGGATATGATTTTTTTCGCGGCCGACGGGCAGGGGCTCACCTCCACCTCGGCCAACCATGTGGCCAACATGGCCAAGGAGATGGTGCGCGGACTCGACACCTGGCTCTCGAACCTGGTGTTCTACTCCACTCAGGTATCGCTCATAGGGAGCGGCACACCGAACGTTCTCGAGCACGGAGCCGGAGCGGCCGACGTTGAGAGCGTCGCCGGGAAACTGCACACCATAGCCAAAGCAAAATCTCTGATAGCCTGGCTCCGCGAAGCCATAAAGGCGAAGGAACGGCTGCTCAAAGAAACCGAGGAACTGTCGGTCGGCGATTTCGCCAAAGAGCAGGGAATCGAATTGCCGAAGCCACCGGAAATGGGCGAGATACTGACGGAAGACGAATATTACGCGTCGCTGACCCTCGACGAGCGCAACAGGTATTACGAACTGGAAACGCTTGCCGCGGTAATAGGCCAGTCGATTCATCCTGACGGACATTTCGCAGACGCACGCAAAGCGCTGACTGACCACATACAGCGCCCGCACGAAGTACGAGGCGACGGACGCGACACACTGATCTACACGTTCGAACCGACTGTCAGCACAGAACTGGTCGAGGACACTTATTTCACCCTCCAGAAACAATACCGCGAAGCGCAGGCCCGGCTCAACTCAATGAAATTTGAATGTCAGAAGGCTGTTACAGAATCTGCCGTCAAAGCCAAAACCGAGTATGCCGAGGCCGTGAAGCGTTACGGCGAAGAGAGACGCCTGCTCGAAGCCAGACTGGCCGAACACATACAACGTCGCGTCAAAGAAATCGCCAACTACAAAATAGTGGTTCCAGAGTCGCTCCGGGAAATATTTGACGAGGTAAACCGTCTCGGAAAGAAATAAGCCGCCCTACAAGGCAAACTGACGAGCCGGAGCTCCCGCGACCCGTTTGCGGCGCGGGATTCCTAACGCGGCCTGGCGGATGTCAACCCCACAGCAAGTCGTAATCACGACTATCCCTCTCTCTTTCAGCAAACGGCCTTGTGCCGTTGTATTTGAAATTCTTTGGCCGGATACGCATATACCGCGCCCATGCCGTTGATGACTTGAATGTTCGGAGGCTGTTTTTGATTTCGCCGCGTATCCGGGCTTTCGATCTGGGTTTTGATTTCGCTTCTGCCGACACCCTGCCTTGCCGTGGCCCGTCAGCGGGGAAGCGCCCCAGGCGCTTCCCCTTTCACATACACAACACCATTACCCCCGTCATACCGACAAACATCTGACTTAAAACAATGGATCTCACCGTGCTTTACAAGCTCACATACGGGCTTTATATCGTCGGCGCCTTCAAAGAGGGCCGCGCCGCCGGATGCGTGATCAACACATGCTTCCAGGTAACATCCGAAAACCCGACGCTCGCGATATCGCTTAACAAGAAAAACTTCACTCTCAGCGCTATCCGAGAGAACAAACGCTTCTCGCTCTCAATTCTTTCAGAAAGCTCGAACCCGGAACTGATAGGCCGGTTCGGCTTCACGTGCAGCCGCGACACTGACAAATACGACGGCTTCGGAATGGAAGTAATCGGTTTCACCCCATGCGTCAAAGGCTCGTTTGCCGGGCGCCTGATCCTGAAGGCCGAGCAGTTTGTCGACTGCGGAACCCACGTACTCGTGCTCGCGCGCCTTACTGACACGATCGAAGGTTCGGGCACACCGATGACATACGCCTACTACCACGACGTGATAAAAGGCACAGCTCCGAAAAACGCCCCCACCTACCGTCCCGACAGGGATGGCTCAGCATGCGACAATAACGGGAAACGCCGCTACGAGTGTGACATCTGCCACTACGTCGCAGAAGTTGACGGCGAGCTGCCCGACGACTACACATGCCCCCTGTGCGGCGCCGACCGCTCACATTTCAAGGAAATCATATAATTCCACGGAAACGGCAAAACGCGGCGTAGTCGCGGATGTAGTCATCCTCGTCAAACCCCTCTGACGCCAAAACCAGGCATATCGATCCCGAAGAGAAACTCTGCTCCGACGCCCATATGCCGGGAGGGATGTGCAACCCGTAGAACGGACGGTTCAGGAGCAGGGTGCGCGTGTTCACGCCATCGTCGAGCACTACCTCGAAACTACCGCTGGCAGCGACAAGCAGCTGGTGGCAGCGCTTGTGGGCGTGCGCCCCACGGGCCTCTCCGCCAGGGATGTCGAACGAATAGAACACGCGGCGGATGTCGAACGGCACGTTGACGTTCGGGTGTATCGGCGTGATGTTCCCGGCGCGGTTCTCGATCCGCGGCAGCCCTATCAGGGAGCAGTCAAACACTGTCGGCGCGTCTTTCATTTCGCAAAGGCTTTGAATTCGTCATAATCGCGGATGTAGTCCTCAGGGGTATAAGGCGTTGAGGCGAGCACCAGCGCCAGGGAGTTGGTGGAGAAGTCGGTCATCTCGCGCCACACGCCACGGGGAACGTAAAGCCCGTAGTACGAACGGTTAAGCGAGAACCGCTTTTCTTCACGGCCGTCATCCACCATGACGTCGAAACTGCCCGAAAGCGCGACGATGAACTCCTCGTTCTCCCGGTAGGCGTGCCCCCCGCGGTGCTCGCCGCCGGGAACGTCGTAAATCCAGTAGGCCCGCTCGATCTTGAACGGAATCTGCCTGAACTCCTCGATGAACGAAAGGTTGCCCCGCTGGTCGAGGTATTTAGGCAGGTTAATTATGTGAGGTGTCGCGTTATCCATTTCAACAGTTTTTCGTGGCTCACAAAGATACGATAAAATTCCTGAATTTTCGCTATCTTCGCGATATGGGATTTCTGACCGACGAAAACATACTTATCACGGGAGGACTGCTGCTGATAGCCGGAATCCTCATAGGCAAGACAAGCTACCGCACCGGGCTGCCGCTGCTGCTGGTGTTCCTCCTGGTGGGGATGGGGTTCGGGACTGACGGCCTCGGCATACAGTTCGGCAACATGCACGCGGCGCAGTTCGTGGGCATGATAGCCCTGTGCGTGATTCTTTTTTCCGGCGGAATGGCGACGCGCCTTTCCGCCATACGCCCGGTAATCGTTCCGGGACTGGTCCTGTCGACCGTGGGAGTGCTGCTGACCGCTCTCCTCACGGGCCTGTTCATCTTCTGGCTGTCTGGCATGCCATGGACCAACATACACTTCGCCCTCATCCCCTCGCTGCTGCTGGCCGCCACGATGTCGTCGACCGACTCCGCCTCGGTGTTCGGCATACTCGGAACGCATAAAATCGGTCTGAAACAGCACCTGCGACCGATGCTCGAGCTGGAAAGCGGCTCGAACGACCCTATGGCCTATATGCTGACAATCATCCTGATTGAGGCCATAACCCTTGGAAGCACACTGTCGGGGGGGATGCTCGCCGGCCAGCTCGCGTTGCAGTTCGGTGTAGGCGGTGCCGCGGGAATCGCCATGGGGTTCGCCGCCCGCTGGCTGCTGAACTTCTACCGCCGCCTGGGTGGCAGCGCGGAGGACGCTGGGCAGGCAACGGCGATGAGCGCCATACTCGTGATCGGATCGGTATTCCTCACTTACGCCGGAACCGCCGCCCTCGGCGGCAACGGATATCTGGCGGTCTACATCTGCGGCATAGTGATAGGCAACTCCCCCATCCCCCACCACCGCGGAATCGGCAAATTCATGGACGGCATGACCTGGCTCGCTCAAATCGTAGTATTCCTGATGCTCGGACTGCTGGTAAACCCGCGCGAGATGCTGTCGGTCGCCGCTGTGTCGTTCCTGATCGGAGCGTTTATGATACTGATAGGGCGCCCGTTGAGCGTGTTCCTGTGTCTCG
>CAJTRT010000085.1 GCA_910579105.1 uncultured Muribaculaceae bacterium | reverse complement strand
GTAGATGATGCCGCGTATCGCCAGGTTGAAATCCACCGCCCGCCGGTTGGAACGGGTAATAAGAAGCACCTGGTCGGCCCCGTACTCGTCCAGAGCGTCCTCCAATGCCTCCTGCAGTCCCTCCGGCTCGACAACCGACACATCGTCGAACCCCTTGACGCGCAGCGACGGCACCTTCAACGGCACCTCCAGCATCCCCCTGCGCAGCGCCGTGGCGTTGTAGAGGATGCCCGACCGCGCCTGCTGGCGCGCCGTGCGCGTCATCGTGGCGCGGGTCACCGACATCCCCATCCGTTTGAACGCCTCCGGGGTCATCGCCGGCGACTCGTCGAACCCCACCGGGGGGAGCTGCGCCGTATCCCCCACGAGGATCAGGCGGCAGTTAACCCCCGAAAAGACATACAGCAGCAGGTCCTGCAACAGGCTCGACCGCGAGGGGCTTTCGTCGTCGCCGATCATCGAGGCCTCGTCGACGATGAACACCGTGTTGCGGTGGGGATTGTGCTTCACGGAAGCGTAAACGCGCCCGTCGGGGGTCACCGCGGGCGCGTTGTAGATGTATCTGTGGATAGTGAAGGCC
Organism: uncultured Muribaculaceae bacterium; assembly: GCA_910579105.1. Taxonomy (GTDB): domain Bacteria; phylum Bacteroidota; class Bacteroidia; order Bacteroidales; family Muribaculaceae; genus UBA7173. The sequence continues at coordinate 5,053 of CAJTRT010000085.1, read as the reverse complement.
GGCTGGCCGGTGAACGACGACAGCACCTTCGCGGCGCGGCCGGTGGAGGCGAGAAGCACCGTGGGCATGGCCACGGTGCGGAGCGACCGCACCAGCGCGCCCATCACGGAGGTCTTCCCCGTACCGGCGTAGCCGTTGAGGATGAACACGCGGTCCTGCCCGGCTGTATAGGCCGAGCAGTAGCGCGACAGAGCCGCGACCAGCTGTATCTGCTGGTCGTTAGGCTCGAACGGCAGGTTGTCGAGCACGAGCGCTCCGAAGCCTTGCAGGTCCATCGCTCAGAACAGGGCCGCGGGGCGGCATCACTTGTTGAGCGACCACTCGAAGGAGCCGTCGCGGGTGTCTTTGACAGCGAACCCTATGGCGGCCAGGCGGTCGCGGATAAGGTCGGAGGTAGTCCAGTCCTTCGCCGCCTTTGCCTGGGCGCGCACCTCCAGCAGGAGGTTGACCGCCTCGCGGTAAGGCTCGAGGGCACCCTCGCCACCCTCCGCGCCGTCGGCGGGGAGCATCCCGAGAATCTCGAACAGGAAGGTGTCGAACAGCGCTTTGAGCGCGTCGATGTCGGCCTGCGTGGCGCGCGCGTGGCCGTCGCGCGCCTTGTTGATGAGCGACAGCGCCTCGAACAGGTGGGCGATCACCACCGGGGTGTTGAAGTCGTCGTTCATCGCGTCGTAGCACGCCTGGCGGATGCGCCCGATCTCCTCCGCCATGTCGCTCTCGGCGGCAGGCTTGAGGTCGGCGAGGCGCTTCCACCCCTCCGTCATGCGGGCGTAGGCCTTCTCCGAAGCCTGGAGGGCCTCGTTCGAGAAATCGACCGTCGAGCGGTAGTGGGCCTGGAGGAGGAAGAAGCGTATCGTCATCGGCGAGTAGGCCTGGGTCAGCAGCTCGTGCGAGCCGGTGAAGAACTCGTTGAGGGTGATGAAGTTACCCTTCGACTTCGACATCTTCTCGCCGTTGATGGTCAGCATGTTGTTGTGCATCCAGTAGCGCACGCTGTCGTGGCCGTTGTGGGCCACGCTCTGCGCGATCTCGCACTCGTGGTGGGGGAATTTCAAGTCCATCCCCCCGCCGTGGATGTCGAACTGCTCGCCGAGGTACTTCTCGCTCATTACCGAACATTCCAGGTGCCAGCCGGGGAAGCCGTCGCTCCACGGCGACGGCCAGCGCATGATATGCTCCGGCGCGGCCTTCTTCCAGAGGGCGAAGTCGGCCGGGTCGCGCTTCTCCTGCTGCCCGTCGAGGGCGCGGGTCTCGGAGAAAAGCTCGTCGATGTTGCGGCCGGAGAGCTTGCCGTAGCGGTGGTCGGCGTTGTATTTGCGCACGTCGAAGTACACCGAGCCGTCGCTGACGTAGGCATAGCCCGCGTCAAGAATCGCCTGGATATACTGCTGCTGCTCGATGATGTGGCCCGAGGCGTGCGGCTCGATCGAGGGGGGAAGCACATTGAGGCGCTCCATGTCGCGGTGGTAGCTGTTGAGGTAGTGCTGCACCACCTCCATCGGCTCCAGCTGCTCCAGGCGGGCCTTCTTGGCGATCTTGTCCTCACCCTCGTCGGCGTCGTGCTCGAGATGGCCAACGTCGGTGATGTTGCGCACATAGCGCACCTTCAGCCCCAGGTGGGTCAGGTAGCGGTAGACCACGTCGAAGGTGATGGCCGGGCGGGCGTGGCCCAGGTGGCCGTCGCCGTAGACGGTCGGGCCGCAGACATACATCCCCACCCGCCCCTCGTGGAGGGGCCGGAAATACTCCTTGTCGCGTTTGAGCGAGTTATATATTTGCAGATCCATCAGAAAAACAGATAGCTCTTATTGGTTCAATTATTCTACATTCCATCAATGTCCCGATGGCCGAACTTAAACGCGCCCGGATGGGACGGTGCGTCAGAACGGCTTGGATGGTAGGAGCCGGAAGCCGAGGCCGACGGGAGCAATCATAAGATTGTGACCGAGGCCGAGCGCTTCCGGCGACGACCCAGACAGGCCGTTATCACGCGCCGTCAGGCTTGGAACGGGTTGGGGATGCCGCCGTTGTTGGATGCGCCGTTCTTGGGAGCCTTGCGGGTGATCTCGCCGTAGGTGTTCTCGTACTTCTGGATGTTGTCGCGGAGGGCGAAGAGGAGGTTCTTGGCGTTCTCCGGGTTCATGATGATGCGGCTCTGCACGCGCGCCTGGGGCATGTTGGGAGCCACGGCGATGAAGTCGAGGAAGAACTCGCCGGGGGTGTGCGACAGCACCGCGAGGTTCGCGTAGTGCCCCGCGGCGATTTCGGGGGTAAGCTCGATCTTGATTTCCTGCTGCTTGTTGTTATTGTCTGCCATGGTTAGTTCTGTTTTAAATTTTTATTGAATAGCGAGGCGGCCGCGCCAAGCGCCAAGCGCTCTGGGGCGGCCGCCTGAATGGGGTAGCGGATTCGCGCGAGGGCGGGTTACGCCTCGGCGATTGGGGTCACGTTGATGAAACGGCGGCCTTCCTTGCCCTGGGTGAACACCACGGTGCCGTCGATGAGCGCGTAGATGGTGTGGTCCTTGCCCATGCCCACGTTCAGGCCTGGGTGGTGCACTGTACCGCGCTGGCGCTTGATGATGTTGCCCGCCTTGGCGAACTGGCCACCAAAAATCTTAACACCGAGTCGTTTGCTTTCCGACTCGCGGCCGTTCTTCGACGAGCCTACACCTTTCTTATGTGCCATGTTACTGTCTTGGATCTTTAATGGGTTAAGCGACTACGTCCTTGATCATCACCTGGGAGAACATCTGGCGGTGGCCGTTCTTGCGACGATAGCCCTTGCGGCGCTTCTTCTTGAAGACGATCACCTTGTCACCCTTCACGAGGGGACGCATCACCTCGCAAACGACTTTCGCCCCTTCTACGGTGGGCGCGCCGACCTTCACGGCACCGTCGGCGTCCACGAGCAGGACGCGGTCAAACTCGATGGCCTCTCCCTCCTTGCGCTCGTCGCCGAGATAGTGTACATACAGGAACTTCCCGGCCTCGGCCTTGAACTGCTGTCCCTGGATTTCTACGATAGCGTACATTAAACTAATGATATATAAAAGGTTATGCCGTCGGGCGAGCCTCGGTAGGCTGCTTGGAAAGCCCGTTTCGGCCAAAAAGCCCACAAAGTTACTGATTTTCCGCGTTTTCCGCAAGCCCGCGGCTTCCGAGTTTAAGATTTTTTTGTAATTTTGCCGTGAGCAACACCACTACCGACCCAAATGGAGAAGTTAATGCAGTTCGTCTGGCAGCACCGCCTCGGCCTGATCCGCGGCGCCGCAACAACACGCGGCCTCCCCCTGCGCGTGATAGACCCCGGGAGGCTCAACACCGACGCCGGGCCCGACTTCTTCAACGCCTCCGTGAAAATCGGGGATGAGACATGGTGCGGAAACGTGGAGATGCACGTCCGGGCCTCCGACTGGCACCGCCACGGCCACTCCTCCGACCGCGCCTACGATTCCGTGGTGCTCCACGTCGTCGCCGTCGATGACGACGAAATCCGCCGCCCCGACGGCTCCCCCATCCCCCAGGCCGTCATGGAGATAGGCTCCGGGGCGCGCGAGCGGTACGAAGCCCTGGGACGCGGAGCCGACACGGGGCTGCCGTGCGCCGAAGGCCTCCCCTCCATACAGCCGGTGCATGTGGCCGACTGGCTCACCGCCCTGGCCGTCGAGCGCGTCTTCACCAAGAGCGAGCGCGCGGCGGCACTCGCCGACGCCACCGGCGGGAACTGGGAGGAAGCCGCCTACGCGACCTTCGCCCGCGCCCTCGGATTCGGCCTCAACAGCGAGCCTTTCGAGCTGACGGCGCGCTCGCTCCCCCTGAACATCCTGCTGAAACACCGCGACAACCCCCTGGCCGTCGAGGCGATGATATTCGGACAGGCCGGACTGATTCCCGACCCCGCGGTCGACGAGGACCCCTACGTCGAGGCCCTGCGGCAGGAATACCGCTTCATGGCGGCGAAATTCTCCCTCCGCTCCCCCAAACCGCAGTGGAAAATGGCGCGCACAAGGCCGCAGAACCTCCCACACCGACGCCTCGCGCTGCTCGCGCTCAAGGTGGCCGACGGATTCGGCCTGATGGGCGACCTCGTCGCCGCCGCTGAAAGAGACGCCGTCGCCGCCGTCGAGCGCGTACGCGATCTTTTCGACCTCACCCTCGAAGGATTCTGGGCGAACCACTACACATTCGCACCCTCGGGGGCGAAAGCCTTCCCGCGCGTCCTCGGCAGGAACGCGGTCGACTCCCTGATAATAAACGTGGCCGTGCCGCTGCTCCACGCCCGCGCCGCCTCGCGCGGCGACGACTTGGCTATGGAACGAGCCGTAGACCTGCTGTGCTCGCTGCCCCCGGAGGAAAATTCAGTGGTGCGCCTCTTCACCGCCGCCGGCCTGCCCTGCCGCGACGCCTTCGCGTCGCAGGCGCTCGTCGAGCTGCGCCGCGAGTACTGCGAGAAGCGCAAATGCGTCTACTGCCGCTTCGGCCGCCGCCTCCTCTCCAAATCAATCGCCGCGAACCCCGCATCCCCCGCGGACTCCGCCACCCCTTCCGCAGCGCCATACCCCGCACTCCCCTTCTAGCCTTCAACGCACCCGGCTATATCAAAATCACAAAAGTATCATCTCCGATTTTCAGAGCTATTGTTGGATGATTTTTTCTGCTTGATGACGGAGCGATGCGGGCATCGTGACCGAAGAAAGCAGGAAAAAGAGCCAAAAAGAGCCTGAAAATCAGCCGAAGAAGAGGTAGGCCGCCAGCACCCCCGCCACCGACCCGCTGACATCGGCCAGCAGCGCGTAGCCCACGGCGTAGCGCGTCTTGCGCACGCCCACCGAGCCGAAATAAACCGCCAAGACATAAAACATCGTGTCGGTCGAGCCCTGGATCGCCGCCGAGACGCGGCTGACGAACGCGTCGGCCCCGTGGGTGTTCATAAGGTCGATCATCAGCCCGCGCGACCCGCTACCGCTCAGAGGCTTCATAAGAGCCGTCGGAAGCGCCTCGACCCAGGATGTATCCCATCCGAGCCAGCCCACGGCCGCGCCGGTCCAGCC
>CAJTRT010000084.1 GCA_910579105.1 uncultured Muribaculaceae bacterium | reverse complement strand
ATAAGAATTGGAATGCGTATATCCGTGTGCCGTTGGCCGATCCGGTGGAAATCGACGGAGTGACGCAGGTTTACGGGTATGCATCCATTCGCGTCGTAGAGCCAATTGAGAAATCATCAGAATATTCCGAGGTTGTCGGAGACAATGTCATCGGGATGAAGTTGGAATACCAGTCGCCGATAACACCAGTGACACTATCGTAATAGGCATATCCCCTACGATAACTATCAATAAAAGGCGTTGCTGACTATCGAGCATCTTATGCTCAAAGTCGGCAACGCTTTTCCGTTTTTATGCTATGTGGTATTGTCTGATTGTTGCAATGGCTGGGATTAGCGGAGGGTGACGACGGTGATGCCGGCGCCGCCGAACTGGACGTGCTCGTCGCGGTAGGAGGCGACGGAGGGAACGGTGTCGAGGTACTGGCGGATGGCCTGGCGCAGTGCGCCGGTGCCGGTGCCGTGGAGTATGCGCACTTCGTCCTGGGAGAACTGCGTGGCATCGTCGATGAAGTAGGTGACGGCCTGGATGGCCTCGTCGGCGCGCATGCCGCGCACGTCGATTTCGCGCTTGAAGTCGAGCTGCTTGGCGCGCATGGCGTCGGTTGTGGCCGAGCTGACGAAGGAGGCGTTCTTCGCTCCAGACGAGGGTTTGGATAGGGTGCGTTTGAGACGTGAGAGGGCTACCTGCGTTTTCAGCATCCCGAAAGCCACGGTGGCCTGTTTCCCCGATATTTCGAGTATTGTGCCTGGCTGGCCCTGGCCGTCGAGCTTCACGTTGTCGTTTACCGCCAGGGGGGCTTCTTTCTCGGCCGCGGCGGGTTTTTCGTGTTTCTTCTTCGGCGCTTTTTTCAGAAGCGGGTTGGCGCTATGCTTTTCGGCCAGCAACTCTTTTTTCTCCTGCTCGAGGCGGCGGCGCGCCTCGATGGTGCGCTCGCGGTCGGCCTGGCTTTCTCGGATTTCGCGCACGGCGCGTTCAATGGTGGCGTTGCTCCCGTCGAGAATCTTTTTAGCCTCCCCCTTGGCTTCGGCGAGTATTTCGCGGCGCTTTGAGCGGAGGGTGTCCGCCTCCTCCTCGTAGCGGGCGAGCGTTTCCTCTATCTTCTTCTCTTTCTGACGGATTGCGAGGCGCTTGTTCTCCCAGTAGCGCTTGTCGCGGGCTATGTCGAGGAGGTAGCGGTCCATGTTTATGTAGTCGCTGCCTACGATTTCCTGCGCGTCGGCTATTATGCTTGCGGGGAGGCCGGTCTTGCGGGCTATTTCGAGGGCGAAGGAGCTTCCCGCGTTCCCGATCGAGAGGCGGAACAGGGGGCGCATCAGCTGGCGGTCGTAGAGCATAGAGCCGTTAACGAGGCCTTCGGTCTCCTCTGCCAGGTGTTTGAGGTTCTGGTAGTGGGTCGTTATCACGCCCCACATTTGTTTGTTGTTGAACTCTTTGAGAATCGCCTGGGCGATCGCGCCGCCAATCTGCGGCTCCGTGCCGCCGCCGAACTCGTCGATGAGGATCAGCGAGGAGGCGCGCCCGTTGCCGAGGAACTCCTTCATGTTGCGCAGGTGGGAGGAGTAGGTAGAGAGGTCGTTTTCGATCGACTGGTCGTCGCCGATGTCGATGAATATGTCGTCGAAGATTCCCATATGGCTGTTCTCGTAGAGGGTCGGGAGCAGCCCGCATTGCGCCATATACTGTACTATGCCGACTGTTTTGAGGCACACCGACTTGCCTCCGGCGTTCGGGCCGGAGATGATCAGGAGCCTTTTTCCCGGGGTGAGGGTGATGTCGAGCGGCACGATTTCCTTTCCCTGGCGGATGAGCGACTCCAGGAGCACGGGGTGGACGGCGCGGTACCATTCCAGCTCGTGCCCGTTGGTGAGCGACGGCATGCGCGCGTCGACCTCGGCGGCGTAGCGCGCCTTGGCGTGGATGAAGTCAAGGCGCCCCATCACCTCTGAGGAAACGAGCATGTCGGGAATCGACGGGCGCAGGCGTGCGGTAAGTTCGCCGAGGATGCGGGCTATCTCGCGTCGCTCGTCCATTTCCAGCTCGCGGGCGCGGTTGTTGACCTCGACCACTTCCGCCGGCTCGATGAAGAACGTTTTGCCCGAAGCCGACTCGTCGTGGACTATGCCGTTGATTTTCCGCTTGTTCATCGGGGAGACGGGGAGCACCAGCCGCCCGTCGCGCACCGAGGGCGACGCGTCGGCCTCCAGATAGCCGTCGGCCACTGCCCGGGCCATCACCCGCCGCATGATCGAGTTCACGGCTCCTGATATGCGGCTGAGTTCCGAGCGTATGCGGGCCAGCTCGGCGGAGGCGTTGTCGCGTATGTTGCCGTTCTGGTCGATCACCCGGTCAATCTCGCGGGTTACCTCGGGGAACGCCGCGAGCGCTTCGGCCTCCTGGCACAGTACGGGGTAGGGGGTGGTTCCGTCGTCGCCGCGCGAGCGCGAGAGAAAGGCGTTCACGTCGGCGAACGTCTGCAAGGTGCGGCGCAGTTGCCGAAGTTCGTCGACCGACACCGCCGACCCTTCGACGCGCGCCCGTTTCAGGACCGGGGTTATGTCGGAGAGGCCCCCGAGGGGGAATCCTTCGTCGGAACCTATCGCTGCCATCATCTCGCTGACGCCGTCAAGGGCCTGCTTCACGGCCCGGAAATCGGTCATAAACGACATCGCCTCGACTTCTTCCCGTCCGAGCGAGGAGGCGCACAGCGCCGCGAGCCGTTTTCTCACGGCCTCGAAGCCAATCTTGCGTTCAAAGCTATCGGGGTATATCAAAATCGCCTAATCTTGCTGTTTTCAACCTGCGAAATTACTAATTATTCTTCAAATACCATTGCGGAGCGCCGATAATTAGGCGCTATAATGAGGCGCTGACGATGAAAAAGCCGGAAGTGGATATAATAAGCCTCGTCCGATTTCGTTTTTATGGTAAAAAGGATTTGACCGATATTTGATGATTTTACGAAATACCGGGCGCGCCGGCGCCTTTTTGCGGCCTTTGTTCGCCGCGACGCTCTGCCGCGCCGCGGCTTTCGCCGTTGTGGCGATGGTGGCTCTGGCGTCTGCGGCGCAGGACGGGTCGGTCGCCTATAATTATCTGAACATTACCTCTTCGGCACGGATTTACGGCCTCGGCGGAGTGAACATCACCGCCGTGGAGGACGAGCTGTCGGTCACCGACCAGAACCCGGCGCTGATGGGCCCGGAGATGGACAACCAGGTGCTGTTCGACTATATGCGCTATGTCGGTGAGTCGAATTTCGCCGGGGCGCGCTATGCCAGGGCGATAGGGGAGCGCGGCGCCTGGGGTGTCGGGCTGCGCTATTTCGGCTACGGCGAAATCAAGGCGGCCGACGAGACAGGGGTCATTACCGGCTCGTTTTCCCCGAAGGACATAAATTTTTCCGGCTCGTTCTCCTACGACATCACCGACCGTATACGCGGCGGCGTGACGCTCAAATTCCTTTACAGCGCCTATGAGCAGTACTCGGCCATGGCGGTCGCCGCCGACCTGGGTCTGAATTACTATGACCCTGACCACGACTTCTCCGCCTCTATCGTAGGGGCTAACCTCGGAGGTCAGGTGAAGCGCTTCAACGATCAGAACGACCGCCTGCCGATGGATCTCCGTATCGGCGTCGCGAAGGGTTTTACGGGCATCCCGTTGCGTATATCTGTCACCGCGTGGAATCTGACAAAGTGGCATCTCCCTTACTGGGAAAGCGGCGACGGAACCAGCAAGGAGCCGTTCAAGAAAAAAGACACGTTCACGAGCAATCTGTTCCGCCATCTCGTGTTCGGCCTCGACTTCGTGCCGAGCGACCGGTTTTTCGTGGCTTTGGGCTACAATTACAAGACTCGCACCGACATGTCGACCTACAAGCGCTCTTTCCTCAGCGGCTTCTCGCTCGGGGCCGGCCTGAACCTGCGCAAGGTGAGTCTCGCGGTGGCCCTGGCCCAGCCCCATACGGGGGCTACCACGTTCATGTTCAATCTGAACCTCAATCTGCAAGACCTCTTGCATTGACATATATCGTTATGACTGACCATAAGAAAATCATAATCGCCATCGACGGATTCTCGTCGTCAGGCAAAAGCACTATGGCGAAAGCCCTGGCGCGCCGCATAGGCTACCGCTACGTCGACACCGGGGCCATGTACCGCGCCGTGACGCTTTTCGCCATGCGCGCCGGGCTGATAGCTCCCGACGGCACCGTCAATGCCGACGCGCTCAGTTCCCGTCTGCCCGAAATAGAGATTTCATTCGCCCTGATGCCCGACGGCTCGCAGCACACTATCCTCAATGGCGAGGACGTGGAGGCGGAAATCCGCGGTATGGAGGTATCCAACAACGTGTCGCCGGTGGCCGCCGTGGCCGCCGTGCGCCGCGACCTGGTGGTCAAGCAGCAGGCTTTCGGCAAGGAGCGCGGCATAGTGATGGACGGCCGCGACATAGGAACCACGGTGTTCCCTGACGCCGAGTTGAAAATATTCCTCGACGCTCCGGCCGAGTGCCGTGCCGAGCGCCGCGTTAAGGAGCTGCTGGCCAAGGGGCAGCAGGTAGGCTACGAAGAGGTGCTGGCCAACGTGAAGTCGCGCGACCATATCGACCAGACCCGCGAGGAAAGTCCCCTTCGCCGCGCCGCCGACGCCATAGGCCTCGACAATTCGTCGATGACGATTCCGCAGCAGGACGCGTGGCTCATGGAGCGGTTCGCCGAGGCTGTTAACCGAGCAGAATCCAGCGATGCCGAAAATTGAGATTGACGCGGACTCGGGGTTCTGTTTCGGTGTCGTGACGGCTATAAACAAGGCCGAAGAGGAGCTCGCCAAGGGCGGCGGCACCCTGTACTGCCTGGGCGACATAGTTCATAATTCCGACGAGGTCAGTCGCCTGGCGGGAAAGGGACTGCGCATTATCAATCACGACGACCTCCGGGAATTGCGGGGGGCCAGGGTGCTGTTGCGGGCCCATGGCGAGCCCCCGTCGACCTATGCCGCGGCCCGCGAGCGGGGTATAGAGCTGATTGACGCGACATGCCCCGTGGTGCTCCGCCTCCAGCGCCGTATCAAGGAGTGCCACGATCGTCCGCTGCCAGAGCGGCCTCAGATTGTAATATACGGCAAGCTGGGCCATGCCGAGGTAAACGGCCTGGTAGGGCAGACCGACGGTGAGGCCATAGTCGTGGAGAATGTCGCAGACCTCGAACGGATTGATTTCTCCAGGCCGGTCGCGCTTTACTCGCAGACTACCAAGCCGATTTCCGGCCTCCGCGAAATTTCGGCCGAAATCGGGCGCCGTATGGCTCCGGGGGTCAGCTTCGAGAGCTACGACACGATCTGCCGCCAGGTGGCCAACCGGGTGGAGAAACTGCAACGGTTCGCCAGGGAGCATGACGCCGTTATATTCGTCTCAGGGAAGAAAAGCAGCAACGGCAAGGCGTTGTATGCAAACTGTCTCGAAGTGAACGAAAGAACCTATATGGTAAGCAACGCCGACGAGATCGATCCCATGTGGCTTTCCGGGGCGGAAACCATAGGCGTGTGTGGCGCGACCTCTACCCCTCGCTGGCTTATGGAGCGTGTTAAAGCTAAAATAGAGAACCTTGATAAGTAACTGGTCCAAATTATTTTAATGTTTATCCGAGAAAAATTTCCAGAATATTTTTCTCGATGAAGAAGGAGTGTAGCGAGCTACACGACTGATGAAGAGAGGAAAAGATTCGGAAATTTTGCCGGAGAAACATTGGAATAATAAGACCCGTTAGTATAAAATAATTTTGAACAGTTACTTATAGAATGAGACGTTTTACAATAGCGATGGTTTCGCTTTTATTCCTTATGGCTTCTGTTGCCTCATGCGGCGATACGGAAAAGAAGCGACGGGAGGAGAGCGCGGCTGTCGTGCTCGGACGGGCCCAGGCGCTGGAACTGTCGGCTGAGTTCCACCTCGACACTGTGGAGATAGAGAAGCTGCTGATCGACGTGCGCTCCCGCGAGGCCGAGCTGCGCCGCCGCGGGCATTCGCGCGTGGCCGACACGTATCTGGCCACATTCCTCTCCACACTTGACTCCGTTAACCCCTCTCTCGCTTCGGAACTCCGCTGAACGGGGTTCCGCATCTTTTACAGAATGGCTTAGTTTATA
>CAJTRT010000083.1 GCA_910579105.1 uncultured Muribaculaceae bacterium | reverse complement strand
GACGGGAATCAGGGGGCACACGTCGGTGGCACCCATACGCGGGTGGGCACCATGGTGGCCGCGCATGTCGATCAGTTCGGCGGCGCGCTTTATTCCGGCAAAAGCGGCTTCAAGAACGTCGTCGGGCTCGCCGACGAATGTCACGACCGTGCGGTTTGTGGCCTCGCCCGGGTCCACGTCGAGAAGCGCCACCGGAGCGGCGGATGTGATGGCCGATGTGATCGCGGAAATCTTTTCCTTGTCGCGCCCTTCACTGAAATTGGGCACACATTCGATAATCTTTTTCATGGCATTTTTTCAGGTTAAGGATTGAAGCCTGATTCGCTTATCTGGTTAACGGGGAATAATCTTTGGAGTAACGGAACATCTGGGGGAGGTAATCCTCCTCATATGTGACGCGGATGTCGGTGATGTTGCCCTCGGAATCTTTGACCGGGGTGTATACCGGGTTTACGAAGCCCTTGTAGGGCGCGATGTCGAGAGTGGCGTATCGGTCGAGCACCTCCTTGTGGAGCGCCGGATCTACCTTCACGGCGTACTGCTCCACGAGTTTCTCTCCGGCGGGGTAGTCGCCCTCGCTCTTGATCCGTTGGATTTCAGCCAGGAGTTTGCCGAAGAGGCCGCGGAGGGCGTCGTAGTCATTGATTTGAACGTAGGTCTTGCCGTCGCGTTTCACCATCTCCACCACCTTGTCGGGTTCGCCCTTTTCGAGCGCCCAGCGGGCGATGAGGGCGCGGTTGCGCATGTGCGCCTCCTCGATGTCCTTGCCCGGCTCGATGCGCATGAGCTGTGTCATCAGGCCGTTGAGCATGTACTTGTAGTATTCGGCCTTGTAAGCGTCGGGGTTGTCGAGCAGGCCGAGTTCGAGGAGCTTCGGGTCGGCGAGGTAATAGAGGGCGAATAGGTCGGCACGGGTTTCCTCGAGGGTGGAACCGTGGGCTTTGAGAGCGTCGGGGTCCACGCCGGGGAGGAGTCGCCCCGAGCCGTGGCCGAGACACTCGTGCAGGTCGGTGTGGAGGTTGTCGGTGATGAAGAGGTACTTGTCCATCAGGTCGGCTGTGGGCTTGTCGATTACGAACTCCTCGTTGAAACCGTTGCCGTGGGACGCGTCGTCGTAGGCCTGGGTTATGTTCTCGATGGTCACCGACTTCGAGCCGTGGGCGGCGCGGATCCAGTTGGCGTTGGGAAGGTTTATGCCGATCGGGGTGGCGGGGTAGGCGTCACCGGCGAGGACCGCGGCGTTGATCACTTTCGCTGAAACGCCCTTGACCTCCGGCTTGCGGAAGCGGGCATCGACGGGTGAATGGTCCTCGAACCACTGCGCGTTTTTGGAAATCACCTCGGTGCGGTGCGAGGCGGCCTCGTTCTTGAAGTTGACGATTGACTCCCAGTTGGCTGTCATACCGAGTGGGTCGCCGTAGCTTTCGATGAAGCCGTTGATGAAATCGACCCGCGAGGCGGTGTCCTCTGTCCACATAATGGAATAGGAGTCGAAAGTGGCGAGGTCGCCCGTCTCATAGAACTTGATGAGCTCGCAGATCACGGCGGCCTGTGCGTCGCTTTCGGCGTAGGGGAGCGCCTGGCGCAGGTTTCCGACTATGCGTTCGATGGCGGCGGAATAGAGGCCGCCGACCTTGTAGGTGTTCTCTACGAGTTTGCCGTCGGGTGTTTTTTCGAGACGGGAGTTGAGACCATAGGATATAGGGGTGAGGTCGGTGGTGTCTTTAAGCGCGGCGTAGAAGGCCTCGACTTCGGGCTGCGTGACACCGGGGCCGTAGAGGTTGTTGGCGGAGGTGAGTATCAGGTCCTGCCCGGCGGCCTGGTTGGTGCGCTTGGGCATGAAGGAGGGGTCGAAGATGAGGCGCGTCACCTCGGCTGAGGGCGCGGGAAGGCCGGCCTGGGCGAGCGCGTTTTCAAACCAGGCCTGCGAGAAGCCGGGGACGAACTTGTCGGCGGAGTAGTGGTGGTGCGGACCGTTGCCGAACTCTACCTGTTTGAGGTATTTGTCGAAGGCGAGGAAGTCGGCGCTTTTCCGATCCCCCTTGTAGTTCTGATAGAGGGATTCGAGGGTCTGGCGGAGGGGGAGGTTGTAGCGCCCGTTTTGGTCCCAGAGGATGTCGCGGCCCTGGAGGGCGGCCTCGGTGAGGTAATAAACAAGGAGCTTCTGTTTCGGGGAAAGCTCGTTGAACCCGGGAACGGTGTATCGGAGCACTTCGATGTCGGCGAAGCGGTCAACGACGTTGCCGGAGGGGTTGTTGGGGTCGAGGTTGTTTGCCATGGCTGACGCGGAGGCTAATATCGCGGCTGAGGCCGCGGCGAGGATTGCTTTCATCTGGTTTAATGTTTTTGCTTTCAGGAAGGGGGATGGGGAATGACCGCTCGCTGAAGCTCGCGGAACCCGACAGGAATGGAGAGAGGCGGATTATACGCGGCACGCCGCGTCCCTACCGCGCGGTGGCTATTCGACGTAGAGGATGAGGCCTTTGAGGTATTCGCCTTCGGGGTGGTAGATGTTCACGGGGTGGTCGGCCGGCTGGGTGAGCTGGTGGAGGATGCGGATCTTGCGGCCGCTCTGGGCGGCGGCGGAGAACACGGCGAGGCGGAACTGCTCGCGGCTGACGGCCTGGGAGCAGGAGAAAGTGAAGAGTATGCCGCCCGGGGCGATGCGCTCCATGGCGCGGAAATTGAGGCGCTGGTAGCCGCGGAGGGCGTTTCGGAGGGCGCTGCGGTGCTTGGCGAAAGCCGGCGGGTCGAGCACGATCAGGTCGTAGGCTCCCGGCTCGGTCTGGTCGAGGAACTTGAAGGCGTCGAGGGCGAACGAGCGGTGGCGTCGGTCGCCGGGGAAGTTCAGCTCGATGTTGGCGTCGGTGAGGGTGATTGCTTTTTCGGAGGAATCGACGGAATGGACCTCTTCCGCGCCTCCGCGCATGGCGTAGACAGAGAAGCCGCCGGTGTAGCAGAACATGTTGAGCACGCGCCTCCCCCGGGCGTAATGTTCGAGCAGGGAGCGGTTGTCGCGCTGGTCGACGAAGAAGCCGGTCTTCTGGCCGCGGAGCCAGTCGATGTTGAATTTGAGACCGTTCTCGGTGGCCACCGCTGTCTCGAAGCCGCCTATCAGGTAGTCGTTCTGCGGGTCGAGGCGGGCTTTGTAGGGAAGGGTCGTCTCGCTTTTATAATATACGTTACGCACGCCGAGGCCGTCGAGGGCGACCAGTTGGCGGGCTATTGTCCCGCGGGCGTAGTGCATGCCGGGGGAGTGTGCCTGGACGACGGCGGTAGGGCCGTAGATGTCGACCACGAGGCCGGAGAGGAAGTCGCCCTCGCCGTGGACGAGGCGGTAGGCGTCGTTGTCGGGCCTGGCCAGGCCGAGCGCCTGGCGCAGTTTCAGCGCCTGTGCGAGGCGCTCGCGGTAGAACGCGTCGTCGATTTCGCGGCAGGAGAAATCAAGGACGCGCACGGCGATGGAGCCGATCTGGTAGTGCCCGACGCCTACGGGTCGCCCGTCGCTGGTTTCCAGGCGCACGGTATCCCCTTCCTCGATTCCTTCGGGGAGGGGCAGTTGCAAAGCCCCGGAGAACACCCAGGGGTGGAAGCGGTCGACGCTCTCCTCCTTGCCGCGGCGTAGGCGCAGCAGGGGGAGGGCGTCGTTATGGTTTGTTGAATCAGCCATACGGTGATGGTTTCTTGTTTCTGTTCGTTATTTGAGGAGGAAGCGGTAGATGTCGTTGGAGTTGGCGTAGAGCAGCAGGGCGAGGAGGAACAACATTCCGGCGACCTGCGCCCGCTCCAGAAGTTTCTGCGACACGGGCTTGCGTGTGACGACCTCCCAAAGGAGGAACATGACGTGTCCGCCGTCGAGGGCCGGGATGGGAATGATGTTCATGAAGGCGAGGATGATGGAAAGGAAGGCGGTCAGTTCCCAGAAGGTGCGCCAGTTCCAGCGCTCGGGGAACATACTGCCTATGGCGCCGAAACCGCCGAGGCTTTCCGCGCCCTCCTTGGAAAAGAGGTGTTTGAGCGAGCCGACATAGGTGACGAGTGTCTCCGTGCCGTTTGAGATTCCCACCGGGATTGACTGGAAGAAGCCGTATTCCTTGGTGTCGAACTCGAACAGCTCCATCGGGGGCACCAGCTCGAAGCCGAGCTTTCCGGTTTCCGAAGGGGTCGCGTTGACTGTTATGGTGTCGTTACCACGGATAAGCCGCAGGTCGACGGGCTTTCCGCCGTATGTCGCGAGGGCCGGGGAGAACTCGGTGAACGCCGGGGTGGCCAGGGTGTCGACACCAATGAAACGGTCGCCGGGAATGACGCCCGCCTCTGCCGCGGGAGAACCGTTCATTACCTTCTTCACCACGACTGGGACGCGGAGCGCCATGAAACCCTTGTCGGGGTCGAGGCGCGTGACGGCTTTTTCCGGGAGGGTTATGACCACCGTGTCCTTGTGGCCGCGGAGCACGGTGACGGTTTTGGATTCCAGGAGGTTGTAGAGGTGGTATCGGTCGGTCTGGTCGATCGGCTGCCCGTCGGCTTCAAGGAGAATGTCGCCGTTACGGAAACCCATGGCCTGTGCTTCCGGGGCGAAATCCATCCCCTCATAGGCGTTGGCGTATGGGATTGATCGGTCGCCCCAGTAGAATGCTATCCCCGCGTATATGAGCAGCGCCAGAAGGAAGTTGTTCAACACGCCGCCGGTCATCACCAGCAGGCGCTGCCATGCCGGCTTGGCGCGGAACTCGTCCGGCTTCGCGGGCTGCGCCATCTGCTCGGTATCCATCGACTCGTCGACCATTCCGGCTATTTTGACATATCCGCCCAGGGGTAGCCATCCGATGCCGTATTCGGTGTCGCTCCCTTTCGGTTTCCATTTGGCCAGTGAGAACCAGGGGTTGAAAAAGAGGTAGAACTTCTCGACGCGGATTTTGAAGACGCGCGCCCACAGGAAGTGGCCGAGTTCGTGGATTATCACCAGCAGCGACAGCGCCAGGATGAGTTGCGCGGCCTTTATGAGAAAACTTTCCAATTGCTTGTTGAAGATTAAAAGATGATTGGCGTATCAGCCTAAGAATTGTTGCCTGATTGGCGCATTATGCCATCGAAGACTCGCGGAGCAGTTCCGACGCGACCGCACGGGCCTCGGCGTTGCATGCCACATAGTCGTCGTACGAAGGGGAGGGGATGAAGGGGATTTTGGCGAGAGTGTCGGCAATCACCCCGTATATCCCGGGGAACGACAGGTCGCCGCGGAGGAAGGCGGCGACCGCGACCTCGTTGGCCGCGTTTATTACGCAGGCCGTGTTTCCCCCTTTTTCGAGGGCGTAGTGTCCCAGCGAGAAGCAGGGGAAACGCTCCGGGTCGGGTTTCTCGAACGTGAGACTGGCCATGTCGGCGAGCGAGAGGGCCGGACGGTCGGTGGGGAGGCGCCGTTCGGCACCGAGGGCGTAGGCTATGGGGAGGCGCATGTCGGGTACTCCGAGCTGCGCCTTAATCGCTCCGTCGACGAATTCCACCATTGAATGAACTACCGACTGCGGGTGCACTACCGCCGCGATCTGCGCGGGGCGTACGCCGAAGAGCCAGCGAGCCTCGATTATCTCGAATGCCTTGTTCATCATCGTGGCGGAGTCGATGGTGATTTTGGCGCCCATGTCCCAGTTGGGGTGGTGGAGCGCATCGGCGGGAGTGGCTTTCGCTATCCTGTCGGCGGTCCAGGTTCTGAACGGGCCGCCGGAGGCGGTTATGATCAGGCGCTTGACGCTTTCGGGGGCTTCGCCGCGGAGGCACTGGAATATGGCCGAGTGCTCGGAGTCGACGGGGTATATCACCGATGGGGATTCGGCGAGGCGGCGCGTAACGAGGTCGCCCGCGACGACGAGGGTTTCCTTGTTGGCCAGCGCGATTTCCTTTCCGGCGGCTATGGCGCGCAGGGTCGGCGCGAGTCCGCTGTAACCGACGGTGGCGGTCACCACCGTGTCGAAGCAGTCGGCCTCCATGATGTCGTTGACGGCCTGCTGGCCGGCGGCTGTGCGTATTCCGAGAGGCTCGAGGGCCTCTTTGAGGGCGGGATACTTTGTCTCGTCGACGATTATAGCCCACGCCGGGCGTGTCACGCGGGCCTGCTCGATGAGGTTCTCTACGCGGCTGCCCGCTATAAGCACCTCGGCCTTGAACAGCCCGGGGTATTCGGCGATGACCTCGAGGGTCTGGACGCCTATGGAACCCGTGGAGCCGAGAACCGCCACGCGTTTCGGGGCGGATATGTTGTTTTCAGCTTTGTTCACGCTTTGCTGTTTTTCTTTTTCGATGACTGCCGAGGGGCCGCGGGCCTCCCCGGCTTCAAAGCGCAAAATTAAAGAAAAAACCGCATATACGCAAGATGGCTTTTCGGGGGCTGAGGGAGAGGGGGAGGACAGCTCGCTAAAGCTCGCTGAACGCGACAGGGGCTGCCCTTCGCTCGGCTTCCGCCTCGCGCACGAGGAGGGGAAGAGGGGCGGGAGGGAGGAAAGGGGGAGAGAATGGGAAGCCGCTCGCCTCCGGCTCGCTCCACCCAACATTTGGGATAGAAGGGGGAGACGAGGAGGGAGAGCAGGGAGGAAAGGAGGGGGGAGAGAGGGAGGCGGAGGGGCTAAGATTCGGGGGG
>CAJTRT010000082.1 GCA_910579105.1 uncultured Muribaculaceae bacterium | reverse complement strand
AGCGCGGATAAACGCTTTCTAATTATGTTCACCACATCCCGCCGCACATGACCCCAGACCGGGGCTTCTGCGATGCGGTCTGCGGTCGCAAAGATAGCGATTATTTTTCGCTCCTCCAAACTATTCCGAAAAAGCGAATTCAAAAATCACAAAAATTGCGGATTGAGCATAATCGCAATCAATTTTAATGCGGCTGTATTCAATCATTTTTTTTGAAATAAAATGAATTCCATCACCCAGCCATTCAATTATTCGGACTACCAATCTTTTCCATAGCGAAAATTTAACACTTTTTTCCGAAACAGAGCGGTATCGGCGAATGTTTATCCCTTATAAAGCAACCTAACGACAGAAAATATGAGACTTGTAGAGAGAATACTGGGCATAGCGGGCATCGTGCTGCTCGGAATGAGCCTCGGGGTGGGCATCACGGCGGCCCGCGAGAAACGCGTCAAGGCAAACGCCAGGCGCAGGGAGGAGTCACGCGTGAAAAAGGTGGAAACCCGAGCCAAAAAAGAGGCTGAGGCCGCCGCGGTAGCCCTGCTGGCCGAGAAAGCACACCGGCGCGCCGAGCGCCGCAAGGCGGAAAACCGGGGGAATAAAAGATAATTCTTGCGGTTAGCTGGATTATTCGTAACTTCGGCACGCCGGGACTGAAAAACGCCCGGCGCGTCTGATTATGCGTCTGATTCATCCCGTACTTCCCGCGGGAGCCGCCGAAGGGCGGCACCTGCCGTGGTTCCTGGCCATGGAGGAATACCTGGCCCGCAACTATTCCGGCGAGTATTTCTTCACCTGGGCCGTGGGCCCGACGGTCATTTTCGGCCGACACCAGATCATCGAAGCAGAGGTAAACCTCCCCTACTGCCGCGAAAAAGGGATTGAGTTCTATCGCCGCAAAAGCGGCGGCGGATGCGTCTATGCCGACGCCGACAACCTCATGCTCTGCATGGTGGCCTCGTCGGCCGACGTGCCGGCGACTTTCGCCCGTTACTGCGGCATGGTGGCCGGCGCGCTCCGCGACCTCGGCATTCCGGCCGAAGTCTCCGGGCGCAACGACATAACCATCGAAGGCCGCAAAGTCAGCGGCAACTCCTTCCTGCGCATACCTCCGGCGAGGAGCATAGTCCACGGCACGATGCTCCTCGATTCCGACCCCGCGACGATGAGCCTGGCGCTCACCCCGTCGCGCGGGAAACTCGAGGCCAAGGGGGTGGAATCGGTGCGCTCACGCGTCACCACCTTGCGCGAATACCTCCCCGGCCTGACCCGCGACCAACTCGACCGGCACCTCGTCAGCCATTTCTGCGCCGACCGCCGCCTGCTCCTTACAGAAGACGACGTGGCTGAAATAGACCACATGGCCGACCCCTACTTCGAGCCGGAATGGATCTACGGCCATAGCGGCGATCACACCCATCCCCAATCCGCACGGGTGCCGCGGCGCGTCGAAGGCGTGGGCGAATTTCTCGTCACACTCCGTGCCACGCCCGAGAACACCATCGCCGCTATCAACCTTCAAGGTGACTTCTTCCTTACCGGCGACCTGGATGCGGTCCTGCGGCCACTTGTCGGCGTAGCCCTCGACCGGCAATCACTCTCGACCGCCCTCGCCACGATCGACGTGCCATCGGTAATCACCGGCCTGACCAGCGACGCACTCGCCGACCTGATTCTCGCGGCCCGCTGATTTTGTTTTTGCTGCCAATGCGTTTTTTGCTAATTTCGCGCCACAAACCTATCCAATAATTTAAAAGCATATGAAAGCAATGCGCTATGTGATGTGCCTGGCGATAGCCGCCATGGTCGCCATCATGACATCCTGCGGGAGTAAGGACGCCGGCCTCGCGAAAGCCGTCGAGGAAATAAACAAGCAGGTCGAGAACCAGAAGATGCCCGGAATCGACAAGATGTCGCTCGACTTCGACGACGAGTATGTGATCTACAACTACCTCATCGACGAGGAGGCGATCGATATGGCCGACCTCCAGGGCGCGCTCGACGAGACCAAGGCCCAGCTCTCGCAGACAGTCGTCCACAATCCCGCCAACCGCAAGTTCACCGAACTGGTGAAAAAGACCGGACGCGGCTACAAAATCGTCTACAAGGGGAACGACAGCGGCGAGGAAGCCATAATCCTCTACTCCAACGACGAACTATAACCCACCCGTCATCACAAGAAAAGGCGCTGTGTCTTATTTCTTAGACACAGCGCCTTTTTATACCCGGATAGGAGGATTCGGTCAGTCATTGCGAAGCGCTTTGCTCCGCAAATAATGGTTCAGAACCGATGATGGGCTACCTGACGGCGACCTTGGTGACAGTCTGGCCGACAGAGACGATGTACACGCCCGATGGGACGCGGACGCGGGTCGCCGCCGCGCCCTGGCCGGTGTAGACGGTGCTGCCGTCGGCGGCGTATACGCTTATGTGACGGCCGGACGCGCCGCCGATCACTATGTCATTGCCATCGACGTAGATTTCAGCGCCGGGAGCCTCGACGGTGTCAATGCCTGCGGGATCGGGGTTGACGGCAGCCGAGGGGCGCGACTCGCCCCGGTCATACACGGCGGTCACGGTGTACCAGCAGGATCCTCCCTCGGGGTCGTGGAAGGTGGTGGCGGACACCGGCTCGGGAGTAATGAGGCGCCCGTCGCGGTAGACGTTGTAACCCCGCAGTGTGGCGAGGTTCACCGAGCCGTTCTTGGCGTAGAACGAGAAATCGTCGAGCAGCAGCAGGAACATGTTGTTGGACACGCAGCGTATGGCGAAGTAGCGCGCCTCAGCGTCAACATCAAACTCGTAACGGGTCCAGGTGTCGGCGATGTTGTTGTAACGTGCCACACGTTTCATCGATTCGGGAGCCCGGTCGGTTTCCGAAACCCAGATTTCGAATGTTTCGGGATATGCCGAGTTGTAGCTGCGGGCATAGAAGCTGACGATTTGCGGCTTGCCCAGGAGCTGCGGCGACACCAGCCAGTCGTCGACTGTGTTGGTGGCGCTCCCGTTGATGGGAAGGTTGGCCATCACCTTGTCGCCCGAGCGCGGGGCGAAACCGGCGCGGTACATCGGATCGATCTGCATGCGGTCGAGCACGAAGAACGCCAGAGGCTCACTGCCCACAGGAAAGTCAATCTGCTCCATCTGGGCGCGGCGCTCGCCGTCGCGGTCGATCGACAGCCACTCACCGATACCGGTCTTCGCCCACGGGGCGTAGCTCTCGAAACTTTCGCTGACGGCAACCGGCTGTATGTGCTGCGCGGGAGTCGCCGTCCAGCAAAGCTCCACGCCGTTGCCCTCGGCAAACCTCGCGGTAGGATCCGCGGGCGCGGGAAAGTCCGGCATTATGATGCTTGCCATTGTCTCTGCCGAGACATCGTCGGCGGCATACTGGTCGGCAGTGTAGTTGATACGGGCGCTGAGGCGCACATTCTCCGGCGACTGTATGCTGAACCGGTGGCTGAACGCCACTGTGCCCTTTTCAAGCGGACGGAGCGCGGGACCTTCTGCGGCGGCCACGCTCCTCCCGTCGACGAGCAGCTCTACGGAGTAACCGGCTGCGTCATTTCGGCCAAGGTTCTCGACCGCGGCTACAATCCGGCTGTCGGTGTCGGCAGTGAATACCGCTGAACCCTCGAAGCCTACCGCGGCGAGGTTATGGTCAAACTGGTTGTTGATTCGGAAATTGTCGAACATGGCGCGGCTCACGCCGTTGCATGTAACCCATACCGCGTACTGGATATCCTTGCCGGCGTACTTCCCGAGAGGCACCTCGGCGCGCACCCAGCTGTATTGCGGGCTTGCGGAATCCTTATTTGTGAACGAGGCCTCGATGGCGCTCTTGCCTTCGCAGGTGACAACCACGTCATACACATTGTCGTCCTTCTGGCTCATCATGACATAGTAGAACGACAGCGTCGGATTCTCGCCCTCGATCCGTATTTTTCCGGACAGGAGGCCTGAATGAGCTCCCACGTTCTTTGCCTGGAATCCGATGAAACCGTCGTCGCCGTCCTGCGAGGAGATTTCCTCGAAAGTGTCGTCCTTGTAGAAACCCCATTGCGCGCCAACCTCGCTGTCGGTGTCGCTGCCCATTATGTGCGATGCCGTGTGCCCCGGGAAGCTCTCGGTGTACGGCATGCGGTAGGGCGCTCCAGGCACCACGATGTTGCTTACAGAGGCGCTCGACATAAGGTCGCCGATAACGGCCGTGACGGCGTAAGTCGCGAACCGCTGCTCAACGCCTTCCTCCACCGCCTGGTGGATAAATTCGTTGGCCTTGAGGCCGGAAGCCACTTCGATCACATTGCCAAACTCGTCGGAGGAGAGCACCGTGTAGGTCATAAGGTCGGTATTGACCGCCTCGCCGTTGACATCGAGCGACGGGGTGCCCCAGGTTACAGCCACTTCGCCCTCGTTGGCGGTAAGCGCCGCGCGCACGTCGGGAACCGGCTCCGCCCGGGCAATGCCCACATACGCTTCTGCCGTGGCCTCGTTGCCGCGCCCGGTGGCATTGGAGGCGGCTATGGTGTAGACGTGCTTGCCACGGATCAGCAGACGGTCGTCATCGGTATAGGTTTTGGCCTGCCCGGGAACCAGGTCGCTGGTAAGGGTTACCAGGCGAAGCCCGTCGCGGCGGATCTCCAGGCTGGTGATAGCGTCAATCGGGGTGCCGTCGATATTCCTCTCTGGAAGCGTGAACGACAGCTCGGCGCGGGTTGTGCCGTCAGTGTAGCGGCGTACGGCGAAATCTGACGGAGCGGCGGGCACCGCGGCGCTGCGCGGGGCCGACACCGCTATGTCATCAACGAAGATATAGAACTTATCGGCTTCGGAAACAGCGTGAATGCCGAAATAATACACCCCGTCGGCGGGAACCATGGCACTCGCCTTGAACTCGCGCGGTTCGCCAGTCGGGGTGGCGAGCGTCTGCCGGGGCATTATTGTCGTTGCCATTCCGGCGGCTGTCGGCTCGGTGCCGAATCCCACCTCGAACTCCTCGGTATACCGGTCGGAATAAGAGCACGCCTTGAAAGAGAAGTCATACTGCTTGCCCCCTTCGAGATACATCGGCGGGGTTATCAGCCAGTCGTCTTTGGGATTTTTCGAATCATATTTCGCAGCCCAGCAGTTGAGGAAGAACTTGGTGTTGTAGGCGCCCCATGTCTTGCCGTCGCCGTTCGAGTCGATGACCGTGTAGTCGTCATAGCCCTGCTGCGACTGGTAGGAATCGCCGAAACTCTCGAAATACGGCGGGGTGACCTGTCCGATCACAATCACGTTGGACCGCGTCTCGGCGGTTGTCTCGCCGGCCACGGTAGCGCTGACGCCGTAGCTCAGCGAGCCGGCGCCGGCGGGAAGTTTGTATGTCTCGGCGAACGTGTTCTCCCGGATCCCGCTGGCGACTGTCTCAACCCCGCTCTTGGAATACCGCTTCACCGTGTATGCCACATTGGCGGCATCGATGTACCCGCCGTTCACACCTACGATCACGGCCGGCCAGTTTACGGTGTAGTGGTCGTTGCCGTCGGCGGTCAGCCTCACATCGCTGACCAGGGCCGGCTTGTCGACACCGATGAAGAGGCTGAGCACGGCCTTGACACCGCTCCCCTTGTCGGATGTCGGCTCTACCTCCACGCGGTAGTTTCCGGGGGTCTCGACGGTTACAGGCACCGAGACGTGGCTTCCAGCTTCCGCCACATCATTCTCGATCATAGTGCCGTTGAGTGTCACTTTGTATCCGAGCATACCGGAAACAGGGTCTCCGGCGTAGGTCGAGGTGGGCATATCAAACGACACCGTGCCGCTCAGCGACCCTTCGGGGAATTCAGCCTTTAAATTTCCTACCGCGGCCGGCGCCTCTGTCGAAGAGGCCGGCCGGCGGATGAACAGTCCCGTCACGCCCTCGCCGCCGGGCAGTTTGTATAACAGCGTGGCCTCGGCCGAGACGGGGTCAATCTTGTAGAGTGCGGAATTGCCTACCGAGGGGCAGCAGACATAATAGAGCACGCCAGTCATAGGGTTGAACGCGGCCGACGACATCTGCGCGGGGCGCAGGCCGGTGTCGCCCACATAAGTCTGGGCGCCGTTGGCCTTGTCGACGGTGTAGAGCGCGCCGTTGAGGTCTATCGCGTAAAGGACACCCGCGGGTGACGCCGCGCACGCATTCCATTCCTTGTCAATCGCGCGGATTTTGGAGGATCTTCCCTGCGAGGGATCAAAGGAGGCGAAATTGAATCCCGTGCCCGACTCGTTGAAGAAGCATCCGTAGATTTTCTCGGTCATTTCGTCGTAGGTCATGCAGAGCGAGATTGCCGAGAGGTCGGCATCGGTCTCGCCGGTGCGTTGCCAGGTGTCGGTATCGTAGGTGTAGATAACCGGTATGGGAAGCGGGGAACCTTCTGCGAACATATAGTTCACCACATAATATTCCTCCCCGGTGTAGACAGAGCCGCCGTTGCCGTAGAACTGGAAGCTGCCGGTAACCACCGGTGCCAGCGCTTCGGGAACGCCAGTGGTGGGAAATTCGTATATGCCCATCCGAGTCTCGCTCTGTGACCACAGCGTTGAATAGATCACGTTGCCGTAGAGGGGTTCCGCACCGGCTTCCGCGGGAGCCTCTTGCGGGACGGCGAACACCGGAGCCGTGTAGATTCCCTTGGCGGAAAAATCGGGATGCGGAAGATATGGTTCCGTAAACCTCGGCTCGATCCGCCGCTGTCCGAACCCGGCGGCGACAACCGTCAACGCCCCGGCCATAACCACAGACGCGGCCAAAATAGAGTTTCTCATACTGTTGATTGTATAATTAGTTATTGCTGTCCGATAAAACTTTTTGAGGTCTCAAAAAATTAGGACTGATTCCA
>CAJTRT010000081.1 GCA_910579105.1 uncultured Muribaculaceae bacterium | reverse complement strand
GCGCGGCTTCTTTCACAATAGGACAAAAGTACAAGAGAGATGTCGACAAACACGATTGACAAGCCTAAGAAGGTGACAACCGCCACTGTGCGCAAGATGAAGGCCGAGGGGCGCAAGATAGCCATGCTCACGGCCTACGACTATACGACCGCCCGCCTCGTCGACGCGGGGGGCGTGGATATGATCCTGGTCGGCGATTCCGCCACCAACGTCATGGCCGGGAACGAGACGACCCTCCCGATGACCCTCGAGGAGATGATCTACCACTGCCGCTGCGTGGTCCGCGGGGTCGAGCGCGCCCTGGTGGTGGCCGACATGCCTTTCGGCTCATACCAGGTGAGCGCGGAGCAGGGGGTGGCCAACGCCATCCGAGTCATTAAAGAGAGCGGCGTGCAGGCTGTCAAGATGGAGGGGGGCCGCGAGATATGCCCGACCGTCGGCCGCATCACCGCGGCCGGAATCCCCGTATGCGGCCACCTGGGGCTTACACCCCAGTCGGTCAACCAGTTCGGCGGCTACGGGGTCCGCGCCAAGGACGAGGCGGAAGCCGCCCGGCTCCTGGGCGACGCGCACGCCCTTGAAGAGGCCGGATGCTTCGCCCTGGTACTCGAAAAGATTCCGGCGGCGCTCGCCGCGAAAGTCGCCTCCGAGCTTTCAATCCCAGTCATAGGGATCGGGGCCGGAGCCGGGGTCGACGGCCAGGTGCTCGTAGTCACCGACATGCTCGGCATGAACGACGGCTTCCGCCCCAAGTTCCTCCGCCTCTACGCCGACCTCGCCCCGGTAATCACCTCGGCCATAGGGCGCTACTGCGACGACGTGCGCGAAGGCGCCTTCCCCGGCCCCTCCGAGCAATACTGAACCGGCTCCGGCAGCGCAAGCGCCCGCGGGCGCCATCCTGTGTAGGGACGCGGCGTGCCGCGTAAATTCGATAAAAACCGGTTTTACGCGGCACGCCGCGTCCCTACATCAATTGCGTCATCTGTCGGGTGTAGCGAGCCGAAGGCGAGCGGCTTTGCCGGCGATCACGCCGTTTTTCCTCAGGCCTCCTCCAGGGTGAATCCCAGCCCCCGCAGGGCCTCCCAGTAGCCCGGGAAGGACTTCGCGACGCACTCTGCGCCGCGGACCGCGATGCCGGGGATGTAGGCGGCCACGGGCGCGAGGGCCATGGCCATGCGGTGGTCGTTCCGCGCGTCGAACACGGGCATTTCGGTTATCGGATGCCTCCTACCGTCCCATTCCAGGCCGGAGTCGCGGATTCTCTCCACCGTCACCCCGATTTTCTCCATCTCCTCCACGAGGGCTTGCAGCCGGTCGCACTCCTTAACCGCCAGGTTGCGAAGCCCTGTCAGGCGGAACGGGATCCCCAGCATGCAGGCTGTCACCACCAGGGCCGGGGCCAGGTCGGGTGTGCCGCTCAAATCAGCGTCCAGCCGCCCGTAAAGGTCCGGGGTGGGTTGGAGGTCGACAGCGCCCTCCGTCTCCTCTGACGGGGCTGTAATCACCCCCAGACGGCCGAAATATTCGGCCGCCCGGCGGTCCCCCTGCCGCGAATCGGTCCGGAGCCCTTTCAGGGTGATCCAGCCGGCGGTGAGGGCGCATATCTCGTAGAAGAACGCGGCGGCGCTCCAGTCGGCCTCCGCATCGTCGGCGGGGGCGGGGGAGTAGCGCCCGGCACTGACGCTTATCGAAAGCGGAGAGCGCTCGACAACCGCCCCGCGGTCCTCCATCATCCCGAGGGTCAGGAGGATATAGGGCAGCGAGGCCGGCTCGCCGTCAAGGTCGAGCGCCAACCCCTCCTCCATGGCCGGGGCGACCATCAGGAGCGCCGAGACAAACTGCGACGACACCGTGGCGTCGACCGTCACGCGTCCCCCTTTGAGCTGTTTACCCTTGATTCTAAGCGGCGGGAATCCTTCCTCCCCGGCATATTCGATCTCCGCGCCGCAGTCGCGGAGCGCCGCCACGAGCTGTCCGATAGGGCGCCGGCGCATCCTTTCGTCGCCGTCCAGGAGGATGTCGCTGCCGGGTGTCGCGGCGTAATAGGCCGCGAGGAAGCGCATTGCCGTCCCCGCGCCTCCGACGTTGACCTCGCCCGTCAGGCCGGAGCCAAGGGCGTCGGCAAGCGCCTCGGTGTCGGTACATCCGGCGAGGCGCTCCGGAGCCCCGGCACCGGGCGTGAGCGCCGACAGCACCAGCGCGCGGTTCGATATGCTTTTGGAAAGGGGCAGTTCAACCACCCCCTCTTCGATCAGCTCTTCGGGAGGGAATACGCGGTAATCCATTTAAGACCAGTATGGTATGTTTAAGTTCGGTAGAGGGTTCATCGCGTCACCAGTTCGGCAACCACCGCCTCGAGGCGTTCCAGGGCGGCGTGCAGGCAGCGGCGCGGGGTCGCGATGTTCACGCGCATGAAGCCGTGGCCCTCGGGGCCGAACATCTCGCCGTCGTTCAGGGCAAGTCCGGCCCGGTTGACCACCAGGTCGACAAGCTCCTCGTGGCTCAGCTCGAGGCCGGTGAAGTCCATCCACACCAGGAACGAAGCCTCAGGCTCCACCATCCTCACCTGCGGGACGCGCCCGGCGAGGAACTCCCGCGTGAAGCGTATGTTCTCCTCTATATACCCCAGCGCCTCGGAGAGCCACTGCTCGCCGTGGGTGTAGGCGGCCTCGGTGCCGATGGTGGCGGTGAATGTCGGCGCGTCGAACTCGTTGGCGGCCAGCCAGCCGAAGAACGGGCGGCGCAGCTCCTCGTTTTTGACCACGCACCAGGAGCTCACCAGCCCCGGGATGTTGAACGTCTTCGATGGCGCGCCGAAGGTCACGGCCACCGCCTCGGCATCCTCCCCGGCCATAGCGAAGGGGATGTGTGGCGCGCCGTGCAGCATCAGGTCGCCGTGGATTTCGTCGGAAACCACCGTCACGCCCGCGGCGCGGCAGATCCGTCCCACCTCGGCCAGCGTCTCCCGGCTCCATTGCAGCCCGATCGGGTTGTGGGGGTTGCAGAGTATCATCATCGCCGGGCGCTCGCGCTCTATGACGCGCCGCAGTCCGTCGAGGTCCATCTCGTAGCCGCCCTCCGCGGTGCGCCGCAGAGGGTTCGGGGCCACGATGCGGCCGTTACCCTCGATCACCATCCTGAACGGGTGGTAGACCGGGGGCTGGATCACTATCCTGTCGCCCGGCTTCGAGAAGTAGTTGATGGCGAAGGCTATCCCCTTGACCACTCCGGGAACGTAGGTGATTTCCCCGCGCCCCACCTCGAACCCGTGGCGGCGGCTCAGCCAGGATATGATTGACTGCCAGTAGCTTTCAGGGGGTATAGAGTAGCCGTAGATAGGGTGCTCGAAGCGCTTTTGCAGCGCGCGGGTGATCTCCGGGCATACGGGGAAGTCCATGTCGGCGATCCACAGTGGCAGCAGGTCGCGGCGCCCGAACATCGCGTCGAGTTCCTCGAATTTCGTGCAACCGCTTCCCCGGCGGTCGATTTCCTGGTCGAAGTTGTAGGTTTTCATGGTAGGGGTGGGGGTTAAGGTTGGTGGTCTTGCGGTAGGGACGCGGCGTGCCGCGTAAATTCGCGCATTACTCGAATTTCCAGGTGATTGTGCCGGAGGCTTCCGGCGAGCCTTCGAGCACCGAGAAGCGGCTCTGCTTCGAGGCCGCCACGCATAGCTGGCGCATGCGCGTGTCGGCCGCGGCGGCTCCCGACGAGCGCGAGGGGTCGTAGGTGGCGTAGGTGACGCGGCCCTGCGAGTTGACGCGCACCCTTATGGCTATGGTGCCTGTCTTGGTGGATCTGACGCTCCCCCAGTGCTCGGCCGTGCGCCCCCGGAGGCCGTTGCCCGGCTTGCCCGAGAAAGAGCCCGCGGCGGAGTTCCCGTCCGGCTGTCCGGGAGTCCCTTTGCCTTTGGATCCGAACGCCTTGGCTGTCGCGGCTTCGGCTTCCTTGGCGGCTTTCTGCCGGGCGCGCGCCTCCTGCCTTTTCTTTTCTGCCTCGAGCTGCTCCTTGGTGGGGCCTTTCGGCTTGGCTTTCTCCCTGGCGGGGGAGGTCTTTTCGGAGGTGAGGGTGGGGGAGGGGTCGCCCTTCGTCCCCGCGTCGGAGGCGTCAGGGCCGGGAGCGGGCTCAGGCGAGGTCTCGGCGGCCGACGGCGCGGCCTCCGAGGGTTCCGCGGCGGGCACGGGCAGGTCGCCCGTGCGCACATAGTCGCCCGACGCGTAGAGGTCTTCGAGTTCCTGCAATTCCACCGCGCCACTGTCGTCCGGCGGCCACTGGTCAATCCCCTTGGGCGGGAAGCGCAAGGCGGTGGCTATCAGCGCCCCGGCCACGACGGCGTGGAGCAGCACGGCCACGACGGCGGCGGTTATTTTGTCACGGGAGCGCATTGGTGTTCACGGGCTTGGTGGCCAGGATCATTTTGGCGTTCTGCCTCGCGCCGGCGTTCAGCACCTCCACTATGCGGCCGTAGCGCACCTCCTCGTCGGCGTAGAGGGCTATGAATCCGGTGGTGTCCTGCTCCTGGGCGAGCTTGAGGAACACCGGGAGCGCCTGCAGCGTCATCGGCTGCGGCTCCTCGTCGGCCGTGGCGGCGAAGATGGAGTCGTTCGCGGCGATGTAGACGCGCGTAGAGGGCTTCAGGGCGCTCTGCTCGTGGCTCTGCGGCAGGTTCACCTCTATCCCTGTCGGGAAGACGAAGGTGGAGGTCACCATGAAGAAAATCAGCAGCAGGAAGATGACGTCGGTCATCGACGCCATCGAGAACTCCGCCATCATCCGGTTGGGTCGTTTAAGCATAGGTCACGCGGGCTCGTTGAGCAGGTCCATAAATTCCATCGACTTCTGTTCCAGCAGGTTCATCACAGAGTTGACCCGCGCCACCAGGTAGTTGTAGGCGAACAGGGCGATCACACCCACCACCAGCCCGGCGACGGTCGTCACCAGCGCCGTGTAGATGCCCGACGAGAACGTGGCGATGTTGGCCGAGTTCCCCGCCGAGGCTATGTCGTAGAACGCCCGCACCATCCCGATCACGGTTCCGAGGAAGCCGAGCATCGGCGCGCCGGCAGCCGTTGTGGCCAGCCAGGGAAGCCCTTTCGAGAGGGTCGCGACCTCGATGTTGCCGGTGTTCTCCACGGCTGCCAGTATGTCGTTCACCGGGCGCCCTATGCGGCTGAGGCCGCGGTCGATCAGGCGCGCGTAGGGCGACCCGTTCTTCTTGCAGAGGTTGTGGGCGCTCTCGAGCTCCCCCTCGTGCACATAGTCGCGGATGCGGCGCATGAAGGTAGCGTCCTCGCGGCTCGCCCGGTGGACGGCCATCGCGCGCTCTACGAACACATAGACGCATACCAGCGACAGCAGGGCTATCGGGATCATCAGCGGCCCTCCGCGGAGGCAGAGGTCCCAGAGCGACAGTTCCTGTACGGTTTCGGCGGCCGCCCGGGCGGCGGGGGCGCCTGTCAGCGCCGCGTCAAGTAAAAGCATATCTTCTTATAGGTTAATCGTTTGCCAGTTGTTGTTTGTAGCGGCGTATCGTCTCCTCGATTCCCAGGTACAGGGCGTCGGAAATCAGCGCGTGGCCGATCGACACCTCGTCAAGCACCGGCAGCGAGCGGTGGAAGTAGGCGAGGTTCTCCAGCGACAGGTCGTGCCCCGCGTTCAGTCCCAGACCGGCCTCCGCGGCGGCCTCCGCCGCTCTGATGAAAGGCGCCACCGCGCCCTCCCGGTCGGCGGCGTAACCGTCGGCGTAGGGCTTGGTGTACAGTTCCACCCGGTCGGCTCCGGCCTCCGCAGCGAGCCTCACCTGCCCAGGGTCGGCCTCGACGAACACCGAGACGCGGATCCCCTTCTCCTTGAACCGGCCGATCACCCCGCGGAGGAACTCGAAGTTGGCCCCCACGTCCCAGCCCGCCGACGAGGTCAGCGCGTCGGCGGCGTCGGGCACCAGCGTCACCTGGTCGGGGACGACCTCCAGCGCCAGGGCGGTGAAGACCTCGTCGGGGTACCCCTCCATGTTGAACTCGCGGGTGAGGGTGGGGCGGATCTGGCGCACGTCCGAGCGGCGTATGTGCCTCTCGTCGGGACGCGGGTGTACCGTTATGCCGTCGGCTCCGAAACGCTCGCAGTCAAGGGCGAACCGCGCCACGTCGGGGTTGTTCTCCCCCCGGGCGTTGCGCAGCGTGGCCACCTTGTTGATGTTGACGCTGAGATTCGTTTTCATTCTTTTAATCAAATTTGGCACGCCTTTTGTTTTAATTAAAAACAAGTTGCCTCCGGGCTTTGCGGCGTTTTGCGGAAAAATAGCTACCTTCGCGCCGTGAGCGCCCGTTACGGAACGCAAAATTAATTAGAAATTTCCAAAACTGAAAGCATTTGGCGGCTAATAACGGCATACTGACCAAATTTATGGCGGGGCAGCTTTCACGGCTCGAACGCCTCGAGGCACTCCTCGCGCCTGACACCGACGCGGCGGAGCTGCTCATGGCTGTACCCCCCGGCGAATACAGCGCTTCGCGCATGGCGCGCGCCGTCGAGGACTGCGACGCGCAGCTCCTCGCCCTGTCGGTCACCCCTATGCGCGACCCCGACGGCAGACTGGTGGTGATGCTCCGCGTCCCTTCCGACGCCGGCTCCGCCGTGGCCCGCTCCCTGGAGCGCTACGGCTACGAGACGATCCACACCCTCTTCCCCGAGGACGACCTCTCCCGCCGCCGCGCCATGGACCGCGCCAACGAACTCCTCCGCTACCTCACCGTCTGACTCCCGCCTCCCCGCTCCCTGAAGCCCCCTCCCTCCCCCGTCCCTTGAATCCCTCTCCCTCCTCACCGTGGCGAGGCGAAGCCGAGCTTCCTCCTCTGTCCCCTCCTCTCTTCCCTC
>CAJTRT010000080.1 GCA_910579105.1 uncultured Muribaculaceae bacterium | reverse complement strand
ATCCTGCGACACCCCCTCTATATGGCTGAAATCCTTACCTATCACAGGATAACGGTAGGGATGTTCCAGGTAGCACAATGATTTCAGGTGGTGCTCCATATCGCCGTAAGGACGGTTCAGGCAGGCTTGCTTGAACTCCTCTACCACAACGGAACGCTGCACCCGCAACGCCTTTTCGGAAAAAGCGAGCGACAGCATGCGGTCGCTCTCGAGCCACAAGGCCGTCTCGATGTTGCCGCATGGCAATATGTCGTAGAAGTTGGTGAAATCCTGCGAAGTCCACGCGTTCGACATACCCCCGGCACGCTGCAGCTCCCCGTCGAAGTCGGCGACGTTGACCGAGCCGCCGAACATAAGGTGTTCGAAAAGGTGTGCCATCCCGGTGCGGTCAGGGCGCTCGTCACGCGAGCCGACGTCGTACAGGACATCGACCATCGCCATAGCGGCACCGGGATTATAGTGGTGCACAACCCTCAGACCGTTGGCCAGCGCGAACCGGGTTACGTCTTTCACTCTTTCACGACCTTCATTGAAACGACGCGCACGTCCTCAGTCGGGCGGTCATTGGCCCCGGTGGGCGCGGTCTCGATTTTCTTCACCACGTCAAGACCCTTCACCACCTCGCCGAACACGGTATACTGTCCGTCGAGATGCGGAGCGCCTCCGACAGTCTTGTAGGCTTCGCGCTGTTCGGCAGTGAGAAGCGCGGGGTGCGCCTGGGCCTCTGTCTGCGCCATTCGTATAAGCTCGTCCTGCAATGCCTGCAATCCCATCATGTCGCGGTTGCGGCGCATATTCATAATCGAGTCGCGGCGCTCCGACGCGAGCCGGTCGAAAATCTCCTTGATCTGCATCTGCTGTGCGCGCGCCTCGAGCTGGGCGAGAGTGGAGTCGTTATAGGTCTTGCCGGTCACGATATAGAACTGCGAACCTGACGAGCGGCGCTGGGGGTTTACCTGATCGCCCTGCCTGGCGGCCGCGAGAGCGCCGTACTTATGGAAGTGCTTCGGATAGACGATTTCAGCATCAATATTGTAGCCAGGGCCGCCCGCGCCGAGCATCTTGCCGGCGGGGGCGTTCTTCGATTCCGGGTCACCGGTCTGCACCATGAACTCGTTTATGACGCGGTGGAAAAGCACGCCGTCATAGAACCCCTCCTTGGCGAGTTTCAGGAAATTGTCGCGGTGCTTGGGGGTGTCGCCGAACAGGCGCACCTGGATGTCGCCGGCGGTGGTCTTTATATCGACGATGGCATCGCCGGGAACCGCCTGCGCGGCGGCGTTGGGTTTGTCGGTCATTACGGTAGATTTCTTTTTGGCTGTCGCGAGAGCCACGGCACCGGCCGCGAGAACGCAGACGGCGACAACAGCCCACATTACTGATTTTTTCATAATCGTTTCTTCTCAGCCACGACTGCTCAGAGTGGTGACTGGTTGTAAAGACGCTTGTATATCCGGCGGAAGTTATCGTCGGATGCCGACAGCTCGGCAGCTCGGGCGGCATAGTCGGCCCCGTAGATGCTTTGCAGCAGCGAGCCTATGTAGGCGCGGTCGCGGTCTTTTTCTATACCTATGGCTATCAGCCTGTTCACCGCGCCGGCAAACCGCTCGCTGTCGGTCGCGAAAAGGTAGCGGGCCGCGCTCACGGCGAACTGGCCGTTTATATCCACCTCCTCTATCCTGTCGATCACCATGGCCAGGTCGGCCTCGTCGATGGTGCTGACATGGTTGGCGATATGCTCGTAGGCCGCCAGCCCGTCGGTGTCGGCGGCAAGACGTCTCTGTTCTTCTTCGGTCATAAGTATGTGGTTTGGTCAGCCTTTGAGCTTTTCGTCGATGAGCTTTATTTTGGCCTCGGTGGCCGCGAGGTCGTCCTTGATGCGCTGGATGCGGCGTTCCATCTCGCGCACCATCGAATCGCCGGCCTTGCTCTTGGAGGAAAGGAACCCGAGGTTGTTCTCGTAGGTTTTCAGCTCGTTGCGCTTGATTTCGCAGGCGCGTTGCACGCGCTCGCGCTCGCGGTAGAGTTTCTGCTGGTCAGCACCGATCTCTTTGATCACGTCCTCGAAGCGCGACATGCCGCGGTCGCCGCGGTCGCCCTCGCGGTTATAGAACGCGTCGCACACGGCGCGGTACTCGTCGTACACCTTGTCTTTTTCCCGGAAAGGGACATGGCCTATGCTGTTCCACTTCGCCTGGAGCTCTTTTACCTTGGGCATGGCCTCGTTGCGGGGCATGTCGGCCGGTATTGCCTTGAGATCGGCTATCACCTGGCGCTTCTGCGCGAGGTTGGCCTCCTCAGCCGAGCGCGACTCGCTGAGGTTCTTCTTGCGGTTCTCGAAGAAGGAATCGCATGCCTTCTGGAAACGCTGCCAGACGGCGTCGGAGTGCTTGCGCGGCACGGTGCCGATGGTCTTCCACTCCTTCTGCAAGGCCACGAGCTGGTCGGCTGTCTTGCGCCAGTCTGTCGACAGGCTCAGCTCCTCGGCTTTCTCGCAGAGGGCGGTCTTCTTGGCGAGGTTGGCCTGCAGCTCGTCCTTCATGGCGCGGTAACGCTCGGCCTTGAGGGTGAAGAAGCGGTCGCAC
This sequence comes from uncultured Muribaculaceae bacterium, assembly GCA_910579105.1. Classification (GTDB taxonomy): domain Bacteria; phylum Bacteroidota; class Bacteroidia; order Bacteroidales; family Muribaculaceae; genus UBA7173. The sequence continues at coordinate 4,328 of CAJTRT010000080.1, read as the reverse complement.
ACGGAGCGGAACCGGGCGAAGAGGGCGTTGTTGGCCTTGCGGGACGCGTAGCCCAGCTCTTTCCAGTCTTTCTGCGCCTGGAGGATGACCTTGGTCATCTCGTCCCAGCCGGAGAATGATTTTATATTGTCGAAATCAAGAGCCTCGACGCGCTCACATATCTCGGTCTTGGCCTTCTCGTTGGCCTCCTCGCGGGCTTTGCGTTCCTCGAAGAAAGCCTGGTATTTCTTGCGGATCACAGAGGAAGCGTCCTTGAAACGGTTCCAGATCTCGTCGCGCATCTCCTTGGCTACCGGGCCTGTCTGGCGCCATTCATCGTGGAAATTCTGCAAACGTTTGAACGCAAGCACGATGTCCTCCTCCTGATCAAGTTTCTCGGCCTCCTCGCAGAGAAGGGTCTTCAGCTCGAGGTTCTTGCGGAAATCGTAGTCGCGGAGGTCTTTGTTTATTTTGAGCTGGTCGTAGAACTGCTCGACGGTTCCCTGGAACTCTTTCCACAGGTCGGTGGCCTCCGTGGCTGGAACCTCGCCGATTTCCTTGAACTCGGCCTGGATCTCCTTGACGCGGGGGAAAGCGCGGTTGGCGTTGTCGGCATCTTCCGAAAGCTGTTTAAGCTCGGCGATCAGGGCCTGCTTTCGGGTGAGGTTCTCTGCCTTCGCGGCCTCCTCGGCGGCAAGCAGCGCGGCCTTCTTCTCTTTCACGGCGCCCAGCAGGGCCTTGAACTCCTCTTCCGCGGGGTCAAGCGCGGGTTTGAACTCCTCGATGGCGCCCCCCTCGGCGACAAACGCGTCGCGCTGTGCCTCGGCATCGGCGTTGTGGAGCGCGTAGAACCGCTGTTTGAGATATGCCATATCGTCGCGGCCGATGCGTGCGGCATCCTGCTCCGCGAGCTCTTTCAATGCGGCGAGCACCTCTTCCTTGGTGCGCAGTTCCGGGCGGGCCTTTTCTGGCTGCCGCGGCTCGGCACCACGTTCGGCATCGGCGGCATCCAGAGCCTCGGCCATTTCGGCCTCCACTTCGAGCGGAGCATCGCCGTCAGGCCTGTCTGACATGGCTGTTTCAGTGGTATTCGCAGAGGTTTCAGTCGCTTCGACTGTCTCGGGAGCGACCTCGGGGATCTTTAAGGCTTCGTCCTGATTTTCGGGAACGAGGTCCTGCTGAGAGATTTCCATAAAAGGGAATAATAAGTTATAGTTGGGCACAAAGCCCGCGACCCCGCAGGGCACGGGCGCAAAAACACCGCCAAATATAGCAACAATATTTCACATAAACCAAAAAAACACGCCAAAACCACCCCACCGGGAGAATTTACACCGTAATTTCAGTATGGAATAGCTAACTTTGCCATTAATTACCTTTATTATGGATTTGAACCACCTCAACTGGGAGGGACTGGCCCTGGGGGCCTGTACCTTCGTCATCATCGGGCTGTTCCACCCGCTCGTCATAAAGGGAGAGTATTATTTCGGCCAGAAGGTCAAATGGGCCTTCGCCGTGCTGGGCGTGGCTGCCTCGGCAGCCGCCCTGCTGACCTCCGGGTTCCTGTCGTGCCTCCTGGCAGTGACCGCGTTTTCGTCATTCTGGAGCATAAAGGAAGTCTCCGAGCAGCGCGAGCGCGTCCGCAAGGGCTGGTTCCCAGCCAACCCGCGCCGGCATCAGTAACCGCCCCGCGCATATGATATATGATAAACAGGCTCCGTGTCGAAATTCGACACGGAGCCTGCCGTTAGCATGGGCCGCAAGTATTTATTCCGCAGGAACCAGTGGTGCGGAAGACAGCGCGATATCCATCACACCACCCATCGCGCTGCACCCGAGGGTCTGGCCGGAAGTCAGCGTTCCGTCCTCGCCAACGGTAAACACCAGGTCGGTCTTGGATTCCTTGGGGACGAAGCTCTCCAGGGCATAGGTCGAGACATCCTTGAGGGTCAGCGTGTTGCCTGAAAGCTCATAAGCCACCGTCTGATCGCACAACGCCGTCGTGCTCATCATGACAGTCAGCGTCGACGTGTTGTCGGCATTGATGGTCAATGTCGTCGCAGCCGTTCCCATCGGGCCTCCCATATACAGCACATTGTGGGTGGCGGCATATTTCGGCGCAAGCTGTACGGCGGGAGTCCCGGCTTCGGGAACCAAGGGCGCGGAAGAAAGTTCTATATCCATCACTCCGCCCATGGCGCTACAACCGAGAACCTGTTCGGTCGTCAGCGCTCCGTCGTCGCCAACGGTAAACACCAGGTCGGTCTTGGCTTCCTTGGGAACGAAGCTCTCCAGGGTATAGGTAGAGACATCTTTGAGCGTCAGAGTGTTGCCTGATAGCTCGTAAGCCACCGTCTGATCGCACAACTCCGTAGTGCTCATCATGACACTCAGCGTCGACGTGTTGTCGGCATTGATGGTCACTGTCGTCACAGCCGTTCCCATCGGGCTTCCCATATACAGAACATTGTGGGTGGCGGTGTATTTCGGGGCGAGTTCTACGGCGGGGGCCGGTGCCGGGGCGGTCATGGTGTTGACGGCGCCGGTCAGCAGGTATGACCCGTCGCGGCCGGAGCCGTAGACACGGGCCTCCTCAGAATCGTCGATCCACATCGACAGCATATCATCAGAAACTTTCAGCACGAGGTTGCGGCGGCCGGAGGCTGTCGCGGAGGTGCCCATATACAGGTTAGTTATAATCACGGTCTTGGAAGCGGCGTTATAGACATACTTGCCTGAACTTGCCACCATCTCGCTTGTGCCGTTCCCGAACCCGTCGTTACGGGCCACGGTAAAACGCACGCAGGCGGTTCCAGGCTCGTCGGCCCCGGCAAAGTCCTTGTCGAAATCGATCCGCATAGAGTTGCCGCTGTTCTCCTGCATGCCGCCATATGCGCCAAGAGCGTCGGTCTTGGTATACTGAGGCTGCCCGTTCCAGACATCGGCAACCATCTCGGCATATGTCTTTGCCTCGCGGTCGAGCACGAAAAGGCGCGTGTCTCCATCGATTGTCACACTGGCCAGGCCGCCGTTGACAGCGTATTTGGCATCCGCTCCGCCCAGTGTACAGGAATCGAAACCGTCAAGAGCGAGCGCTCCGGCTGCCCCGGCGTAAGTGCCGTACTCGTCGCCGCGGAACGTGAACACGGGATCATATCCGGAACCCTTGTAGTCATATTTGAAGAGTTTCTCGCCTCCGGAAACAGCAAACGCCGTGCAGTTCGCGCCGATGTCGCTGCCGAAACTGAACTCCATGGCCACCTCGGTATAGATTGCCCCGTAGTTCTGCACATAAAACCAGCGCGTTGAGCCGCCGTCCGCTGGCACAGCCTGCATGAGCAGGTGGTTGCCGTACTCATTGGCCGACGCCACGGAGAACTCACACTCGCCTTTCGCGGCGAAATAGTGGACGTTGTTATCCGGCTTGTCTTCCAGCAAGTCGTGGAACGTCGCGAACAACAGACCGCCTTCGGCAAAACCGCCCGTCACACCGGTCTTGACCTCAAGGTCGATGGGGTTGACCGGGCGCCCGGAATATGGCACATACGCGAAAGTATTCTTCTCCTCGTCGTAATCGAAGAGGTCAAGAAAGTCAAACTCGTTGTCGTCGGTGCTCTTCATGACGTAAGTCCCATTGGCCCGGAACTCGGCTGCAAGGGTTGCCGGCACCTTGCGGGCTATGCGGGCGCTGCCGGGAGACAGAAGGAAGCCCGTGTAACTGCCGAGGAATTCCTTACCCTTGTAAGTTTCAAGCTCAACAGAGGTGACGCTGATTTCCACCGGCTCGAACGGCATGTCGAACGAATAGGAGTCGATTCCGAGAAGGTTCATATCGGCCAGGCTCCAGAAAATGAAGTTCGGGTTATCGGTGTAGACCTTCCCTGAGTACATTCCCTTGACCGCGAACTCCGAGGCGAACCCCTTGTCGGTCTCGATCAGGAAATGGGGATTCAAGTCAGGGGGACAGCCGCGCCAGTCGGCCGGCTTTGTGGGATCGATCTGCGCCTCCCCGAAGTAGTCGGTGTTGTTGCGCCAGTCAAGGAGCACCACCTTCGCGTTCGGAGCGTGCGACATCGTGATCTCGTTGGCCTTGTCATAATCCACCGGAGTATACTTCAAGTCGCCCATATCGGCGATCGCGCGTGTTTTGGTTCCGGAAGCGGTGATAACGTTCACGGAACTATACCCGTCTTCGCCGGCGGCTTTCCCCACCGTCACCTCCTGCACGTCGTCAACCATCAGGGAGACAAAGTTACCGGTCTTGTCGAATATGTCGATACGGTCGCTCGCGGCGAATATGGCGAGAGTGGCGGCGCACGCCGCGCCGATTGTCATCAGTTCCTTTTTCA
>CAJTRT010000079.1 GCA_910579105.1 uncultured Muribaculaceae bacterium | reverse complement strand
TGAACCGAATTTATTTAATTTTTAACCCCGTCCATTTTTAGTGGACAGTAGTGACCATGAACAAATTCAGGTTACTATTTTTGATGATGCTCTGGATATTCCCGTGCGGGCTTTTCGCTGCCTACGGCCAGAACGTCACCGGCACTGTGACCGACCCCGCGGGCGAGCCCGTGATCGGAGCCACGGTCATTGTCGAGAACTCGTCGGTCGGCACTTCGACAGACATCGACGGAAACTTCTCGCTCGCCGTCAAGCAGCTCCCGGCCACCATCAAGGTATCGTCAATCGGATACGAGGCAAAATCCGTAAAGGTTGACTCCTACTCCCATGTCGACATCATCCTCGCCGACAACACCGCCGCCCTCGACGAAGTGGTGGTCGTCGGCTACGGCGTGGTCCGCAAGGCCGACCTCGCCGGCTCCGTCTCCGTGCTCGACAGCAAGTCGTTCCAGGCGCAGCCGATCCTCGCCGTTGGCGACGCCATCCAGGGCCGCGTCTCCGGCGTGAACGTTATTCCCTCTGGTGTCCCCGGCGGCTCGCCGAAGATACGCATACGCGGCACCAACTCCATCAACAAGTCAAACGAGCCCCTCTACGTCGTTGACGGCCTCGTGCGCGAGTCAGGCCTCGACGGCATCAACCCCGAGGACGTGGCCTCGATGCAGATTCTGAAAGACGCCTCCTCGACAGCCATCTACGGCTCCCGCGGCGCCAACGGCGTGGTGATCATCACCACCAAGAGCGGCCACAAGGGGGAGACGAAGATCACCTTCGACGCCTCCTGGGGCTGGTCGAAACCCTCGCACCTTCCCAAGGTCATGAGCACCAAGGAATACGCCAACGCGCTCATGAAATACGGGCCGGCCACAGAGACCGACATGGAGCCCTACCTCGACGGCTCGGATCCCGGCATCGACTGGGTTGACGAGATATTCCGCACCGGCAACTCGCAGAACTACAAACTGGTGTTCTCCAAGGGCACCGAGGGCATGCAGGTCTACATATCCGCCAACTATATGAAGGAGAACGGCGTGCTCGAATACTCATCCTACGAGCGTTTCGCCGCCCGCGCCAACATACAGGCCGAGCTGACCAAGTGGCTCTCAGTCACCGCCGACGTGAATCTCTCCCATGGTAACGGCCACGGCATCGGCGAGTTCAGCAGCACGCTCACCGGCCCCGTCTGGGCGGCCTTCACATACTCGCCGACAATGAGCATGTACCTTCCCGGGACGAAGACATACAACACCGACCCCTACAACTCGTCGATGTACTCCCCGGTAGGTGAGCTGGTGAACCCCAACGAACGCCGCCGTGACATTGTGAACGGCCATATCGACCTCCGGTTCAACATCGTCAAAGGCCTGACCTTCACCACCTCCAACGGCATCGACTACTACAACTCCTACAACTACGGGATGTCACCGTCGTCGCGCTACCCGGGCTGCACTCCCAGCATGTCGAACTCCAACGGCAACCGCTGGCTCCTGCAATCGACCAACAACCTGACATACATAGGCACCTTCAACGAGAAGCACAACCTCACGGCCACCGCCGTCTGGGAAGCAACAAGCTCCACCAACCGAAACATCGGCATCTCCGGATCCGGCCTCCTCACTGAATCGGTAGGATGGTGGAACGTCGGCCTGGCCCAGACAAAGGGCGCTTCCAACAGTTACTCGAAATGGACCCTGATGTCGGCCGTGGCTCGAGCCATATACAACTACGACAACCGCTACATGGCCACCGTAACGTTCCGCGCCGACGGCTCCTCGCGCCTGCAAAACAACAAGTGGGCCTACTTCCCCTCAGTCGCCCTTGCCTGGACGATCTCGAACGAGAAATTCATGCAGTCGATCAACCCGATCCTCAGCAACCTCAAACTCCGCGCCAGCTTCGGTATAATCGGCAACCAGGACATATCGCCCTACGAGACACTCGAACTGCTGTCGCAGACCACGACCTACTACGGCGACAAGACCCCCGTGCCCGGCATGTGGTCCAACAAGATGCCCACCCCCGACCTCAAATGGGAAAAGACCAAGCAGTTTGACGTCGGCATCGACGCCGCTTTCCTCAACGGACGCGTAGACTTCACCTTCGACTGGTACTACAAGCGCACCTCCGACGCGCTCCTGAGCACCACCCCCCCCTACTACCTCAGCGGAGCCAAGTACTTCATCAACGCCGGCGAGGTATCCAACACGGGTATCGACCTGGGCATCAACGCCACCATCATACAGGGCCGCGACTGGAACTGGTCGACAGGCATCCAGGGGTCCTGGATGAAGAACAAGGTCGAGAAACTCACAGCCCTCGAGCCGGTGCTTTACTCGGGCAACACGATGTCGATCATGTCTGACGCCATGATCGTCAAGGAAGGAGAGCCGATAGGCACATTCTACGGCTACCGCTGGGCCGGCATCAACAAGGAGACAGGCCAGGACATGTACTACGACAAGGACGGCAACAAGACCGCCACCCCCTCGGCCGACGACCGCGAGGTGATAGGCCACTCCAGCCCCACATTCACCCTCGGATGGAACAATACCGTCACCTGGAAAAACTGGAGCCTCAACGTGTTCTTCAACGGATCCTTCGGCGGCGAGCGCATCAACGCCCTCCGGTTCGCGATGAACACAATGTACGGCAACTCCAAGTTCGTCACCGACCCCACCTGGCTCGACGAAGTCGGAAAAACCATGGCCGATCCCTCGAAGTACCAGAACAATTTCTACAACGCCGCCTCCGACAAGTGGGTAGAGAAAGCCGACTACTGGCGCCTGGAGAACATATCGCTGGCCTACGAGTTCCCCCGCAAGTGGACCCGCTTCGCCGACATACGCCTCTCCTTCTCCATACAGAACCTCTTCACTATCACGAACTACAAGGGCGTGAACCCAGCCTCGCTCTCCTACGGCGATGTGGAATGGCAGAAAGGCATAGACCTGGGCACCGCTCCCGCGCCCCGCACCTACACTGCCGGCGTCCGCTTTAACTTCTGATCACATCATCCGACACTGAAATGAAAACAAACAGATATATCATAGCCGCAGGGGCACTCCTCGCACTGTCGGGCGCTGTGCTCTCCTCCTGCAACGACTTCCTGACCGAGGATCCGAAGGGACGGCTCGTCACGGAAAACTTCTTCGAGACCGAGAACGACCTGACACTGGCGGTAAACGCCCTGTACTACAACGTGCAGGCAGGCCAGCGACACACCAACCCCTTCATCGTCGACTGCCAGGGAAGCGACATAACTTCCGTCACCGGCTCCAACAAGGGCCCGTACCTCTCGGCCGACGCTTACGAGGATCCGTCTGACTTCAAGGGCGTCAACGACCTGTGGAGCATGACCTATAACATAATCCAGGCCGCCAACCTCATCATCGACAACGCCGACAAGTGCAAGGCTTCCGCACAGGACATCAACATCGGCAAAGGCAACGCCTACTTCTGGCGCGCCTACGCTTACTTCCGCCTGGTGCGCGTGTTCGGCCCGCTACCGGTGAACCTCCACAACACCCCCGACAACAACTCCACTCCCATGACCTCCGTCGAGGGAGTCTACAACAACATTCTCAGCGATCTCGAGAACGCCGGCAAATGCAATCTCCCGGCCACTTACAGCGGCCTCCGCAAGGACGGTCTGGGCTTCGTCGGCGAGATGAGCACATGGGTCACTGACCAGGCTCTGAAAGCCTTGCAGATGGCAGTCTACATGAACCTCGCCGGATATCCCCTCCACAAGACCGAATACTGGGAGAAAGCCGCCGACAAGGGGCTGGAAATCTATACCGGCGTGAAGAACGGAACATATCCCAACCAGCTCCTCCCCAACTGGAACCAGGTTTACAGCATCGCCGACAACTTCGCGTCCGAGATGCTTGTCGGAGTGTCATACTACGACAGCCCGGGCATGATGGGATCGTCAGGAGTATACACCTCGCAGTTCCCCCTGAGCCACCGCTTCTCACAATTCAACGGCGGGTGGGGCGACTTCATCGGCGAGCGCCACTTCTGGGCCGACTTCCCCGAAGGTCCCCGCAAGCGCGCGGTCTATGACCCGCAGATACGCCTCTACGGTGTTTCCACCTCCGACGGCAGCCCTCTCTGCGTGAGCTGGTGGGCGACCAAGGACGAGCAGCCCTACGATGCCGACAAGAAGAACGCCTACGTGCAGGTATACCACCCGATGTTCTCTCCGTTCTCGATCAACGCCGACGCTGACGGCAACGCCATCATAGCCCCATACGACTACTCGAAGACCACGACCACGTTCCAGTCATATCCCCAGACCCACCGTGTGATCCGCCTGGCCGAGGTCTACTGCTGGTTCGCCGAGGCCGCCGGACGCTCCGGCAAACACACCTCCGAGGCCACCGCGGCCCTCACCGAGGTGATGGCGCGCGCCTACGACAACCCAGCGCCGATAACCGACCTCGCAGAGCAGGGCTATCTCGAGCACGGATACGAAGTCGCCGGCTACCCCCTGGCACTCTGCTCCAAGCGCTCCGACGAGTTCCGCACAGAGCGCCTCGAGGCCAACTGGGAATACCGCAACGGCCCACAGCTCAAGGTAATCGTCCCCAAAGGCACCATCACCCACTCCTACAAGGAGGAGAAATATTTCGAGGAAGGGAACCCGCGCCCGAAATACCGCAACATCCCCTACACCTACGAGCTCGGCTACGACCTCGTGATGCCGGAGAACATGCAGGTGGCTCCCAGCTGGAACGGCGAAAACTCGATCTACCAGGTTTATCCCCCCACGGAAGTCGAGAAGAACCCCAACATCAAACGTTAAACCCACCGACCCCGCGCCAGCCCCGCCCGACGGCGGAACTGGCGCGGCGGTTCCCCGCTTACTCCCCGCGGGCAATAAGAACTAACATAATCGTTTATTTACCCTAAACCAAATTTCATTAACTTAATTAAAAACATGAAGAAGAATCTACTCCTTCTCGGCGCGGCCCTCGTGGCAGTAAGCGCCTCCGCCCAGAACTTCGCGAAAGGCGAAGCGTTCTCCTACGACTTCAAACCCGGCGTGTTCGAATGGAACGTCACAAAGGCTGATGGCGAGAAATACGGCCAGTATCCCTACGAGGCTCTCAAAGGCCAGGCCATCTTCGACCTCAACCTCGGCTACACCAGCATGTTCTTCTCCCAGATCGAGAACCCGGTTCCCGGCGCTCTGGACACACCGGAATCATGCCTCGCCGTATGCCCCGCTGTAAACTATCCCGCCGAGGGCCAGTACGCGGTTGTCATGCAGGCAAACGCGTGGTGGGCGTACGGCAACTTCAACTTCGCCCTGCCCCAGGTAGGTGAACCCTGCCGCATCCGCGTGGTTCTGAAGACCGACGTCACCGGCGTCGAGAACACATGGTACACCGCGGGCGACGGCAAGAAGCCTTTCAGCGTGAAACTTATGGACGACTCCGACCAGGACACCCCCGACTACCCCGAAATCGGCACTTCCAACGATGAGTTCTGGACCAACCCCGGATGGTATGTCTACGAGTTCGTCAGCAACCTCGACGTCGATGGCTACTACATCAGCCTCCTTTGGAACGCTGCCGGCCTCTCCTGCAGCCGCAACGTGCCCGTGTACGTCCGCGAGGTATCGGTCGTTCCCGTTTCCAAGCTCCCCGGCTATGAGGCTCCCGCCGACGGCAAACAGGTGACCGTTCTCGCCGAAGCTCCCGAACTGGTCACCGTTACCGGTGACGCCGGCGTTGAGAACGTCGCCGCCGACAGCAACGCTGCCGCAGAGTACTTCAACCTCCAGGGCATCCGCGTCGCTGAACCCGCCAACGGCATCTTCATCCGCCGCCAGGGCAACAAGGTTACCAAGGTAGCCCTCTAAATCAAAACTCGACCCTAAAAACAGCGAAGGCCCGCCGATCGGCGGGCCTTCGTCGTCATATCCCTGTCACCGGCACCCGGCCATCTTGTAGAGCCGGGAACCGCCAAAGTCCCGCGACGGTCAGTCTTTCGTGCCGTAGGCAAGGTCACCGGCGTCGCCGAGGCCGGGCACTATGTAGGAGTGGGCGTTGATTTCTGGATCCACCGCCCCTATCCACAACGTTGTCCTGTCTGCCGGGAAATGCTCCGCGATATAGTCCACCGCTTTCTGCGACGCGATCACCGAGGCCACATGTATCTCGGCGGGGGTGCCCTTGGTCAGCAAGGCTCGGTAGCTCAGCTCCATGGAAGCCCCGGTGGCGAGCATCGGGTCGGCCAGCACGAGCGTCTTGCCGTCGAGCAGGGGGGAGGCGAGATACTCTATGCACACATCGAAATTCTCCTTCTCCTTGTACTTGCGGTAGGCCGACACGAACGCGTTCTCCGCGTGGTCGAAATAGTCGAGGAAACCCTGGTGGAACGGCACCCCCGCGCGGAAAATCGTCGCGAGCACCAGCTTTGTGTCGATCACGTCGGCCTCGGCCTCGGCCAGCGGGGTCTGGATCCGCTTCTCGCGGTAGGAAAGTGTGCGGCTTATCTCATAGGCCATGATCTGCCCTATGCGGCGCAGGTTGGTGCGGAAGCGGAGCATGTCGGCCTGCACGTTCACATCGCGCAGCTCGGCCATATACTGGCTGATGAGCGAATGTCGCTCGGCAAAATTCACAATCTTCATATCTTCTGTTTTATATCATATCGCATTTTAGCAGGCTGTACGGACGCGGCGTGCCGCGTATGACAGGCACACGTTCATGGCTGCCTACGGCTCTCGCGCATATGGCGGGAATCCATAATCCACGGTGGAATCAAACCCGCATACGCAGCCTCAAGCCAGATATTACGCGGCACGCCGCGTCCGTACAACCATAGTCTCGCCCCCGGATGCCGGTGTAATCTCCGGGAATTGCCGGGAAGACCTCTTTGGATTGTCAAAGTTAATCAATCGCGCCGAGAAAACCAATCTCGGCCGCAGGAATATAAAAACATGCCTTATTGTTAAAACAATACTTCGGTTATTTTTTGAGAATTTGTTAACGGCTCCGAGGAGCCAAGT
>CAJTRT010000078.1 GCA_910579105.1 uncultured Muribaculaceae bacterium | reverse complement strand
GCGTTCATCCTGAGCCAGGATCAAACTCTTCGTTGTCGGTATCTTGTATTGTCTTCTTTTCAGAATCTGTTGTAGAAACCGCCGCGGGAAGCGTCCGCCCGGCCGCCGATGTCGGATTATCGCTGTCACTTTTTCCTGTATCGTCTCTTCGGAATTTCCGGAAGCGTCCCCGGAAGGGGACTTGCTCTCGTACTACTCTCAAACTTGTCTATTGTAAATCTTTCAATGTCCTCTCCGGGTGGCTCCCGCTCGGGAAGCGCCGAAAAACTCTGCAAAGTTACGGATTTTTCCGGAACCGCCAAAACTTTTCGGAAGTTTTTTTTCGTCACCCCCCCCGCCGGCCTGACGCCGGCGGATCGGGAAACGCGCGGGGCGGCGCCCCGCGGCGGCCTCCGCCGCCCGCTTCCTTCCCGAAAGCGTCCGCGAAGTTACCACTTCCTCCCAAAACCGCAAAATCTTTACGGGAAAAAGTTCGCCGACACGGCGATTTTTAACGCGTTTTTAACATTCAACCGACCCCGCGCCGGCATCACACATTATTATATAATATATCAAAAGAAAAGGTTCACACTCATATAAATCAAAAAGATATTGGTAGAATTAATCCATTCTGGCCAACGGGTCGACTGCCATTAGTTGTTTTAATGCGATCCCCGCATTTTTCACGCCTGGAAATTTCCCCATTCCGATTTATTTTGCGAACTTCGCAACGCAACCGCTCGCAGCAGCCATAGACAAAAAAAGGCGGCAGCGGCGGACGGGAGGCTACATCCCCACGGCAATTCGGAGCCGAGGCTCTGAAAGGGATGGGACGGCTCTCCTCCCGGCACCGGCTGCGCGACCGCCCGATGCGAACACGACACAACTCCGCGTCCCGTCTTGCGGAATCAACTGCGACACGCGCCGCGCCCCTCATGGCGGCGGCCACGCGTCTTTAATGCCGTTTGATTCCATGCCAAAGACGGGAATTATTTTACCCATCACAGAAACAGCGGATTCCGCGACATCCGTACCCAGAAGCCCGAAACAACGGCTCGCGGGTACGGAGCCGCGTCATATGCGTATTTCAACCAAGCCAATCCAAAACATACAACCAAAACATTCAATCAAGCAGATATGAGACACCACCGCACTTTGACACTCTGCGCGGCACTCGCCGCGACAGCCATCTTCAAAGGGTACGCCGGGGAAATCAACCAAACCCCGGTTCAGCCCGGCGCGACAAACAGCTATGTTCCGGCCCGCTTCGCATACGACGGCAAAAGCATGCTATCGTTCGCATACAATCCCACATACGACGACTCAGACCGAGGATATATCCGGCTGTTTGACGGAAACCTCAAGCAAATCCGCCACATAGAACTCAGCGACTATCCGCTGATGTTTCGTATCTTGCGCTCCACCGACATCGGAATCCTCAGATGGTCGGAAACGGAACGCACTTACGTCCCGGAGCAGGACGGTATCTCTCTTGATGAATATTACGAATACCGCAACAACATACTTCCAAACCATTACGGATTCAAGGTCGAGAACGATAGAGAAGAATATGACAACGGAATCCTCAGGATAAACTGGACCGGCCCCTACTCCTATCAAACGTTCCCAAGCATCACAGACGCAGAGGGGGGAACAATCCAAGAAGCCCAGCTCGCGACAAGGTATTTCATATACACCCCCTCGCAGAACGGCAACCCGGCCAGCCTTATAGAGGTCAGATGCGGGGGCACCCCGTCGTTTGAAATCACACAACCTCATGAAGGCGACCCACAGCGCATAGCTTATGAGGCGACACCCCAGTTAATCTGCTTTGACATTTTCGACTATGACTCCGGGGCGACATCCATAGGAAACGCCTCGGCCACGCAGACGCTGTTCAATACAGATGCCGGGGTCGAATACTTAACGCCCACATACGAGGAAAAAATCTCATACTGGCCTTACAGCCCGCGTTGCATAGGAGGCCTCTACTATGAGATTGACCGCCAATGGAGCAACTCCCCCTCAATCACCGGCTTCAAGGTAGTGGGCGAAAACGGAACCGAGTTGCAGTCAATCGAGTTCCCCGACCCATATTACGCGGATTGGCAAAGCAATTTCATGTCGCTAATTATGATCGGGGGAAAGAAGTACCTCAGCTGCAACCTCAAAAAGCCGCAGTCCGCAGCCTCCTACACCTTAATGTATGAAATCACCGACAACGGAGCCGGCCTGCGCCAAGCCGCCGCACCGATCAAGACACGCGTCTACCCCACCGCGGCGCATCGCGGCGAGACCATCACCGTCGAGACCGAGGATTCCGAGGCAACGTTCGGCGTGACCGACATATCGGGCCGCGGCGTATACCGGGGGAGCATCGCCGCGGGAGAGGGCACAGCGACCATACCGTCATCCGCGATGCCCCGGGGGCTCAACATCGTCACTGTGAACATCCCCGGCAACCCGCCCGAAAGCACGAAAGTAATCGTGGAATAACGACACACCTAATCTGATACGACACGAAACACGCACACAGGAGCAGCTCCTGAAATAAGGGAAAGAGCCGCCCGGAATTGCCGGGCGGCTCTTTTCGTTTAAGCGATGTGATTGAAGCGGATAGTGTCGAGAAACGCAAAATCGTAGGGACGCATAAAAAAGATATTAGTTCTGCCTTCAGCCCGTCACCTTACGGGGAGCTTGACGGCGCGGCCGTCGAGGGTCACGATGTAGAGGCCGGGCGCAAGTGGTATCTCGGCAGTGGTTCCTCCGAGCGATGCCTCGTAAACCGCCACGCCGGAAAGGGAATAAACGCCAACAGCGTCAGCTCCGGAGACGCGTATGCCGCCCGGAATGGCCGCCGCGCTACCCTGGGCGACGCCGACCATCTCAACCCCCACCTCGCCGGAGGTTATCGTCGCGGCGTTACTCTTGACGGACTCGCCCTCGGTGACCGTGGTCACATGGTAGGTGTAGGTCGTACCCTTATTAACGCCGGTATCGGCATACGAACTGTCGTCGCAGCTGCCTATCAGAGCGCCGTCGCGGTAGACATTGTATCTGGCAACCGAGTGAAGTTCGGTGGCGGAGACGAACTTGACGTCATCAACCATCACGCCGAACATATCGTGGCTGACATAATTGAGAGCGAAATACTTAGCATCGGCCGGGAGACGGAACTCATAGCGCTGCCATCCGAAGCGTGGCTTGAGAATCGTCGTTATTTCCGTGAACGCCGCGGGATCAGCGGTGGTGGAAGACGCCATGACGCGGAGTGTCTCCGGATATTTTTCAGAGATAATGTTCAGATAGAACGACACATAGCTGCCGCCGACAACCTCGGGCGAAATCAGCCAGTCGTCGGCCGGGTCGGGCTTCTGGCCGCCGATCATCTCCGGGCAGGTTGCCAGCAGATACTTGTCGCCCGCATAGGCCTCAAGCCCCTCACCCACGCGGGTGGCGTTGACAACGAGGAACGCTTTCGGGAGCTGCTCGTTGGGCATCACCTGGTTCTCGAACTTGTAGACGCTCTTGCCGTCGCCGTCGTAGGCGGTGAAAGCGCCCATTTCCGATCCGTAATAGAAATCGTCAAGCTGCTCGAAGGATTCGGTGAGCGACTTGTTGAGCACGGGCTCCTCCCATGTCAGGAGCACCCCGCCATCGACATTCGACTGGGCGGCGAGAGTGGTGATCACCGGCAGCTCGGGACGGCGCACATGGAACTTCGCCGCGAGTTCGTCGTTGGAGGCGACCTCGTCGGCAGTCATAATCCGGGCCTTGACCGTGAGTTCCGCATCGATATGTTCGGCAAGCGGAGTGAACGACCAGTCGACCGCCTTCTCCTCGCCGAGGGCGATCGAGGCGACGTTGACATCCTGCTGGGCGACAACAGCGCCGTCGGGAGTCTCAGCCGCGAAACGCAGCACGGGAGCCACGGCGTTGAACCCGAGGTTGCCCAGGCGCGCCGTGATCTTGGCCGCGCTTCCGGCAACGAGGGGTTCGGCGGAAGCCACGTCAAGCACGGCCAGGTCAGTCTCTGCCGACACGGCAACCTTGTAGGAGTCTATGGCATATACATAATCCACGTCGGCCAGGTCGACGTCTATCACGAACTGCACCCAGTCCTTACCCTGGAACTGCGCCGGAAGGGGGAAGGAAACCTCAACCCAGTCGGTCCCGGCGGAGCAGTTGATCGTGCCCAGGAGCGTCAGGTCCTCGGTGTAGTTGCGGGCGTAAACATCCATATTGGTAGCATACGGCGAATAGCGCATGGCCTTCAGCGAGAAAGCCACGTTGCCCAGCCCCTTGGTGGAGAACTTCGGGAGCGCCACGCGTCCCATCGTAGCCCCCTCGTCGAAAGGCGAGTAGGCCATCAGGGCGCTCTGGTTGTCGTCGGGAACGCAACCCGAAGGATCGTCAATCATCCACCTGCCCGCGTAATCGCCGGGACGCTGGATGGTCAGCGGGGTGTATTTCATATCCTTGTTGTCGAAACGCTCGATCGCCGGGAGGGCGTAGGGCGTTCCGAGCATCTCGGAGACATATACCGGATCCTGGTCAATCCAGGCCGTAGTGTCGTCGCTGACGCCCGCGGCGTTGCGGGGGAGCACCCTCAGCTTAACAGTGCGGAGTTTCGCACCGGTCTCCATGGCATATGTATATGTGCGCGTGGCGCCCACGGTGGTCAGTTCCCGGTAATCGCCGTCCGGGCCGTCGTTGAGATATACCACATAATCGACCTTCGAGAAGTCGACATACCCGCCGTTCTTGCCCTCGGTCGGAGGAGACCATGTGAGGGTCATCGACATATTGTCGGGGCTCAGCACCGCCGCGAGGTCATGAATTCTCATCGGGAGCACCACGCCGGTATACACGCTAAGGGGCACAGGTTCCCCCTCCATGGCGCCGTCAACCCTGACAGTCAGCGCGTTTTCGCCCTGGTTGGTCTTGACTGTCTCTGTGACAGCCGCCCCGGGAAGGGCCTTGACCGTCTTGGTCTCAGCGGGAGACGCGATCGTGGCCGTCAGTTGCCCGGAGGCGGTGAGCGGCTTGCCGTTCATCGCCGTGGTCGGCATGGTGAAGGCCACCGTCGCTGAAAGCGCGCCGTTCTCACCCGGAGTCACCGCCGCGTCTGTCGGCTGCATCGGAGCCGAAGCGCTGCTCTCCATCGCCTTTACAGAAATGTTCTTGAATGTCGCGGGCCAGGAGCTGATGTCGTCGTGCATCGCCGGGGTTACGCAGCGTATACCTATATAATAAACGCCCGCCTCACCGGGGACGGCGAACTGCACAGCCTGCGGCATATCCTTGTTGGCTGTCGCCACCCAGAAATCCTTCACCTCGCCGATCTTCGTGGCCATGGCCTCGGCCGTCGGGGATGTGCCGATATAGAACTCGAAGGATGACTGGAACTTATCGCCGCGCATATTCTGCGTCAGCGTGAAGGCCAGCTCGTAGTTCGACGACACGTCGGTGAACCGCAGCCCGGGGGTTATCGCCCAGTCGTCGCAGTCCATCTTGTCGTTCGACGGCGACACCAGGCCGCCGAAGTTCGAGCGGTAGGCGAACTTCTTGTTGTCGCCGTTCGCGTCAAGGATTGTGAACAGGTTGATTTCCTCCTGGGTAGGGGTCAGCTCCATCGGAAGCTCCACGGTTATCACCGGAGCCTTCACCGGGCCGCCGGACATCGCCGCACTGACAGCCCCCGCGCCGGCAACCAACGCCGGGACACCCGCCACTGCGACCAGAATAGCCGCCGCAAGTATTGATCTCTTCATAGCAGATATTGGATTAAAAAACTTAGAGATTCGATTGGTATGTGATAAAAAGGCCGGCAATCCAGCGGGAAGACACACCCTTTTTGAATAAACACGCTTGTCAATGCGTAAAGGTATGCATAATTCTTAAAAAAAGCAAACCGCCGGACAAAAATCCGGCGGTTTCTATGATTTTTATGCAAAAACGCACTGTTTATGCCATTATTCCGGCATTTTGACAAACGCCGGCAAGACCGCGCTCAGTCGTCATAGAGGTGGAACACGCGCTCCATCGGCTTCCATTTCTCAGCCGAGGTCTGCCCAGGCCCGGCGGCCTGGAACACCGACATATAGTCCTCCCATTCCTGCTGGCGCGGCAGCGTCGACAGCCGGGCCATAGCCTCCTCCCAGTCAAAATCAAGCGGTGTCTCCACAATCATGAACGCCCGGCGGCCGGCCAGGTATATATCCATATCGAGTATGCCCACCTCGCGGATTCCGGCCATGACCTCCGGCCAGACGTTCCCCTCGGCATGGCGACGCCGGTATTCAGCGACAAGGGCAGCGTCGTCGCGCAGGTCGAGCGTGCGGCAGTAGCGTTTCACGGGGCGGCCGTACTCCTTGACCCCGTAGCCTTCAATCCTGTCTTCCATGTCATCATAAATATTGTCTATGGGAATCATCTTTCCAGCCCCAAAATCCCCGCGACGCCGGCAATGGCATCGAGCGCGTTCTGGTCAGGCCTGGTCGGGACAGCCGTGGCGTAATGGCGCGACAGCCAGTAAAGATCTGTGTCATCGGCATCAGGCTCCTCGTTGACCTGCGTCCCGGTAAGCCAGAAGAACGGCTTGCCGTGCGGGTCGGTGTACTCCTGATACTCCTCGGTCCAGCGGCTGCGGGCCGAGCGGACTATCTTCAGCCCCTCGATTCTAACCTTGGCAGGGAAATTCACGTTCAGGCACACCCCCTCGGGCAGCCCTTCGCGCAAAACCCTCTCCGAAATCTCCGACACAAAGCGCAGGCACTCCGAGAAATCAGCCGTCAGCGAATGGTGCAGCAAGGAGTACCCAACGGAGGGGATGCCGTTCATGCACCCCTCGAACACCGCGCCCATCGTGCCGGAATAAATCGCAGAATTACCGGCGTTAGAGCCGTGGTTTATACCCGCGAGCACCAACGACGGGCGGCGCGGCACTATATGGCGCATAGCCAGCTTCACGCAGTCGACCGGCGTGCCGGTGACCGAGCGCATCCGCGCCCCGTTATAGTCGGGATGCTCTATGATTTTCAGCGGAGCGTTGACAGTCATCGCCGAAGACTGCCCCGAATGAGGCGCGTCCGGCGCCACCACCCAGACCTCCCCAAGCTCCGACACACAGTCCACCAGACAGTGAAGCCCCTTGGCATCGATGCTGTCGTCGTTGGATATAAGAATCAGCGGTTTTTCCATACAAAACAAGCAACTGGTCAAATCGATTTCGCGCCATATGGCGCGGCCGTGTAAGGCGCGGCCGCCAGCGCGCCGGCAAAGATACGAAAATTCGCCCTAAAAACCACACCTCCGCCACCAGACGCCGCATCCGTCTCGCTAAAAACGCGTGAAAACGCCGCTACCGGCGCCAAGCCCATATGAAAAAGCGTCACGCGAGAAAAAATTAAGCCGATTATTTTGTCAGTTCCAAAAAAGCGCGTACCTTTGCACACGTCAATCGGAGACAGCGCCTCAGCGGAGGCCGAAGCAGGACCGAGTTTCCCTCCAAGCCAAACGGCCCTGGCAACGCAAGCCCCCGTTGACGCACATTTCAATTGCCTTGTGGTGTAATGGTAGCACGTCGGATTCTGGTTCCGCCTGTGAGGG
>CAJTRT010000077.1 GCA_910579105.1 uncultured Muribaculaceae bacterium | reverse complement strand
TTGGCTCCTCGGAGCCGTTAACAAATTCTCAAAAAATAACCGAAGTATTGATGAATAGAAATCTACTCGCCATTATCGCCTGCGCCGCGTGCGCGGCGCAGGCTTCGGGCGCGATAGTCGCCCCGAAGCTCTATCAGGACGCGTCGTTCCAGGCAATCTCCGACAACGGGCGCTTCGCCGTGTCATGCCTCATGGGCACGCTGACAATCTACGACCTCCAGGAGGGAACAGAGAAAATGTTCGCTGACGAAGCCATGTATTTCGACCTCGGCCTCGGCCGTCCGATAACAGCCGACGGATCGATCATCGTCGGCAGCACGGAGGAGAACAGCAACGCATCCTATTACAACGGGGAGGAATGGATCCGCCTCAACGTGCCTGACCAGTCGATGACCAACCTGTCGAACGCCGTGACCCCCGACGGGAAGCGCATATGCGGCAGCGTCGGCACCCACGGGATGTCGATCGCGGTGGACGCGCTCATGCAGGCCCCGGCCTACTGGGACCGCCAAGAGGACGGCACCTACGGCGAGTGCCAGATACTGCCGTTCCCGACAACCGACTTCTTCGGCGCCACACCCCAGTATGTCACAGCCACCGACATCAGCGACAACGGCATGGTGATCGTAGGGCAGGTGGTAGACTGCTCCGGCTACATGGCAGTGCCAATCGTCTACACCCAGGGCGACAACGGCGAATGGACTTACTCGTTCCCCACGCGCGACCTGTTCAACCCCGACGGAATAGCTCCCGTGGAAAATCCCGGCGACTCCCCGACAATGCCGAACGAGGAGAATTTCATGACCGAGCAGGAAAAAGCCGACCGCGATGCGGCATACCAGCAGTGGATGGATGAAGGATGTCCGGAAGGATTATTCCCCGAGTACACCGACTATATGACCGAGGAGGAAAAGGAGGCCTTCAACACCGCCTACAAAGAATGGGAAACCAAGCAGCTCGAATGGCAGACGAAATACGACGAGTACAACGCTTATTTCTGGAGCGTGCTCGACTCCTCGCCGACATTCGTGTTCAACACAAGCTGCATCTCGGCCGACGGCAAGACAATAGCAATCTCCGCCCAAATCTCCGTTGAAGACCCTGGCTCCTGGTGGCCCGTCACCCACTACCATCCCTGGGTGATTGAGATCGCTTCCGGCGAGACCACCAAGTACGAGTCATCCGGATCTCTCATCCCCAGATGCATCACCGCCGACGGCACAGTGCTGGCAGGATCCCCCTACGGCACGATCCCGATGACCGGCTACGTCCTGAAAGAGGGCACCGCCACCCCGCTGCTCGACTACATCAGCACCGTCTCGCCAGAATACGGCGAATGGTTCACCAAGAACATGACCCATGAGATCGCCGTCCGAGAGGAATGGAACGAGGACCTCCAGGACTACGAGGTAATATACGAGGAAATAACGTTCACCGGCATGCCCATCGCGACCCCCGACCTCAAGGTAATGGCCATATGGAACGACTGCCCGTGGGACATGGCCAGCTACGCCCAGGGCGTGATCATCGACTTCTCGGCCGACGCGGCAATCTCGACCGTGACCGCCGACAAGGGAGCCAAACCGTGTCTCGACGCCGACGGCAACCTCGTAGTGGCATCGGACGCTGTAAGCGTGGCCGTCTACAATATCGCGGGAGCGCTCGTGACCTCCGTCCGGAACCCCGCCGGCCCCATAGCCCTCGGCATCGCCCCGGGAGCATACATCGTGAAGGTTGTCAATGCCGACGGCACAGCCGACACGGCCAAGATCACCATGTAAAACCATATTCCCGAACCATCCACAGCATGGAGGGCGCCCGACAGGCGCTCTCAATGCCGCGGATTCATAGCGGATTGACAATGAAACGCATACTGCTATCAGCCCTTATATGCATAGCCGCCATAGGGGCCTCTGCCCAGCTCCCACAGACGACGATAAAGGACGCGAAAGGGCGCCCTGTGAACACGGCGACGCTCTCCAACGACGGCAAACCGTTCGTGATCAGCTTCTTCGCCACCTGGTGCAAGCCCTGCCTGCGCGAGCTCCAGGCCATCGCGGAAGTATATGACGACTGGCGCGACGAGACCGGAATGAAACTCTACCTCGTGTCGATCGACGACGCGCAGAACACCTCCAAGGTAAAGCCGCTGGCCGACGCCGAGGGGTGGGAATACGACCTGCTGCTCGACCCCAACAGCGACTTCTTCCGCGCCATGGGGCTGCAGGCCGTGCCCCACGTCCTGGTGGTCGACGGCGACGGGAAGATCGTCCACAACCATTCGGGCTACACCGACGGGGCCGAGACCGAGCTGATCGACATCATACGCGGACTTAGCAAACCGGCGAAATGACCCGCGCCGCGGCAACACTCGTAGCGGCGCTATCCATGACGCCCGCCGCCCTGGCTTTCGGCATAGGGGGCGATAACGGCGTCGCCTTCCACGGAAGCGTCCAGGCCGACGTGCTCTTCCCGAAAGAGGACGACGAGATCGGCACCGGGAAGTACGACTCCGACATCCTTTTCAACACCTACGCCGACCTCAACCTCATCAGCCGCCACATCGATGCCGGAATCCGCGCGGAGTTCATGAAATGGCCGCTCCCCGGCTACGAGGAGGGTTTCGCCGGATGGGGCGTCCCCAACATCTACGTCAAGGGGCGATACAAGGGGTTAGAGCTGACTGCCGGCGACTTCTACGAGCAGTTCGGAGCCGGATTCATCCTGCGCTCCTACCAGGAGCGCTCGCTCGGAATCGACAACTCCATCCGCGGCGGCCGCCTGAAAATCAGCGCCATCCCGGGAGTGAGGCTCACCGCCCTCGGCGGCCTCCAGCGCCGCTACTGGCACTGGAAAACCGCCTCGCAGGTCTACGGGGCCGATGCCGAACTGGTGTTGCAGGACATTTTCAAGGGGCTGCGGAGCCGCGAGCTAAGCTGGACGTTCGGCCTCTCTTACGTGCTCAAACACGAAAAAGACCAGGAGATAATGGTCGACGGGCACGACTGGCGGCTGAACCTCCCGGAGAACGTGAGCGCCTTCGACATCCGCTCCGAGTTCCAGAAAGGGAACTACACAGTGTCGGGGGAGTTCGCCTGGAAAGGGCAGGACCCGTCGTTCGACAACGGCTACACCTACGGCCGCGGAACGGCGCTCATGCTCACGGCTTCATACTCGCGGAGCGGCCTCAGCGCCCTGGTGCAGGCCAAGCGGAGCGAGAACATGGCCTTCCGCAGCCAGCGCTCCATGAGCGGCAGCTCGGCGTTCCTCAACAACATGCCGGTGTTCACCTACCTCCACACCTACGCCCTGGCCGCCATGTACCCCTACGCGACACAGGCCGCGGCGGGCGAATGGGCCTTCCAGGGGCAGTTCGCCTATAATTTCCGCCGAGGCACCCCCGTGGGGGGCCCGCACGGCACGAAAGTGAAGCTCAACCTCAGCTATATCCGCGGGCTGCGGACCACCGGCCTCAGAGGAGCGACCGACGGAATCACAGCAGGTTCCGACGGACAGGGCACCGACTTCTTCGGGATGGGCCCGGAGTACTACCACGACTTCAACATCCAGGTCGAGAAGAAATGGAGCCGCTCCGTCAGCCAGACGTTCATGTACATGAACCAGCTCTACGACAAGCTTCTCGAAGGACACCCGGGAGAGGGGCGGGTCAAATCGAACATATTCGTGCTCGACACCAAATGGAAGATTTCCCGCCGCTTCACCCTGCGCAACGAGTTGCAGTACCTGCAAACCTGCCAGGACCGACGCGACTGGGCCTACGGGCTCCTGGAGCTGTCGGTGGCGCCATACCTGATGGTCACCGCCGCCGACATGTGGAACCTCGGTGGAGCGGGCACACACTTCTACAACTTCGGCATCGCCGGAAACTACAAGGCAAACCGCCTGGCCGTGAGCTACGGACGCACCCGCGCCGGCTTCAACTGCGCCGGAGGCGTGTGCCGCTACGTCCCCCCGACACGCGGCTTCCAGATAGCCTACAACTACACCTTCTAAGCTGGTCAACGAAATAATGAAGCCAATCAACCTCATTCCGGCCATAGCCCTCCTCGCAGCGTCATGCGACGGCATACCCCCAGGCGAGCGCTACATCGAAGTGCCCGCCGCGAAGGTGGAGCGCGTCGTGCTCCTGGAAGACTTCACCGGACAGAACTGCCAGAACTGCCCCGCCGCCCACCGGGCAATCGAGAAGCTCCAGGAACAGTACGGCGCAAACCTCGCGGCCGTCAGCATCCACGCCGGCGAATTCGGCATACCGGCTACCAACACCAGGTACACCGGCCTCATGCAGCCCGAGGGGAACGTCTACAACAACCGCTACGGCATAGACGAATACCCGATGGGCGTTGTCGACGGCCGCGGCCCCCTCAACAGCGACCAGTGGGCCAAGGCAGTCTACGACGCCGTGTCGAAACCGACGCCGCTGTCAATCTCCCTCGCGGCCGCGACCGACGGGGCGACCGTCGAAATCGAGTGCGGGCTCCTCTCAACCGCCGAGCTCAGCGGCAACCTCGTCGTGTGGATCACCGAGAGCGGCATCACCGCCCGGCAGGAGGACAAAGACCTCGGACGCGTCGAGAACTACACCCACGACAACGTGTTCCGCGCCTGCGTCAACGGAATCGACGGCGAGGCCGTCACCCTCGCCCCCGGCGAGCCGCTGAGCCTCAGCTACTCCATACCCCTGAGGAACACCGCCACAGAGAAATGGGTTCCCGCCAACCTCGCCGCCGTTGCCTTCCTGAAAAAAGGAGGGGCGGTCGAGCAGGCGGCACGCGCCAACGTAACGAACCAACCGAACAACTGAATCATATGAAGAAACTCTACACCATCCTGCTCGCGGCGCTCTGCTCCGCCGGAGCCGCCGCCACGGAGCTGACATTCTGGATCGGAAACCAGAAAATCACCCCCGGCACCACTGTCGCCTTCGACGAAATGACAGTCAACGACCTCGGAACATACAAAGAGGTAACAATGGATCCAGGGCTGTCGCTCTCGACCAACATCTTCTCCTCCGACATCACAATCACCGCCACCTGCCAAAGCGGCCAGACGATACGCATGTGCGCCGGCGGCAGCTGCAAGGGAGGAGAGAGCGTCACAAAGGACAACGTGACGATCGCCACAGGCCAGAAACTCCCCCTCGAATTCGAATACGTCGGCGAGCTTGACCCCGAAGAGGCGATCCCCACCGTGACAACCCTGTTCGAGGCCGAGGACACCACCGAGCCGGGGAGCAAGACCTCCTTCATCCTCGTAATGAACGGAAAGGGAGCGTCGCTCAGCGTCCTCCCCGCCCCCGCTACCGCGATAACCCCCGCGGAAGGCACCATAGCCTACTCTGTCGAGGGGAACGCGGAACTCACCGTCACCACACCCGGAGGCACGCCGATGTACTCCGCCACCGTATCCGGCACAGGCACAGTACCCCTCCCCGCGGGCCTCTACATCGCCACCCTCGCCGGACATTCGATTAAGATACTCGTAAAATAACCTCACCACAAGCAAGACACAATGAAGAAAGCCATACTCGCCGCCGCGGCTCTCGCCACCCTGGCCACAGCCTCGGCCTTCGGACTGAAAGACCCGGGAACGCGCCTCGCACCGGCAAACAACCCCGGCATAAACACCGAGGAGATACCCGCGCGGTTCATCAGCAACGCGCCACGCCACCACGCCCCCGCGTCCCGTGCGGAAGAAGAAGAGGTGCTCTACACCCTCGCGGGCGACCCCTACCAGGCGTTCGGATACCAAGGCCAGACCCCGGGCATACAAATCGGCATGGCCATGCAGCTCGAGCCAACCTTCGTCAACGAGATGAACGGCAACGAGCTGACAAAAATCGTGTTCTACACCGGCTTGGAACAGGGCGCCCAGGAAAACAAGCTAAAACGCGCCACTGTGTTCGTGACCAACGACCTGACCGCCGATCCCGTCTACACCCAGGAGACGACATGCCCAGCCGCCCCAGCCGCGGAAGTAGTCGTCACCCTCGACACGCCATATGTCATCGAGACAGGCAAGAAGACCTACGTCGGGGTGTACTACACCATCAACAGCGCCAACAACCTCCCCGTGGTGGTCGACTACACCGCCCATGACAACACCTACGGCGGCTGGGTGGGAATCCGCACCAGCCCCAATAACCCCTGGACGTGGGACAACATCACCTCCCAGTTCGGCTTCGTGTGCGTCGGGGCATACGTCAAAGGCTCCAACTTCCCCAAGAACAGCGTCGCCATAACCGACATCGACGGGCAGCCCGTAGCCTACCAGGACACCCCCTTCGAGGTCGACTTCATGTTCCACAACAACGGGTCGAACGACGTTAACTCCGTCAAAGTCGAGTTCAGCGTCAACGGCGGCGAAGCCAAGAGCAGCACCGTGACAATGCCGCAGGCCGTGGGCTTCAACAAGAGCGCCGTGATCCGTATGACCGACATCACCGCCGCAACCCCCGCCAAGGAGGGAGCGGTCAGCGTCAAGGTCACCGAGGTCAACGGCGAGCCGAACACATCGGCCGACAACGCCGCCACCTTCCCCGTAACCGTCATACCCGCGGGAATGGGCTTCGACCGCAACGTGGTGGTCGAAGAGTTCACAAGCACCTCCTGCGCCTACTGCCCCGTGGGCTACACCGGCATGGAGTACGTCCATGACAACTACCCCGACGGCGACCTCATACCCGTGGCCGTACACGTCAACTACCCCGGTTCCGACCCCCTGACAGCCCCCTCCTTCAACAGCGTCTACAAGAAGTACGGCGAAGCCTCGGGCGTTCCCAGCGCCGTCATGAACCGCGCCTACGACGTGTACCCCATCCCCGAGAACCTCGCCGCCATGTTCAGCCAGCTCCGCACCCTCCCCGCCCTGGCCAGCGTCAAGGCAGAAGCGTCCTTCGACCCCGCGACCCGCATGCTCAGCATCGACGCCGCGACATCCTTCTCATTCGACTACACCGACGGCGACAAGAACTTCGCCCTCTCCTTCGCCGTGACGGAGGACAACGTCGGCCCCCTGGCGCAGCAGAACGGCTACGCCGGGCAAGATGGCGACTACCTCGGATGGCAGGACCAGCCGTCGCCCGTGCAGCTCGTCTACAACGACGTGGCGCGCCAGCTCGACACCTACGCCGGAATCAAGGAGAGCGTCCCCGCCGCGATAACCGCCGGGCAGGAATACCCCTTCCACCACGAGGTAAAGGTGTTGCAGTCGGTCAGCGACGTGAACCGCATAAACCTCGTGGCGTACCTCGTCAACAAAAAGACCGGCGAGATCGAGAACTCCGTCATACTGCGCTCCGGCTCTATCACCGGCCTCGCCGGGATTGAGAACGTCGCCGCGGACACCCCGGCCGACTCCACAATCCCCGCCGAATACTACAACCTCCAGGGTATCCGCGTGGCCGCCCCCGCCGCCGGCATCTACATCCGCCGCCAGGGTTCCTCCACCGCGAAAGTCCTCCTCCCCTGAACCCGGCATATGTACCGTCATATGTAGGGACGCGATACATCGCGTCCGCATAAAAATAAAGCGTCCGCATCCGATAATGGTATTCGATTTGAATCCCATCCGGGTGCGGACGCGATGTATCGCATCCCTACACATTCACAACCCTCACATACCTCGACAGCCATGAAAACCGGGCCATCCGCGTGTGACAGAAAAGTCCGCTGTGTCTAATAGACACAGCGGACTTTTCTGTTTTGTGGAGTACAGCGGACTCGAACCGCTCACCTCGACACTGCCAGTGTCGCGCTC
>CAJTRT010000076.1 GCA_910579105.1 uncultured Muribaculaceae bacterium | reverse complement strand
AATACAACAATCAAGCGGCCATGTCCGCTTTTTTCTTAAGTAAACAGCATTGGGACGCTCCGTGGAGCGTCCGCGCAAAAAAAGTGAGAATCAGCAGGTTCTCCGGACGCTCCGTGGAGCGTCCCTACTGCCTTATGGATTCTGGCAAATTTGATACACCCTCGCCATCCGGGATTGCGGTCGCGGCCCTATGGGCGGAAAGGGCGGGGATAATGAAAGTGAGCTAAAGAAAGCGGGGCGCCCGGAATGGGCGCCCCGCCTTGGGTTAGTGTGATGGTGTACCTATTTCGGTAGGTTTAGTTAGCGGTGAGAACTGCTGCGGCAGGATAGGTGTCGAGGTAGAGCACCATGTGGTAGTTGCCGGGGGTGGCGGCGATGTTGTTGCCGTTCTGTACGAGGCTCTCGATGCTACCGCCGAGGTTCACATCCCAGCCGTTGTTGGCGCGGAACTTGAACTCGCCGGCGCCGAGGGTCACATCGCATTCCCACTGGTAGCCGTTGGAGCCGGCAACCATTGTCATCGGGGTCTCGGCATCCCATCCGCCGGGGGTGGCGTCGCCGATGATGCCGAAGGAGGTTACGGGGGTAACCTTGGTGGTGAGTTTCACGATGTTGGCCTCAACGAACGAGAAGGCTTTGACTGCGGGGAAAGCTTTGGGGCCCTGGGCAATCATCATGCCGGCGTTGTCGGCGTCATAACCCCAGAAGAGACCTTTGTTGCTGGTCTGGCCGAGGAAGCGGTATGTGCCTACAAGATTGATGTATGCGTAATAGTTGGCATAGTCGGTTGTACCCATCGGCACAGCGTCGTTCGGGTTGTTCTTGTTGTGCGTGCCGGTGCAGTAGATGTTAACCAGAGCCATTGACCACTCGAACGTACGGTCGTAGAGATTTACGGTGAGCTTGTAGGGAGCGTTGTCATCGAGCGAACCGGCGGTAGCGGCTTCCTCAGCGGTGGCGGGTACAAGCGAGCCGGAAAGGAGACCGGGCTCGGCGTCGGCTTTCACACCCCACACTGCGTAGGGATCATTGGAGAGGGAGCCTGCGGCAAAGGTGGAGGCGGGCACAACCTGCCATGTGGTGGCGCCGGCGAGCTCTACTACTGTCGAGAACACGGCGTTGTCGTAGCGGTTGGGCGAAACGGAGTCGTCATGGTCCATCTTGATGGCGTTGGCGACGTTGCCGTTGAGCACCAGGTAGTAGTCATTCTCGATGATGTAGCCGGGGCCGAAAGGCCTCAGCTCGAAAGTGTTGCCGGTGATCCAGCCCTGCGAGCCGGCCACATCGACGAGGCCGAGCATGCCGCCGGTCTGGGTGTAGAGCTTGTAGCGGGCGTCAACGCTGACGGTGGCGGGGTCCTTGGTCACATTCTCGATGTAAAGACCATCGAGCACGTCGGGAGCCACGTTTACATCGTAAGTGTTCTCCTGACCCTCTGCGGCAACAGCCTCGGTGGGCACGGCGAACCAGTTTGAGCCGCCGTCGGCAGAAATCTCAGCCTTGACCACGAAGTCATAGCCTTCGGGGATAACGCCGGTAACGGTGGCGATTGTCAGGGGCTCGGCTGCGTCGTTGAGTGCGCGCAGGTCAGCCACGTCGGAAGCGCCGAGAGACTCGGTGAAGGAAACCTCGCCGGGCTTGACGATGGATTCCTGTTCGTTGGTCTGAGGAGCGGGGTTGGGCTCTTCGTAGCCGTCGCAGGCAGCGAAACCGAACGCCATGAAGGCCGACAGACCAAGTATGGAAATTTTATTCATTGATTCTTCGATTTAAAAAATTTTCATTGCGGCGGGGCCGGGGGAGCCGTATGCGGGTTTCGCGAGCTGTCGCGACCCTACGGCAGACGTCCCCGCCGCATTGAGGTTGGTCGGTTTAGTTAACGGGAGTGATGGTGAGTGTCCAGTTGCCTTTCTTCGACATATCAACGATAATCTCATATTCACCGTCGGCCAGGTCGGGGAACGCGTACGAACCCTTGCCGGAAACAAGCGAGAGCGAGCCGTTGGTGAAGCCGGGCATAACGATTTCGGCGTCATCTGACTGCGAACCGATTGAACCGACATCCCATTTGCCGAGCTGCGAGTAGAAGCGGAAGGTCTTTGTGCCGCCGTCGGTGGTATTGCCGAGGTTGAACGTGCCTTTGTAGACTGCGGTGTTCTTGCCGCCTACAACCTCATCCCAGAGCTGCCAGTTTTCATAGATCTGGAGGGCATCGGAAGCTTCGACAGACCATGCCGAAACGTTACCTACAAGGTAGATGGACTTGGGCGACGCAACAGCGAAAGTAGCCTTGATGTGGTTGAACTTGACTACATTCGACACAATCTCGGAAGATTCAATCCCCTCCAGGCGCGACACGGCGCGCACGTAGAGAGGCTGATAGTCTAAAATGGCGGTGGCTTCATCCTCGGGAGTAAGACCCATCAATGAGCAGATGGCGATCGAGAGGTCGAACTGCGAGATGCTGAAGCGTGCGGTAGTGCCGGGAGCCACAGCGGCTACTTCCTCATATTTGGCGAAGTCCTCTGTGAATGACACCTGTGCGGCATAGTTGGCGATTGCGGCATAGCCGTAGTCGGCCTGCGAGGCCACAAGCTCGATGGTAGCCTCGTCGGAGGCTTCGAGAGCTATATATTCGTCCTGCATCACAGGTTCGTTGAGAACGAACTTCGTGGGAACCTGATAAACAGGGTCACGGTCCTGGGAGCAGGATGTGAGACCGGCTATCAGAGCGGTAGCGCAGGCAACGAAGAATGATATTTTTTTCATTTTGATAAAATATTCAGCGTTTTAGACTGTCGTGATTAATAGCCGGGGTTCTGTTTGTAACCGCCCTGGTTGATCATCTGCGAGGGAATGGGGAACCAGCGCATCTCGGGACCGTAGTCGGCACCCTGGGGCACACCGTTCTTCCATGACCAGTTGTAGCCGGAGAGCCACATGTTCCAACGGATGAGGTCGGTGCGGCGGCAGCCCTCGTTGTAGAGCTCGGCAGAGCGCTCGCGGATAAGCTCCGGCATCGATACGGCGCTGTAAGGATCCAGGCCGGCACGCTCGCGTATGAGGTTGACATACTCGGTGGCCTTGTCGTTGTTTGAACCAAGCTGGATGTATGCTTCGGCGGCCGAGAGGTAGATTTCAGCCAGACGGATAGCGGCATAGTCGATGCCAAGGTTGTCAACGGCATCGGGCTGTGTGGCACACTTGGCGCCGGTGGCATCGTTCTCGAAGTCGAAGTTGGAGTACTTCACGGTCATGAAGCCGTGAGGCTCGGCGTTGCCGGTGATGTTCTCGTTCTCAACAGGGAAACCGTCCTTGGTGGTGCACCAGAGAGCGGTACGCTCGTCGGGCGACACGGAGTAGTTGGCATCCCAGTCAAAGTAGGTGGTTACGAAAGTGGAGCGGGCGGCCAGACACTTCCAGCCGTTGGAGGCATTCCATTTCGAGGCCTCGCCGCCGTCGAAGCCGGCCCATGCGTTCACCAGGAACGAGCCGCCGGTCCAGGCCTGGAGATAAGTCTCGTCGCTGACCTGGTCCCAGATAATCTCATTGATGCCGGAGTTGTTCTGCGAGCATACGGCGTACTGGTCGTTGTTGTGACCGAATACCTGCCAGTACTTGTAGCAGAGACCCGAGTTGCGGAAACCGCCCTTGGCCAGACGCGAGATGATGGCCTCGGAGTGATCGATAACCTTGTCGTAGGCGGCGGGAGCGCCGTATGAAACGGCGTTGAGGTAATATTTCACCAGGAGAGCCTCAGCAACGTCGAGACCTACATAACCGTAGGTGGGGCGCACGCCGGGGCTGGAGGGGTTGGCCTTGTAGTATGCAACGATCTCCTCGAGCAGAGCGGTCTCTCCTTCATACACGGTCTTGGCGTCGCACTGCGGAGCAGTGGAGCCGATGGCAATCTCCTCATGGCCGTAGGGCACATTACCGAAGCAGTCCATCAGGTAGAAGAACGCGCCGGCACGGAGAATCTGAGCCTGGCGGATGAATTCGTCGGCCTGGGGCTGGAGTTCTTCGGTGAGCTTGAAATAGCCGTTGTTGACGGTCTGGATGAAGTCGTTGCAGAGCGAGACGTTCACTACCAGACGTGAGTATGTGCCGAGGATGGCGGGCATGTTGGCAGCCATCTGGCCGTAGCGGAAGTTACCCCACTCGGCGCCGGCGATGGTCCATGCCATTTCATCGGAGGCGAAGCACTCGAGCTGTATGGCCACACGCGAGAAGGAGCACATACCGCCGTCGAAACCGCCGATTACAGAGTTCATGTTCGGTCCGACGGAAGAGTAGTTGAGGTAGACGTCGGCCATAACCTGCTCCATGTAGTTCTGCGGGTCCTTTTCAAAGTCCGCGGCAGTCAAAGAGCGGGGATCGGTGGGAAGGAGATCCAGGTCGCCGGTGCAGGCAGAGAAGCCAGCGGCGGCCAGGAGAGCGCCTGCGCCGAAAAATATCTTGGATATTGCTTTCATATTAGTTTTTCTTTGAGATTAGAAAGTGGCCACCAGACCGAGAGTGAAGGTAACCGGACGGGGATATACATTGTTGTCGATACCCTCGTAGATTTCAGGATCGATACCTTTGTACTTGGTGAGCACGAAGGGGTTCTGGCAAGCGGCGAAGAGTCGCAGGTTGAGCTGGTTGCGGAGCAGCTCGGGGAAGGTGTAGCCGAGGGTGATGTTGTCGCAGCGGATGAAACCGGCGTTCTGCACGAAGTAGTCGGAGAGGGCGAGCTGCGAGGAGTTTGCATCGGCGGGCACCAGAGGCACACCGACCATGAGGTTGTTGAGGCCGTAGGAGTCAACAGAGGTGAGCTGCGAGCGGTTGCGCTGTACGTTGTTGTAAACGTAGTTGCCGAAGTTGGCGCGGAGCGTGAAACCGAAGTCCCAGCGTTTGTAGTTGAAGTTGTTGTTCCAGGTCATGGTCCAGGGAGCAGTGGGCGAGTGGAACTTGATGAGGTCGGCATCGTCGATCACGCCGTCGGCGTTCTGGTCGACATACTGGCCGAAGATGGGGTCGCCGTTATCATCGTAAACCTGCTGGAACACGCGGAAGATGTAGGGAGTCTCACCCTCCATGAACCACTGCAGGGAGTTACCGCCGGAAACGCCGGGGTAGTCGCGGGCCGATATGAGCGAGTTGTCGGCGTCGCCGGTGAGTTTGGTGATTTTCGAGCGGTTGTAGGCCACGTTGAAAGAGGTGTTCCACACGAAGTCGGGGGTCACTACGGGCTTGGCGCCGATGGTGAGCTCGACACCGGTGTTGCGGAGCGAACCGATGTTGCGGGTCACGTAGTTACCGGTGTTGTACTGGGCCACGGGAGTGGATGCCAGCAGGTCCTTGGTGTCGCGGAGATACCAGTCGATGTTGGCGGTGATGCGGTTGTTGAGGAAAGCGAGATCCATACCGACGTTCCAGGTGGTAGTAGTCTCCCACTTGATGTTGGAGTCGTAGGGGTTGGGGTAAAGGGGCTCGATCCAGTTGTTGATGTCGGAGAAGTCGTTGCTTCCGGGACGGTATGCGGGATAGAGGGCATTACCGGAGTTGGAGAGGGTGTACACAGCCATGTAGGGGAAGAGGGAGTTGATATCCTGCTGGCCGGTCTGACCCCAGCCGAGACGGAGTTTCCACTCGTTGAGCACTTCGGAGTCGCGGAGACCGGGGAGGTTGTTGATCTTCCAGCCGAGAGCGAGCGAGGGGAAGAGACCCCAGCGGTTCTCCTTTGAGAAGCGCGAGGAGGCGTCGTCGCGGAGGGTGAAGGTAAGCAGATAGGTGTCGTCGAAGATGTAGTTCAGACGTCCGAAGAACGACAGGAGCTGCAGCGGGCCTGACCATGAGGTCTTGCTGTTCTTCACCTCAGTGCCGGTTAAATCGGCAGCGGCGGGCTCGAGGTTGTAGGTGCCGTTGCTGTAGGAGTAAGTGAAACCGCGTGAGTTCACGAAGGTGTTCTCGTTGCCGAAGTAGTTGAAGTACTGCCAGGAGTAACCGGCCATGACGTCGAGGTTCGACTTGATGGCCTCGAATTCCTTCTTATAGTTGATATAGAAGTCGAGGAGGGTGTTCTGCTGGATTTCGTGCTTCTTGTAGAGAGTACCGGCGCCGGTAGCACCGCCTTCGGCGGTGAGGCAGAGGTTGTTGTTGCGCCATGCCATAATCGAGCCCGGGTCAACGGTGGTGTTCCAGTCGTTTTTCGATACCTGGTAACCGAGGTTGAGGTTGAAGTGGAGCTCGGGGAGGAAGTGGAGTGCGTAGTCGATCTGGAGGTTACCGGTGGAGGAGTAAACCTTGCCGGTCTGGTTCTGCTCGTTGAGCACGGCCACGGGGTTGTTGCCGGCGTTGAGCTCGGGAGTACCGTTGGTCTGCACAATAGCGGTGTAGCCGTTCCACATCTGGCGGCCGGTGGAACCGGTGGTGTTGAAGCGGGTGAAAGGAATCTGTCCCAGGGCGCCGTACACGGGGATAGTGGGGTTCCATGCGATGGCGTTGGTCATGGCCGACGCATCGGCTTCACGCGAGTTAACATATGTGCCCTGCACGTTGGCGTTGACCTGGAGAAGTCCGTTGAAGAACTTGGGCGAAAGGTTGAAGCCGGCGGTCACACGCTCCATGCCGGAGGTTTTGAGGATACCCTGGTTGTTGGTGTAGGAAACGCTCACGCGGTAGGGGAGCACACCTGCGGTGCCGCCTACGGAGAGGTTGTAGTCGTGGGAGAAGGAGGTGCGGAGCACTTCTTTCTGCCAGTCGGTGTCGGCGTCGCCGAACTGAGCCTGGGTAGATTCGCCGAAGCCGTTGTCGATGAGGGTCTGCTTGAACTGGGCGGCATTCATCACATCGATGGTCTTGCGGGCTGTGTTCACATGCCAGTTTGCCGAGAAGTTAACCTGGGGTTTGCCGGCGGAGCCCTTTTTGGTGGTGATGATGATCACACCGTTGGAAGCGCGCGAACCGTAGATGGCGGTTGCGGAGGCATCCTTGAGCACGGTCATCGACTCGATGTTGGAGGGGTTGATCATTGTCAGGGCGTTTGTGCCGCCGGCCGACGACTGGTCGGTCTGGGGTACGCCGTCGATAACGATCAGAGGGTTATTGTTGGCCGACAAGGAGGAGCCGCCGCGGATACGGATGGTGGCGCCGCCGGTGGGGTTACCACCGTTGGTGGTAACGACAAGACCGGGGGAAGCACCTACGAGGAGGTCCTGGGTGGAGGTGGCGAGGCCGGCCTCGATATCGTCGGGTTTGATAACTGCAACCGAACCGGTGGCGTCGGATTTCTTCACGGCGCCGTAACCGATGGCAACAACTTCGTTGAGCTGCACGCCGCCGTCGCTCATCTGCACGTTGACAGTGGTGCGGTCAGCTACGGGCACGCGCTGGGTCTGCATACCCACATACGACACGACGAGGGTGGCGTTGGGGGAGCAGGATACGGTAAATTCACCATCGATGTTCGTGGCGGTACCGGTGGAGGTGCCTTCCACTAAGATGCTGGCGCCGATGAGGGGCTCACCCTCGGGGTCGGTGACAACACCACTGACGGTGATTGACTGCGCGGAAGCGCCGATGGCGCAGAGCAGTCCCACCACGAGAAATAGGAATTTCTTGGCTATTCCTGTCTGTGAATGTTTCATGTAAGATAAATTGAGATTAATGGATTTTTCATGATAGGATATATCATTTCAGGCAATTCTGATTATTTCGGGCGGAGAGAGGCAAGAAGGTAAGAGTTTTTCACGGAGCAGCGCCTGAGGGGGACAGACCCGACAAGCGAACCAGATGAATCTCAAGAAGTTGCAAACCGTTGGCGGCCGGATGCCGCCTGAATGAAAAGCGTCAGTGACCCGCCGGGCGGGAGCCCGAGTTTGCATCCGGGCATAGTTTTCTCTTTAGAATCGGCAGCAAAATTATCACTTCTTCCTTAAATAGGCAATAAAAATGTGAATAAAAGTGAAGACGCAGCGATGTTAAATATTGTTAACCACAAACCCGGAGGTAGCTGACTGCGCAATAGTGCATAAAAGCTGCCGGAATCCGCCCCGCCGTAGGGATTCTGGCAGCAAGGGTGTTTCCAACAAATTTGACACATATATAAAAATTGCCCCGTCGGGGCCTGCACGGCGGCGACAGGGCTTTGGGGAATATTTGCAGCGGGATCTGTCTGATTTATTACCTAACTTTAACGTGAGTTCGATATAAGTAATCAGAACAACGTCAATTGATTGTCCGCCACG
>CAJTRT010000075.1 GCA_910579105.1 uncultured Muribaculaceae bacterium | reverse complement strand
TAGAGGGGGTGTCGCAGGATGATGTCCGCTCCTGGTTCGCGTCGCACTACGCTCCGAACAACGCCATACTCGCCGCGTCGTGCGACATTCCGGCGGATGAGTTCGGCAAGATGGTCGAGCGCTGGTTCGGCGACATTCCGCGCCGGGATATTCCGCGCCGTCATCTGCCGGTGGAACCTCTACCGTCCGGCCCCAGGCACAAGGAGGTGTCGGGCGATGTGCCGCAGACCTGTATCACCATCGCGTATCCGATGGCCGGTTACGGCTCCCCGGCCTATTTCGCCGCCGACCTTGTCAGCGATGTGCTTTCCAACGGCCGTTCCTCGCGTTTCTACCGGAAGCTGCTCGCGCCAGGCAGGCTGTTCGCCGACGTTGACTGCTGCATAGCCGGAACCGAGGATCCGGGCCTGATGCTCGTGACAGCCCGGCTGCTCGGCAACGGCCCGGAGGCGGAGGCCGAGGCGCGAGCCGCCATTGACCGGGAAATCGTCCGGCTTATCGAGGGGGGCGTGGCTGACGACGAGCTGCGACGCTGCCTCAACCGGCTGGAAAGTTCGCGGACGTTTGACATGCTCGGCCTTATGAACCGGGTTCAGGCTCTCGCGGTCGCGGAGTATCACGGCGAGGATGCCGCCACCTCCTTCGAGCAGAACTATCTCCCGCTGACTCCCGGCAGCGTGCGCGACACCGCCGTGGAAATCTTCGACCCGTCGCGGGCAATGGCCCTGGTTTACCGGTCAGGGAAAGGATAAAGGCCGGTATCGGCCGATACATTCAAGAGTTTACAGCACCAATCAATAATTATCAGAAAACGAACGCCTAAAACATACCGCCATGACTTTTACCCAGAACTGCAACGAGATTTTCGACCGCGCCACGGCCGACTACCATCTGACGGATTCAATCGACGCGCCGTCTCCCGCCCCTTATGGCAGGGACGGCATAGAGGCGACGCTTTACGGCAAGAACTGGATCGATGTGTGCCAGTGGCATATGGAGGACCTCATCCGCGACCCGCAGATAGAGCCGGCAGCCGCGGTAGCGCTAAAACGCACGATCGACAAGTCCAACCAGGACCGCACTGACCTTGTTGAGGAGATCGACACATATTTTCGCGACAAGTACAAGGATGTCGCCACCCTCCCCGACGCCACGATCAATACCGAGAGTCCCGCGTGGGCCATCGACCGTCTGTCGATTCTCGCGGTGAAGATTTTCCATATGCGCCAGGAGGCAGAGCGTCCCGACGCCACTCCCGAGCACCGCGCGCGGTGCGCCGCCAAGCTCGAGGTGCTGCTTGAACAGCGCCGCGACCTCACCCAGGCGATTGACACCCTGCTCGACGACATCGCGGCCGGCCGCAAGTACATGAAGGTCTACCGCCAGATGAAGATGTACAACGACGCGGACACCAACCCAGTGCTCTACGGCAAGAAATGAAATTCGGAACCAACAATCCCCGCGGACTGAAAAGCGTGCTTGTGGCGCGCTTTTCGGCTCTTGGCGACGTGGCGATGACGGTGCCCGTGCTTTACAGCGCGTGCCGCTGCTATCCCGGCGTGCGCTTCACTTTCGTGACGCGCAAGTCGATGACCTCTGTGTTTGTGAATCCACCGGATAACCTCACCGTTGTCGGCGTGAACCTGGAGGATTACAAAGGTCTCGGGGGCTTGCGGCGCCTTTTCGGCGAGTTGCGGCGCGAATACGGCTTCGACGCTTTCATCGACCTCCATGACGTGCTTCGCACGAAGATTCTCGGTATGCTGTGCCGCCTGCGCGGTATCCCGGTAGCGGTGATCAACAAGGGGCGCAAGG
The DNA here is from genome assembly GCA_910579105.1 of uncultured Muribaculaceae bacterium. GTDB lineage: Bacteria > Bacteroidota > Bacteroidia > Bacteroidales > Muribaculaceae > UBA7173. The sequence goes on along the minus strand of CAJTRT010000075.1, from coordinate 6,550 downwards.
GGAAACGCGCTCTGACCCGCCGCCGCGACAAGGTGCTGCTGCCGCTTCTGTCGTCGCGCGCCCGCTACCGCCAGGCGTTCCACCGCATAGGGCTGCCGGTTGAAAACTCGTTCGACGGGCTTTTCGGCAACGGCAAGGGGGATCCCGCTGATTTCGCCGCAGTGGCCGATCCGAAGCAGCCTGGCGAATCATGGATCGGTATAGCTCCTTTCGCGAAGCACGAGGGTAAGATTTATCCTCCCGAGCTTATGGAGCAGGTCGTGGCCGAGCTTTCGGGACGGCGCGGCGCGAGGCTGTTCCTTTTCGGGGGAGGAGAGAAGGAAGCCGCCGTTCTGTCGGCCTGGGCGACGAAGTATCCCGGAGTGGTATCGCTGGCCGGGAAGCGCCTCGGATTCAAGGTCGAGCTGTCGCTTGTCAGCCATCTCGACGTGATGGTGTCGATGGATTCTGCTAACATGCATCTGGCGTCGCTTGTGGCCACCCCGGTTGTGAGCGTCTGGGGAGCGACGCACCCCTATTGCGGTTTCAAGGGGTGGAGGCAGCAGGAGGCCGACATCGTGCAGCTTCCTATGACCTGCCGGCCGTGCTCCGTGTTCGGCAACAAGCCGTGTTTCCGCGGCGACTATCACTGCCTGAGGGCGATCGCGCCGGCTGTGATAGTCGAGAGGGTCGAAAGACACCTGCCATCCTGAATATTTCGCGGGATCTTTTGGCAATTTGCCGTGTTTGGTTGTTATCTGTTTAGATAATCCCGGTTATCTGTCTGGATAATACTGTTTATTTATGAGATCAAGAATCACATTACTGGCGTTTTCGGCTCTGGCCGTTTCAACAGCTGTCGCCGCGGATCCCCCGCGGGGTTATTACACTTCCCTTACCGGCAAGAAAGAGGCCGCGTTGAAGAACGCGATCCACACGCTGACGTACAACCACACGCTGATTTCGTCTTACAGCGACCTGCCGAATTATTTCCGTTCGACCGACGTTTATCCGCGAGGCGACGACCGCTACGGCCAGTGGTGGGATATGTACAGCGACATACCCCTGTACACCAACACATTCTGGGGCCTGAACCGCGAACATTCTTTCCCGAAAAGCTGGTGGGGCGGTTCGACCAGTACCCCGGCATATACCGACCTTAACCATCTCTATCCGTCGGAAAAGGATGCCAACATGGCCAAGTCGAACTATCCGCTCGGCCTGGTGCAGACCTCTACGTTCAACAACGGCGTGACCAAGGTGGGTTACGCGCAGACCGGCTACGGCTTCGGAGCCGCCCAGGTGTTCGAGCCGGCTGACGAGTACAAGGGTGACTTCGCCCGCACATACTTCTACATGGTGTGCTGTTATCAGAACCTTACCTGGAAGTACACCTATATGGTGAACAACAACGATTACCCCACGCTTAATTCCAGGGCGCAGGAGATGCTCCTCGAATGGAACCGCGAGGATCCTGTGAGCCAGAAGGAGCTTGACCGCAACGAACAGGTCTACCGCTTCCAGGCCAACCGCAATCCGTTCATCGACTATCCCGAACTTGCCGAATACCTCTGGGGCAACAAGAAGGGGCTCCCGTTCGACCCATACGCCTCGCAGAAACCGGAGACCGACCCGGTGCTGATCACTCCGGTGCAGGGTATGGCGCTTGACTTCGGCGAGGTCGCCATCGGGAGCGCCGGAGAGGCGTCGCTGCAATTCCGAGGCGAGGGAATCGCGCAGAATATCAGCATCCGCGTGATTGGCGACAACCCTGATATGTTCGTTCCCGAGGCGAAGTCTATTCCATATAACCGCGTCAACACGGATAACGGGACTTGGTTGAAAATAAACTACCGGCCTACCGAAGTCGGCGAGCACTCGGCGACACTGCTTGTGTATGACTATACCGACGGAGGCTCACGCGGCGTGACGCTGCACGGACAATGCCTTCCCGTGCCGGAGCTGCATCCGTTCGCGGCCCTCCCGGCCACGGATGTCACTTCGACATCGTACACCGCCCGCTGGGAGGTGCCCGAATACGGAGGAGTGGAGGACGTGGTGGACTATTACGTCGTAACCCGCAGCCACACGAACAACGGGCAGTCGTCGCAGGAGGACCATGTGGCCGAAAGCGACTATCTCGAAGTGACCGACTGCGAGCCCGGCTCTATCGAAAGCTACCGAGTGCGTTCCTGCCGCCTCGGCTATTATTCCGAGCCGACGGACTGGATTACCGTGAACCTTATGTCGGGACTGTATGACGTCGCCGCCGACAATCCCCTCGGGACGGCCTTTATGCCGGGCGGTGTAAGGTTTGTGTGCGGCGCTCCGCACCGCGATGTGAGCATCTACGACCTCTCCGGGCGGCTTGTGATGTTCCTCCCCGTCGTTGAGAACAATATGGAGGTATCTCTCCCGTATGGGGCCTATGTGATTTACTCTCCTACCCAGCCACAGCCGTTGCGCGTGCTTGTTTCTGATTAAAATATGTTTTGAAATTATGCTTTGCGGCATAAAATCCGAACTATCCTCATATCACCAGCGTTATTGGAATAAATAACCACTAACAGCTAAACACTATGAGACATTTACTTACAAGGCTTGCCCACTGGTATTTCGACCACGCCGCGGATGCCTACAAATGATTGAACGGTAAGCTACCCCGACAATCCAATGACAAACGAGGAGCCGCCCGTCTCTTGATGGGCGGCTCCGAACGTACTAAGCCTGTATTTTCAGTTAATAATAGAACTCATTGCTCTTTGAGTTGTATATGACTGCTTTCTCTGAATAGCCGTGCTGGTTTGTCAGCCTGACAACGAAATTCACCCCGCCTGTGCTGCTTGCGACATAGGGCCGGTAATTGAACGTGGCCGACGTGGTAGATGCGGAGAAACTTTTCACCTCGACTGCCGTACCACCATTTTGCGGGTCTGCTACCCTTATCGACCCGGAAGTGGGTTTGCCGTAGGTTTTATCGGTCGGGACGCTCCAGCGCACCGTGATGTTGCTGCCGCTGCAAGTCGCGGATGTGATTTTCGCCGGGCCCGGCTTCCGCGTGTCGGAGAACTCGTAACGGCAGGTGTTGCTGTAATCGCTTGTGCCTTTCGCGTTCTTGGCCTTTACGCGGTAGTAGTATGTGTTGCCTACTTTTACCGTCTGGTCGGCATAAGAGGCATACTGCGAGGTGCCGATCTGGGAGTAGCCGCTGCTTTCGCTGGTGCTGCGGTAGATCAGGTAGCTCGTGGCGCCCTGCGGCGCGTTCCACTTTATTATGCAGTTGGGCGCTCCGGCGCTCCCGGTATCCGAGACGTACAGCCCGGTAGGCGCCGCCGGAGCAGAGGTGCCCGGATCGGGGTTAGTGCCGGGATCGCTACTGCCGCCGCTTCCGGCGCTCTGACGGACTACTATGGACCCCATTCCGCCAGTCGCGTTATCGACGAACACGTTGCAGCCGCGCGAGGCGCCTGTGTTAGGCCCGGCGGAAACAGTCAGGAGGTAGCCGCCCGATATTGAGGAGCTGACCCATGATTCCCCGGATTGGGCGCGCGTGATCGGGCCGCCCGCTGTGACGGAGACGGATACGTTCCCACCCTTGGCCGGGATTAAGACTTCCGACGGGCTCATCCTTATGATTTCAGGGTTGCTGCCCCCTCCGCCGTTGCCACCGCCATTACCACCTTCGTTGCCGCCGCCACCAGGGTTTTCCCAGGGATACTCTTCCTCATCGTCGTCATCGTCGTCCCCGTCGCCGCAAGAGGAGACTGCCGCCGCCAGCAGCACGGCCGCCAGCAGTGCGTGTGTCAGTTTTAAAAATTTCATGGTGTCGTGTGTGCCGGCGCTGACTCCCGCGCCCCGGCCTTGATTGGTTTGGTGTTGATAAAAGGCAAGCGTGGAAGTCTCACTTGTGCTCGTTCCGACTTACAGAGGCTTCTCGCATCGCCCATTGCCGTAGAAACGAGCACCAGCAGAAGCCCCACGCTTGTATATGCGACACCAAACCCCGGCATGCCGGAAAGGGCACGCCGCGGGTCGCGGTCTGCATAACCACGGGCATCTACCGCTACCCTGTTCCTGACGGCAATTGAAATTTTGCGAGAATTTCTGTAAGCCAAGAACAAAGCGCTTGTAAACGCTTGTCGTCGAGACTGCCCGGCATACGCCTGACAGTCTCCGTATGTCTGTTCCCGCCCTCGTCGGGCCGGTCGTTTCAGGCCGCCCGTGCCCCACGTGGGGCTTTTCGGACGATTCTCATCGCGAATATAATTATTTGGTGGCGATCACGCAAGTTTTTCGTTTTTGGGCGTGATGGTTTCCAATCTTGCCCATAACTTGTAGGGACGCACGGCTCGTGTGTCCGATGATATGACGCGAACGGGTGTATGAGTAAATAATAGGTGTATGAGTAAAAACGGACGCACGAGCCGTGCGTCCCTACGTCGGGTAACGTGATGTTATGCGTTGGAATAAGTTGCCGGGTACTAAGGCCGGGCTGCGGCGGGGTCAGTTGCCGAGGACGCGGCGGGCGCCGATGTAGCGGGCGGCGTAATAGGGGGCGGAGACGCGGTCGATGCGGATGCCTCCGCTGATGGCGGCGTGGATGAAGGTGATTTCGCCTGTCGCGGGATCGTTGCTGATCGCCATGCCGACATGGCCTACGCGGCCGCTTTTTGCGGAACGCCCGGTGAAGAACAGCAGGTCGCCCGGCAGCACCTCCTCGCGGCTGATTTTCTCCCCCTGGCCGTACTGTCCTCCCGACGAGGGGTTGAGCGAATAGCCGAACTGGTTGAAGACGTAGCTGGTGAATCCCGAGCAGTCGAACCCTTTGGGCCCTTTGCCGCCGCGGACGTAGCGCGTGCCTATGTGTTTTTTTGCGAACGAGATCATATCGGCCACCATGCGCTGGCTGTCGGCCTCGTCGAGGTCTTCAAGCAGTTCCATTCCGGCCGCGGGGACTATCTCGAAAGGATTTGTCTTTGAAATCGACGCCAAATTCATCTCCTCGGTGGTGGGGAGGTCGGCGTTGGAGTGTTTCTTTTCATGGGTTGCCGGCTTTGCTGCCGCGGCGCCCAGGGCGGCGGCGATCATAAAGCAGACAATTGATATAAGGTGTTTCATTCGTTGCAAAATCATAGCCGCCCGGGGCGGCGCTTTTCCATCGGCGTTGCAAAAGTAGTGATTCTCAGCGCTTATCGCAACCCCGTCTCCCGCAATAAATCCAATTTTATGTTAACGTTGTTAAATTCCGCCCGTTTTCCGCGCAGAGTGTTGACAGATGCGCGTGTTTTTTCGCAAGCTGAGCCGGTCGTCGCCGAAATCTGCGATATGGATTCGAGGTCCTACATTGCCCGTTTCTTTGCTATGGGCTGCCCCGATAGTGGTTATAGAAACAAAGGGTAGCCGGCGGGTGTTTTTAAGTCGTGCCGGGTGTTTACTTTGCAGGAAATTAAAAGTAAGCAAAGATCATGGACACGATGTTTATTTCAATGAATGTACCATTTGTTACCTGGTGTGTGATTGTTCTTGCCGTTGTCGCGATAATAATAGGCCGCGTGGCGCGCCACATCTATCTCGGCGGCAAATCAGGAAACCGCAGGGTGCCGCTGTTCAGTGTGGGACGGGAGCGGGAGGAGTTTTTCATACCCGGCGACAGGCCGGTTTACTCTGAGGATGCTTATGACGACACATATGACGACTGAAATGCTTGTCCCGGAAGCCGTTATGGCTGATTCCGGTGTGCGGGACGTCTGTTGCTCGCTCACTATGGCTGGGGATTTCCTGTCGGAATATTCCGCATGGCTTTTGGGGTGTGGCGCGACCTGCGAGCGTCTTGAGCGTAATGTCAGGCGTATGGCCGGCGCGCTCGGATGCGCGGCGGTAATGACTATTTTGCCTCGGCACATTCATCTCACTGTCAGCGCTCACGGATGTGCCGACAGCTATACCAGGATTGTCGGCACCCGGGAGATGCCGATCAGTTTCAACATTAACACCCGCCTTAGCGAGCTTAGCTGGGCGCTGGCCGACGGGCGGATTGACTTTGCCCAGGCGCGTGACCGTTTTGCCCGGATTACAGAGACCCGTCCTGAGAGCCCGTGGGCCGTTTTGCTGCTGGCATCGCTGGCCAACGGGGCTTTCTGCCGGCTTTTCGGGGGGGATTGGGTTGCCGCGGGTGTGGTGGTTTCGGCCACTTTGGCCGGCCTGTATCTCAAACAGTTGCTTTCCGCCCGCAAGACTGATACGCGAGTGGTGTTTGTGATTTGTGCCTTTGCGTCGTCGGTAATCGGGGCGGGCGCGTCGTTGTTCGGTCTCGGAGCCACGCCCGAGACTGCTGTCGGCACCAGCGTCCTGTACCTGGTGCCGGGCATACCGTTTCTGAATGCGTTCAGCGACCTTCTCGCAGGCCATTACATATGCGCTTTCTGCCGTATGACACACGCTGTGATTCTCACGTGCTGCCTGTCGATCGGGCTTTGCGGCGGCCTTCTGCTGATGGGTATAGGGATGTTTTAAACGGAATTATTGCTGTCCGATAAAACTTGAAGATGGCAAAAAGGCATGGCTCGAACGC
>CAJTRT010000074.1 GCA_910579105.1 uncultured Muribaculaceae bacterium | reverse complement strand
GAGCGAAAAACGGGACTCGAACCCGCGACCCCGACCTTGGCAAGGTCGTGCTCTACCAACTGAGCTATTTTCGCAAATTTAAAGTTCTCCGCGGCTTTCGCCTTCCAAACCACAGGCCGAAACCCCTGGCTTCTTAGCTTTCAAGGAGTGTCCCCCTCAATTGCGATGCAAAGTTAGGCATTATTTTTGAACTGGCAAAATTTAGGAACGTTTTTTTGCCGATTTTTATCAGAGGCAATCCCCTGCGAAGCGTCTAACTCACGCGCAAAAGACTGTCAACAACATCATTAAGCCCACTCACAGAGTGTCAGGGGACGTGTCAGTGACGCCCGAGCTGCCAGAAAGCCACCGCCGCGGCTGACGCGACGTTAAGCGAATCGACCCCGCGGGCCATAGGAATCCTGACAGTGTAATCCGCCCCGGCGATCACTTCTTTCGGAAGGCCGTCACCCTCGGTGCCCATGACAATCGCCAGCCGCTCCTCGTCGAGGAGAGGAGGATAGTCGAGCGGCACGGAGTCATCCGTCAGCGCCATGGCGGCGGTCTTGAACCCGTAGCCGGCAAGCGCCCCTATGCCATCGTCGAGCCAGGTCCAGGGGAGCAGGAACACCGAACCCATCGACACCCTCACCGACCGGCGGTTGAACGGGTCGCAGGAATCAGGCGTGAGCAGCGCCGCGTCAATCCCCAGGGCCGCAGCCGCGCGGAAAATCGCGCCTATGTTCGTGGTGTCGACAACCCCGTGGATCACGACCACGCGCCTGGCGCCGCGCAACACCTCCTCCAACCTTTCCGGCTCGGGACGCCGCATGGCGCAGAGCACCCCGCGGGTCAGCCTATAGCCGGTAAGCGCTGCCAGCAGCTCCCTGCCGCCGGTATACACAGGAATCCCGGGACACCTGGCGATTATGTCCGCCGCGTCGCCGGTGATATGCTTCGGCTCGCAAAGGAGCGAATGAGGCTCATACCCGGCGTCAAGCGCGACCCTTATGACTTTCGGACTCTCAGCGATGAACAGAGCCTCGGAGGGATCGAGGCGGCTGCGAAGCTGGGCCTCCGTGAGCGACGCGAACTGGGCGACCCGCGGGTCGGAAAGTGATACAATCTCTTCTACCGCCATACAAACAAGCTACTGTCAACGATTTCTCAGAACTGAAAGGAGGTCGGCGACAACGAACGTGCTTCCCCCTACAAATATGACCGCTTCCGGGTCGCGGCGCGCCTGTCGGAGAGCGTCGTCAAGCGCCTGCCCGACGCTGAAAGTCACCGAACCGCGAATACCTGCCGCCGCGGCGCGGGTGGCCAGTTCCTCCGCCGGAAGCGCCCGAGGGACGGACGCGCGGGTGAAAATGTAACCGGCCTCCCTCGGCAGGTGCGGGAAGATGTGCCCCAGGTCCTTGTCGTTGACGAACCCGAGAACCGCCGTCAGCCGGTCACCGTAAGCGGCGAGCTGGCGACCGAGAAGTTCCCATCCGCCCTCGTTATGCCCGGTGTCGCAGATGACGGTCGGACGGTCCATAACCCTCATCCAGCGCCCCATAAGCCCGGTCGAATCGCATACCGACGCGAGGCCGCCCGCGACGGCCCCGTCGGTCAGCGGATAGCCGAGACGGCGCAACGCGTCGAGAGCGCACACTATCGTGCGCAGGTTGCGGCGCTGGCATAGGCCTGTAAGCTGGAACCGCAACGGCCCGAAAGGGGATGCGGCAACCGCGAGAAAACCATCTTCCGAAAGAGAGGCATCCATGGAGGCGAACTCATCATCGGCAAAACGCATAGGCGCGCCTGCCTTTTCAGCCGCCGAGCGGAAAACCTCCCGCACAGCCCCGCCCGACTCGCCGACGACCACCGGCACCCCAGGCTTTATGATTCCTGCCTTCTCCGAAGCGATCGCCTCGCGGGTACAACCCAACTGCGCCATATGGTCCATGGAGATATTGGTGATAACGCTCAGTTCGGGCGTTATGATGTTGGTTGAGTCAAGACGCCCCCCGAGACCGACCTCTATGACCGCCACATCGACCTCGGACCGCAGGAACCAGTCGAACGCCATAACCGTGGTCAGCTCGAAGAACGACGGCTCGCACCCGGGAGGGCACAGAGCGCGGAACCGCTCCACGAACGCCGTCACCTCATCCCTGGGAATCATCACGCCGTTGACGCGTATGCGCTCGCGGAAGTCTATGAGATGTGGCGACGTGAACAGCCCTACACGCATCCCCGCCGCCTGCATACACGAGGCAAGGCTGTGGGCCGTAGACCCCTTGCCGTTGGTGCCACCCACATGCACGCAGCGGAGCCGCTCCTGCGGGTTGCCGAAAAGAGAGGCGAGACAGCGCACCGTGTCAAGCCCCGGCTTATAGGCCGCGGCGCCGATCTGCTGGAACTGCGGAGTCTGCGAATATAGAAAATCAATCGTTTCCCGGTAGTTCATCATACGTCAGTAATAAATAAGAAATCCGGCAATGCCGCTCAGCACGATTATCAATATGGGATGGGTCTTGAAACGGAGCACCAGTGTGAGAGCCACAACCGCGATAATGGTCGATATGGTCGCCTCGCGGGGCGTGTCGCCGAAATTCTCGACGTTCATCAGCAGAAGGGCGGCGGAAGCGATAAGCCCGATCACCACCGGGCGCAGGCCGGTAAAAATCCCCCGCACCACCACGCTGTCGCGGTGGCGCTGGATCAGATGGCTCGTGTAGGCCACCAGCAGAAACGACGGAAGCACCACCACCAGCGTGCACAGCAACGACCCCAGTATGCCGTAGACCGGGCTTTCCAGTCCGGCCTGCATGGGGGCGACGTAGCCTATGTATGTCGCGGAATTGATGCCTATCGGGCCGGGGGTCATCTGCGATATGGCCACAATGTCGGTAAACATCTGCTCGGTAATCCACCCGGGCTCTACGATCTCACGCTCTATGAGGGACAGCATGGCATAACCGCCGCCGAAACCGAACAGCCCTATTTTAAGGTAGCTCCATATAAGTCTGAGATAAATCATAAGTCATCGCGTTCGCTGCCGCCCGTCCGGGGACGGCGCTGTTCGACATGGCGGAGAACCACCCATCCGAGCAGCCCTCCGAGCACAATATACAATATAGGGTTCGACACCACCGGCCATTTCGACCATATCAGCAGGGCCACGGTGACGGGGATCCACATAGTCTTCCAGCCGATTTTCGCCGCCTTCGCGGAAGTAACCATCGGAGCCACGATCAGCGCCACCACCGCCGGGCGGATTCCCTGGAAGATGGCGGCCACCACCGGATTGTTCTTGATGATGTCGGGAGTCAGGAACACGGCTATCGTCAGTATGATCAGGAAACTCGGCAGGATATTGCCCAACGCCGCGCAGACGCTGCCGCGCATGCCGCGCAGACGGTCGCCCACAGCCACGGCTATGTTCACCGCCAGGATGCCGGGAAGCGACTGCGCCACGGCGAGCAGGTCAATAAACTCCTCGCGGCCTATCCACTGGCGGTTGTCGACCACCTCCCGCTCTATCAGCGAAATCATAGCCCATCCTCCGCCAAAAGTGAAAGCCCCTATCCGCAGGAACGACCAGAAAAGCTTTCCGAGGATGTTCCTCTCGACGGCGTGCGGGGCCGGTTTGTTGACTGTATCATTCATAAGTAGCTGTTCAAAACCCCGCGAAGTTAGCGAAAAGCCCTGAATCGCGGAAAACAAAACACAATTCTGTTAAAATCCACGCCGTTAGTGCTAAAAATAGCAAACGTGTCAAAAATAATTCGTATTTTTCGCGACCAACTTAGAACGCACACGCTTTTTATGCCACGAAATAAACCAAACACGCGATAAACCAACTCATTTCTATGACAAATTTCCACATTTCCGCCATAGGCCGCTGCTTCGCGGCCGGGATCGCTTTTGCGGCAATGGCAATCCTTCCCGGCTGTGTCGACAACGACTACGACCTGTCGAAGGATATGGACCTCAACATCACCGTCGGGACCGACGGGCTGACAATCCCAGGCAGCTCCACCGAAATGCTGACCCTCGACAACCTTTTCGACCTAAACGACGACGGCTCATCATCAATCAAGACCATCAAGGCCGAAGACCCGCAGAAGTACGGCCTCAACGTCGGCGACTACGTCCTGATACAGAAGCCCGACAAAGCCACCGAATCAGTTGTGGAGATTCCCGAGGTAAAGCTCGACAACATCGCCGGCAGTACAACGGAAGTAACACTTGACGCCATTATGATTAACGGCATGGGCATGCAGTGGACCGATGTTAAAGATGTCAAGAACAGCGTTTCGATTTGCAGCTACGACACTCCCGAAGACGTGGTGTCGCTGTCGTATGCCGAAACATACCTCCCGATAGACGTGCGGCTGACATTCGCCACCAATTACTCCGGGGCAGTGTATGTGGGTGAAGGGTTCACCGTCACCTTCCCCTCATGGTGGAAACTGTCGCTCGTCGACACTTTCAATGCTCCCGTAAGGCTCGTGAGCGACAATGTGATGGAATTTACCGGCAATTTCGACATAGCCCATAACTCCCTCCAGCTCAAAGCCGTCATCGACAAGTTCGACTTCTTAAAGGCAAACGCCAATATAACCAACTCGGATGAGAAGCAGGGCATTGTCAACGACAAAGAGGCCGGCAAAGTAATATTCCGAGTAAAAGACGACATTGTCTGCAACGGGCGCGTAGGTGCCGACGGCGGACAGGCGACCCAGCTTTCCATCTCGCAAGTCGATGTAGATCTTTCCGTCGTAGTCCAGCCCACGAGCGCCACCCTGCTGTCGGTAACAGGCGTGGTGAACCCAAAGATTGACATCGCGGAGAGCGATTTCCAGATCAACGACATCCCCGATTTCCTCGACGACGAGAACAACCACCTCGACCTCTACAACCCGCAGCTCTACTTCAACATCCACAACCCCGCGCCTGTCGACGTGATATTCAGCGCTATTCTTACGCCTTATGATGATCAGAACAACGTCATCAAGGACAAGGACGGCAAAGACAATATCGTAAAACTCGGCTCGGAGTATGGTGGCCAGGAAATCCTTATCAAAGCTGCCGACGACACCCATATCTGCATCTCGCGCCTCGGAACATCGGATGCTTCCGTTGACGCGGAAGTAACCGTGGCGAACCTCGGCGACCTGTTCATGACCGTGCCCAGCCGCATCACCATCACCGGCATCAAGGCACAGGTGCCGCAGAACAAGGACTACACGATCACCCCCAGTCAGACATACACCGAAAGTTACGACTACCAGGCGGTTATCCCCTTCGTATTCGGCGAGAACACCACTATTGACTATATGACTTCGTCGGACGACCTCGACACCGAGGATTTCGACAAGTTCAACTTCGAGGCCATCGAGCTGAGCTTCAACGCCGTCAACGGCATACCCCTGAACCTGACCCCGCATCTCGAGGCGGTCGGCGAAGGGAACCGCGTGCTCACCGACATAACCTGCGAGGTTACCGGCGTGATCGCCGCCGCGACCGCCAACGGCGCGTCGACCAGCAAAATCAAGGCCGTGCTCCGCTCGAAGGCCGACAACCTCAGCCAGGTAAAGGGCATCAACGCCAGCTTCAAGGCACACACCGACGCGCAATGCGCCGGCATAGCCCTCAACAAGAATATGGGTGTCAAATTCACCGACGTGACCGCCACCCTCAAAGGCAACATCGACATAGACCTCAACGACTAACCTCCATTACCCCAACTTATGAAAGCAACAAAACTGTATATGCTCGCCGGGGCAATGGCAGCCGGCATCCTCGCCGGCTCAGCCCAGGAAGCATCGCGCGCAGCCTACTTCCTCGAAGGCTACAACTACCGCCACGAGATGAACCCGGCCCTGGCTCCGGAGCGCGGCTATTTCGCCATGCCGATTCTCGGCAACCTCGGCTTCGGCACCCAGGCCAACATCGGCGTGAACACCTTTATATATAAGACTCCCAGCGGCCAGCTCACCACCTTTATGAACAAGAGCGTCAGCAGTTCGGAGTTCTTAGGCAACCTCTCCAACACCAACAAGCTCCTGACTGGCGTGAACCTCAACATAATCTCGCTCGGCTTCAAGGGGTTCGGCGGCTACAACACCCTCGGCATCTCCGTCAAGGCCGATGTCGGCATGTCGCTGCCCAAAGGACTGTTCGAGTTCATGAAGGTCGGGCAGACCGGCCCCGACACCCGCTATGATTTCGGCGATATGCGCATGCGCGTGATGAGTTACGGGGAGATCGCGCTCGGACACCAGCGCCAGGTGACGCCCGAACTCGCCGCCGGCGTGAAAGTCAAGTTACTCCTCGGCCTCGCCCACGCCGACGCCAACATCAAGAAGATGGACATCCGTATGAGCGACAAGAAGTGGGTCGTCGACGGTGACGGCGAAATCTTCCTCGGAGCGGGCAACGGCCTTTATGTGCCCACCAACGCCGAATCCGGCAAAGAGCTCGACAAGCCCTCGCGTTCCGAGCAGATCGACTTCGGCGGAATCGAGTATAACAGTTTCGGCCTGGCCGGCTTCGGTATGGCTTTCGACCTGGGCGCGACATACGACATGAGCCGTTTCGTCGACGGGCTGCGCCTCTCGGCCGCGGTCACCGACCTTGGCTTCATCAAATGGACGGGTGCTGCCGTTGGTAAGATGCCGGGGCGCGCGTGGGAGTTCGACGGCTTCCAGGACATCGCCATCGACGACACCCAGGACGGCTATGACAAAAACAAGATCGACAAGCAGCTCGAAGACCTCGGCGACAAGCTCCTGGACTGCCTCAACTTTGAGAAAGAATCGAAAAAAGGCGCCGACACCAAAGCCCTCCACGCCACCCTCACCATCGGCGCCGAATACGACATGCCCTTCTACAAGCGCCTGTCGGCCGGCTTCCTTTTCACCCAGCGTATGGCCGGATGCTTCAGCTGGACCGAGGGCCGCTTCTCGGCCAACGTGAAACCCACGGGCTGGTTCGACGCCACCGTGAGCTACGGAGCGTCGACCTTCGGCAGCTCGTTCGGCTGGATGCTCAACTTCCATCCCAAAGGCTTCAACTTCTTCATCGGCTCTGACCACCAGTTCTTCAAGATTACTCCGCAGTTCGTGCCTGTAGGCCATCTGAACACCAACATCCAGCTCGGCATCAACTTCACCTTCGGCGGCAAGTACAAGGGGAAGCCGATTGTGAAAGGCTGAACATAACCTGTACGGACGCGGCGTGCCGCGTATAACGCCGCGATTCAGCCAACACGAAATCCCGACCATACGCGGCACGCCGCGTCCGTACAATCACAAGCGATATTCATAAGCGTTTAGCGACCTCGCTATAAACAGATTCAATAGAACAGCGGGCCGTGCCAAAATTTCAAAATTTTTTGGCACGGCCCGCTGTTTTTCGTTAAATTGGCTTAACCTTGGCGGAGCGGCTGGAATATTTATTTTGCGTTTTGAAATTTAAATGTTAATTTTGGGGCAAATGTTAAAATTGTGGCGATTACGGCCACATTATCCGGGGATTTATGAAGAAATCTACAATATGGCTTCTCACCGTGCTTATGGCTATGACCGTCATCGGCCTGCTGTACATACAGATAATGTACATGGAGTCGATGATACGCATGCGCGACGACCAGTTTTCCGAGGGGGTGAAACGCTCGCTCAACGTCGTCGCCTCGCTCCTTGAACAGGACGAGACCAAGTATTTCCTGGAAGAGGACGTGGCCGAAGTAGAGTCGTCGTCGGTCTACACTCAGTATGGCGGCGCTCCGCATCTCGGAGGAGTTAAATACTCGTTCTCGACCCACAGCGGCCTCGTCGGCGACGTGACCCTCAAAGCCGACGCCGATAAAATATACAACATACAGAACGAGCAGAGCAACGTGGCCAACTCCTACAACTCGATGCGAGAGGAGCTGAAAGGACAGTATCTCTACCAGAAGGGGCTTATCGACGACGTGATCATCAACATCATGAACAAGGCCTACGACCGCCCGATCGAGGAACGCGTCGATTCGGCCGCCGTGCGCGGCTACCTGGCGCGCGAGCTTGAGAACAACGGTCTCGACCTCCCCTTCGAATTCGCGGTCGTCAACCGCAGCGGCCATGTGTTCTACGCCTCGGAAGGATTCTCGAAACAGAACAAGGTCAGCACCGACGAGAACTCGGTGTTCGTGCAGTCGCTCTTCCACGGCGACCCCCCATCGAAGAAAAACTACCTGAAAGTATATTTCCCGCAAAAAGCCAAGTATGTGCTCAGCTCGGTGAAATTTATGATTCCGTCGTTTATCTTCACCTTCATCCTTCTGATCGTGTTCCTCTACACCATCATCATAGCCTTCAGGCAGAAAAAGCTGACGGAGATGAAGAACGACTTCATAAACAACATGACCCACGAGTTCAAGACCCCGATCTCTACCATATCGCTCGCCGCGCAGATGCTCAACGACCCGTCGGTGCGCAAGTCGCAACCCATGTTGCAACATATCTCGGGCGTGATCAACGACGAGACAAAACGACTGCGGTTCCAGGTGGAAAAGGTGTTGCAGATGTCGATGTTCGACAAGAAAAAAGCCACGCTCCGATTCCAGGAAGTCGACGCCAACTCGGATACAACAG
>CAJTRT010000073.1 GCA_910579105.1 uncultured Muribaculaceae bacterium | reverse complement strand
CTCCCAGAAGTTGGGGACGAAGAGGGTTCCGACCACGGCGTTTACCGCCATGCCGAAGACGACCGCCGTGCCGAGGCTCACGCGGCTCTCCGCTCCGGCCCCGGTGGCGAAGAGCATCGGCATGACGCCGAAGACGAAGGCCAGGGCCGTCATCATTATCGGCCGGAAGCGCACTATGCCTCCCTGGAGGGCGGCCTGGCGCACCGGCAGTCCGGCCTTGCGGTAGTCTATGGCGTATTCGACAATCAGGATGGCGTTCTTGGCGGATAGCCCAAGCAGGAGAATGATGCCGATCTGGGTGTAGATGCTGACGCTCTGACCCATAATCCAGCAGCCGAGGATGGTGCCGAGAATCGCGGTCGGCATGGAGATGACCACCGCGAGAGGGTCGGTCCAGCTTTCATACTGCGCGGCGAGCACGAGGATAGTGATTATGATCGCGAAGAAGAGGACGGCGGTGATGGTAGTGCCGGCCTGTGTCTCCTGATATGCCTCGCCGGTCCAGGCGTAGGAGTAGTTGCCCGCGCCTACGCTCCCGACGATTTCCTCCATGGCCTTTATGCCGTCGGACGAGGAGACGCCGTCGGCCGGGGTGGCGGTGAGCGCCGCGGTCTGGTACATATTGTAGCGGCTTACCGACGGGGAGCCCATGACAGGTTCCACCGAAGCGAAGGCGGCGAAGGGGACCATCTCGCCAGCGGAGTTGCGCACGCTCAGGCGCAGCACGTCATCGACCGTTGCGCGGGCGTTGCCGGCGGCGGCCACGTTTACCTGGTAGACGCTTCCGAACTCCACGAAATCGTTGACGTAGCTG
This sequence comes from uncultured Muribaculaceae bacterium, assembly GCA_910579105.1. Taxonomy (GTDB): domain Bacteria; phylum Bacteroidota; class Bacteroidia; order Bacteroidales; family Muribaculaceae; genus UBA7173. The sequence goes on along the minus strand of CAJTRT010000073.1, from coordinate 7,944 downwards.
CCCCCCATGAATGACGACAGCGAGGAGTAGACCTGGTCAAGCGAAAGCCCCATCAGCTCGACCTTGTCGCGGTCGACGCGGACCCTGTACTGCGGCACCTCCCCCTCGTAGAGCGAGCGGACCGACTTTATGCGCGGGTCGGCGGAGGCCGCCTGCTGGATGTCGGCGAGCGCCTGTGCCAGTTCCTTGGGTCCGCGGGCGTTGATGTCGAGCAGCTGCATCTCCAGGCCGGAACTCATTCCGAGACCCGGTATGGCCGGGGGATTGACAGCGAACACCAACCCCTCCTGGATGGAGGCGCACTCGGCGTTCACGCGGTCTATTATGCTGAAAATGCTCCCGTCCTTCCCCTTGCGCTCGTTCCAGGGCTTTAGCACCACGAAGAAGGAGCCGAGGTTGCTGCCGTTGCCGCCCGCGAGGAACGAGAAGCCCGACATCTCGATCACGTCGTCGACTTCCGGCATCGCGAGGAGCTTTTCCGCGACCTCGCCGACGACCTTGTCGGTGCGGTCGAGGGAGGCTCCCGCGGGGAGCTGCACCGATCCCAGGAAATAGCCCATATCCTCCTGCGGTATGTAGCTCGACGGCCATTTGGCGAAGCCCCAGAAGGCCGCGCCGCAGAGCAGCAGGTAGCATCCGATAGCCACCGCGGGGTGTTTGAGGAACTTGCCGATGACCTTGGTGTAAGCCTCGACGGTCTTCGTCCAGCCAGCGTTGAACCAGCGGTATAGGAAGAACCGCGACGGCTTTTCCTTGCGGAGGAAGAGGGCGCACATGGCCGGGGTGAAGGTAAGGGCGTTGAAGCCGGAGAAGGCGGTGGATACCGCGATGGTGAGAGCGAACTGCTTGTAAAGCTCGCCTGTGATGCCCGAGATGAAGGCCGTTGGGATGAAAACCGACAGCAGCACCAGCACCTCGCCGACAATCGGCCCCTGAAGCTCCTTCATCGCTTTCTCGGCGGCCTGCCGGGGTGTGAGCTTCCCCTCGTTCACGAGGCGCGAACAGTCCTCGACGACCACTATCGCGTCGTCGACCACTATGGCTATGGCGAGCACCAGGCCGAAGAGCGTCAGCGTGTTGAGGGTGAATCCCAGGAGCTTCATCACGGCGAATGTGGCAATGAGCGATACCGGGATGGTGATCATCGGTATGATCACGGAGCGCCAGCTCTGGAGGAAGAAGAGGATGACGATCATCACTATGAGCGTGGTCTCGCAGAAAGTTACCAGCACCTCGTCGATCGACGCGGAGACGAAGGTGGTGGTGTTCATCAGCACCCGGTAGCCGACACCCGGGGGAAAATACTGGCTGAGGTTTTCAAGCTCTTTCTCCACGGCCTTTGCCACGTCGATCGCGTTCGCTCCGGGCAGCTGATTGATGCCGATCAGTCCGGCCTCCTTGCCGCTGACCCTCGACATGGAACCGTAGCTGCTGCTGCCCAGCTCGACCCTCGCGACATCGCCCAGGCGGAGCACCGCTCCGTCCGCGCCGGTGCGGAGTATTATTTCGCCGAACTCGGCGGGAGTCCGGAGCCTCCCGCGGGCGGTGAGTGAGAACTGGAAAGGTGTGGCGGTAGTCGAGGGCCGCGCCCCGGCGGAACCGGCGCTGACCTCCATGTTCTGCGCCTGTATGGCCGCCATGACGTCGGAAGGCGTGACGCCGCGGGCCCGCATCAGGTCGGGGTCGAGCCAGACGCGCATGCTGTACTGCCCGGAGCCGAAGGCCTGCGCCTCGCCGACCCCGTCGACGCGCGACAGCGGGTCAATGATGTGCAGCTGGGCGTAGTTTGTGAGATACAGGGCGTCGTAGCGCCCCGGATCGTCGCTTTCGAGCGCGATGAAGAGCAGAATGCCCGACGAGCGGGAGCTGACGTCTATCCCCTGGCGCGTGACCGCCGACGGGAGCTGCGGCTCGGCGCGGTCGACGAGGTTCTGCACCTTCACCGTCGCGTCGTCGAGGTCGATGCCGTTCTCGAAGGTGACCGTAAGGTTGTAGGAGCCGTCGGACCCCGACGACGAGCTCATGTACATCATCCCCTCCACGCCGTTGACGGCCTGCTCGATCGGCACGCCGACGGTTTCGGCGACAGTCTGCGCGTCGGCCCCAGGGTAGGAGGCGGAGACGTTGACCGTGGGAGGAGTGATGTCGGGGTACTGCGCCACGGGGAGCGACTTTACGGTCACCAGACCCACGAGGATCATCATTATCGCCAGGACGGTGGCGAAGATCGGACGGTCGATGAAGAATTTCGAGAACATGTCGGGGAAGGGTTTTTATCTTGTCGGCAGGGAGTTTTTCGCGGACTGGCCCGAGGGGGCTTCGACGGGACGCACGGCCATGCCGTCGCGCACTTTGAGGAGGGCCCGGGTGACGTAGCGGTCACCGGGGGCTATCCCCTTGGTGACGATGCGGAGCGAGTCGCGCACCAGCTCGCCAACCTCCACCGGGGTGTAGACCACCTTGTCGGAATCGTTGACCAGGTAGAGGTACCGGCCGAGTTGGTCGGTGCCAACCGCGGCGTCGAGCACGAGGAGCGCCCGCGGCTCGACAGCCACTGGAAGATGGACGGTGCAGAACATGCCCTGCCTCAGTTCGCGGCCGCGGTTGTCGAATTCGAGGCGCATGCGGATAGTGCCCGTGCCCTGGTCGACCTCCAGCCCGGAGTAGTCGAATCTGCCGTAATACGTCCTGGCTATGGAGTCGCCGAACGTCACCGGCACGCTGTCGAGGCGGACGCGCTTTCCCTCCGGTGTTTCCGTGAGCTGGAGGAACCGGCTGTCGGTGACGGAGAAATTGGCGCGCACCACGGAGTCGTTGACTATCGAGGCCACTTTCACAGGATTCCCCTCGCCGCCGACATACGCGCCGACGGTGTATTCCGGGGCGGAAACCTGTCCGGCGAAGGGGGCGCGCACGGTACACCACCCGAGCATCTGGCGCGCATTGTCGACCGCGGCGCGGCAGTTCTTGATCTGAGCCTGAGCCTCGCGCCAGGCGCTTTCGGCCTGGATCACGTCCATCTTGCTGACGGCGTCGCTTTCAAGGGCCTTCTTCATGGCCTCGTACTGCCTGGCGGCGAATTCTTCCGAGGCTATGGCGCTGGCCAGCTGCGCCTCGGCCTGCTGGAGGCGGTTGCGGTAGGTGGAGGGGTCAATAGAGAGGAGCGGCTGCCCGGCGCGGGCGTATTCGCCGTCGGTGTAGTGCTTCGCGACTATGTTGCCGCTCACGCGGGCGACAATGTCGGCCGATCGGGAACTTTTCAGGTACGCCGGGTATGTCTGGTGGATTACCACGGAGTCTGTCACAGGCCGCGCCACGGAGACTTCCATGGGGCCTTGCGCGGTTTCAGGGCTTTTTCTGGAGCATCCGGGCGCTACGGCCAGGAGGCAGATTGCCGCGATGGGTAAAAACGCTTTCATCGGCATGTGGTTTTTAGTCGGCGTCGTAGCCTCCGCCGAGCGCCTCATAGAGGGCTATCAGAGCCTGGAGGGCTTTGGCTTTGGCTGTCACGAGGTTGTTTTCGGATGACAGGGCGTTGAGCTGGGCGGTGACCACGTCGCTCATCGGGGATAGCGAGTTCTTGTAACGGTCGAGGGAGAGAGAAAGAGCCTCGGAGTTCTGCCCGATAACTTTCTGGATGACGCTCTGCTGCTCGAGCGAGGAATAGTAGGTGGAAATAGCGTTGTCGGCCTCGCTGACGGCGGTCATCACCGCCAGCTGGTATGACGCGGCCGAGGCCTCGAGGTTTTCGCGGGCGCTCAGGAGGGCGTATTTCCTTCCGAGACCGTCGAAGAGCGTCCAGCTCAGGGTGGGGGCGACGGAGTAGGTGAAAGAGTCGGAGGAGAAGAGCTTAGACAGGTCACGGGCCGAGGTCCCTATCGAGCCGTTCAGGGTCAGAGTCGGCAGGAAGTCTTTGCTGGCGATTCCCGCGGCGGCCGCGGCGGCCGCCATCTCGGCCTCGGCGCGGGCTATGTCGGGCCGTCGGCGCAGTAGGTCGGCTGGCACGCCCATGGCGACCTCCTCGCGGCTTTCGGGGAGTGGGGCGGGAGCGGAGAGCCATTTGTCGACCGCCTGGGGGTATTCCCCGATAAGGAGGGCCAGCGCGTTTATTGTCAGGCGTATGGAGTTGCGGAGCATCGGCACAGACGCCTGGGTCGAATAGTATGTTCCCCAGGCCTGTGCCACGTCGAGTTTCGAGGCGAGCGTGGTCTCGAAACGCGCCTCGGCGATTTTCACGGTCTTCATCTGCCGCTCGGAGTGCGCCACCGCGATCGCGTACTGCTGCTGGTACTGGCGCAGGGTTACGTAGGTCGAGGCGATCTGCGCGGCGAGGCTCACCATGGTCGCGGCGTATTCTGCGCGCGAGGCGCGGTATTCGGCCTTGCGCTGCTTCACTCCCGCGGCCACTTTCCCGAAAATGTCTATTTCCCAGGAGGCGGAGAGGCCCGCATTGAAATACGACTCCGCCCCAGGCGCGAAGGACGCGCCTTTGCCGAGCGCGCCGCTTGACCGCGAGCGGGTCCAACCGGCGTCGAGGCCGACCGACGGCATCCACGCCGCGCGTGCCTGCCCGACGGCCGCCCTGGCCATCTCGGCCCGGTGTTGGGCGATTCCGAGGTTGAAATTGCGCTCCATACCGAGCGTCACGAGCGAGTCAAGGACGGGGTCGGCGAACTGTCGCCACCACCTGTCGGAGACCTCGGGGGCCTGTTGCGCGTGCGGCGGTTCCCACGCCCAGCGGTCGGGCATTTCGGGGGGCGCCGCTTCGGAGGCCGCGAGGGCTGTCGCGGCGTGGAGTGTCACAGAGACAACTGAAAATAAAAAACGTTGAAACATCATTCTTTCCCTTGGTCGAATCCCGTTTATGGAAAGAAAACGCCGGGGGCGGCGTGTTGGTTCGTATGATTTTTTTCAAAAGTTTTGCAAATATCGGTTTAAAGAAGTAATTTTGGCAACCACAATATATAATGAGTTAGATCAGATGAACCAGCTTGTATTAAGAAGATACGGCCTTGCCGTGGCCGCGGCGCTCGCCGCCGCGGGAAGCGTCGGAGCGCAGACCACGCTCGGGATCCTCGACCGCGGGCGCCTGGCCGAAGTCCGCTCGGAGATAGCCGCCAACCCGTCGCGTTCGGCCGCGGAAGTCAGCGTGCTTGTGCGCTACGCGTCGGATGATGCCCTGGCGGCGCTCGAAGCCTCCGGGGCCAGGGTGCTCCACCGCGAGCGCACCGTGGCGCTGGCGTCCATTCCGGCCGACAGGGTTGAGGAGCTGCTGCTCACCCCGGGGATAAAGTCGGCATCGCTGTCGCGCCGCGTGCGCAGGCTCAACGACATGGCCCGCGCGGCGTCGAACGTCGACGCCGTCCATGCCGGCGAGGGGCTTGACCGGGCGTATAAGGGGAAGGGAGTGATCGTTGGCATATTCGACATGGGCTTCGACCCCAACCATATAAATTTCAACGACAGCGAGGGGAACAGCCGCGTGAAGCGCATGAACACTTATTTCCAGCGCTACGACGGCGTGGCTCCGTCGGTCAGTCGCAACGAGACCCCGTCGGCGATCGCCCGCTTCACCACCGACTCGTCGGACGACACGCACGCCACCCACGTCATAGGCACGGCCGCGGGCTCGTTCTCAGAGGCCGGAGCCGACTATTCGGGAGTCGCACCGGAAGCCGAGCTTTTCATGTGCGGCGGTTATGGCACCTATGCCGAGATGGCTCTCGCTTTCGCCGATATGACGGACTATGCCGCCAACTCCGGGAAGCCGCTCGTGGTGAATCTCTCGCTGGGTGACAACGAAGGGCCACACGACGGGTCGGACGAGTTCTCCCTGATGCTCGACGAGGTTGCCGAGCGCACGGGGACGCACTTCTTCCTCGCGGCAGGCAACGAGGGTGACTACGGCATCGGGCTGTACAAGGAGTTCAAGGCCGATGACACGGTTCTCCGAACCTGCCTCAAGCCCGACGACAGCTACGGATCGTATTACGGCCCTCCCACGGAGGGGAATATCGAGATATGGAGCGAGGACGACAAGCCGTTCACACTGTATGTCGACCTCATTGACAAGACCAAGCCGGAGGCTCCGGTGACCTCGGTGGAGATTCCGCGGGACGGCGGTATGTACCTCGCCAACGGCACCACGCCGTCGGGGGTAAGCTCGTCGATGATCAACCGCGGCGACGCGTCGTTCAACGCCGTTTACTCGCAGAGCTACATAGGAGCGGAGACGGCATTGTCGCCCCAGAACGGGCGCTTCTATTCGGTGGTGTCGTTCGACCTGACGGCCAAGAACCAGTCGATGGCCAGGACCTACACCATGGCGCTCCGCGTTGAGGGGGAGGCCGGGCAGAAGGTCTATGCCTACGTCAACACCTCCTACTATAATTACCAGGCGTACTTCCCCGTGTCGTTCGAGAGCTACAACCTGCCGGGCTTCGTGTCGTCCGACGGCAACGGGTCGATCTCGGGCATGGCGTGCGGCAAGAACACGATAGCCGTCGGGGCGTATAACACCCGCAACATAGCCTCTGACGCGTACTACGAGAAGGATCAGCCGATCGGTGAACCGACCTATTTCTCATCGTGGGGCAACCTGCCGGGCGGGAGGGTCAAGCCCGACATAAGCGCGCCAGGGTTCCTGATTGTCAGCTCCATGTCCGGACCGTATGTGGCAGCCAACAACAGGTATCTGTCATCTAACGGAACCCCTAAGTACTACCAGTACACGGATCCGGCGACTGTCAAGACCCATTACTGGACTTACATGGCGGGGACGTCGATGGCGACCCCGTTCATGACCGGCGTCGCGGCCCTGTGGCTGGAGGCGAACCCGTACCTGACGACGGAGGATATCCGCGACATAGCCGCCAGGACGGCGATCATGTCCGAGTCCGGGAACCCCAAGTGGGGGGCTTCGGGCAAGGTTGACGCCCTGGCCGGCCTGAAAATGGCGATGGGGTACTCCGACGTGGCCAACGTGGAGGCCGACGGCGGCAAGGAGACGATTGTGATCACACCCCGCGGCGGCGCTTCCTACGAGCTGTTCGCCCCCGGCGACGAAGAGGTGTCAGCCTCTGTCTACGACCTTTCCGGCTCGCTGCTGCTTACCGCCGGGGGGACGGGGACGGTCGACCTCGACCTGTCGGGCGTGCCTTCGGGTGTTTATCTGCTGAAGGCCTCGACCTCCCGCTCGGCGAGGTCGGTGAAGGTCGCCCTGTGATGTGATTCCGTACACAAAGACGCCGCGGGCGGAATTTCGGTGGACGACACCGGAAATTCCGCCCGCGGCATTGTTGTGCCATGATGGTTTTGGTTCGTATGACGGGTAAGCGGTATGGACGCGGTGTCAGCGGCCCCAGCGCGAGCGCTGGAGGTCGGCCAGGCGCGCCTCGGCGGGATTGTCGGCGGGGTTCCAGAAACGTGCGCCGTCGAGGCGGTCGGGAAGGAACTGCTGGCGGACGAAATGGCCCGGATAGTCGTGGGCGTACTTGTAATCGGCCCCGTAGCCCATCTCTTTCATTAGCGATGTGGGCGCGTTGCGTATGTGGAGCGGCACCGGCAGGTTGCCCGACTTCCGCACCTCGGCCAGGGCCGCGTCGATGGCGAGGTATGCCGAGTTGCTTTTGGCGGATGTGGCGAGGTAGACGGTACATTCGGCCAGCGGGATGCGCCCCTCGGGCATCCCTATCTTCTTTATGATGTCGTAGGCGGCGTTTGCCAGGAGCATCGCGTTGGGATTGGCGAGGCCTATATCCTCGGCCGAGAGTATCACAAGCCGGCGGGCTATGAACTCGGGGTCCTCGCCGCCGTCGATCATGCGGGCGAGCCAGTAGAGGGCGGCGTCGGGGTCGGAGCCGCGGACGCTCTTGATGAAAGCCGATATTATGTCGTAGTGCATGTCGCCCTGTTTGTCGTAGGCGGCGGGGTTCTGTTGCAGCG
>CAJTRT010000072.1 GCA_910579105.1 uncultured Muribaculaceae bacterium | reverse complement strand
GGGGGAGAAGGAGGGGATGGGGGGGAGCGGGAGAGGGGCTTTCAGGCGGCCTTTCAGCGGGGCGGGGAGAGGAGGCGGGCGGAATGGCGGGAGCCGTCGGCGAGGATGGCGACCGCGATGATCACAGGGGGATTTGAGGGGAGGGTGATGGAGACGTTCTGGTAACTCCCTTGACGGGAGGAGGACCGCTCGCTGAAGCTCGCGGAACCCGACAGGTAGGAGGCGTGATTGCTTCCTTGCCCGGCTTCCGCCTCGCGCACGAGGAGGCGGCCGTCGGGGGTGTAGGCGGAGAGGGAGACGAGGGTGGAGCGGAGGGGGACGCAGAGGAGGGTGGAGCCTTCGAGGCGGAATTCGGCGGCGGGAGGCTCGGCGGTGACGGAGGAGAGGGAGGAGATGCCGAGGATGCGGCGGAGACCGGAAAGGGCATCGATGATTCCCGCACCCCAGCGGGGGTCGGAGGGGATTTCGCCCGTATTCCGACGGGCGCACCCGACGGGAGAAGAGGATGGGCTGGAAGAGGCAGAGGGAACGGGAGAGGCGGCGGTTTCCAGGGCTATCTGTTTCAGTTCGGCGGGGGTGAGGGTGGGGTCGGCCTGGAGCCAGAGGGCGAGTACGCCGGCGGCGTAGGGGGAGGACATGGAGGTGCCGGAAGCCTCGCCCCAATAGTGGGGGCGGCCGTCGGCCTCTGTTTTCGCGCAGAACTGGTCGTCGGGGAGCTCGTTGGCGGTTATGTACGGGCCGGAGACGGAGGAGATGACGGGGGCTCCCGGGGCGCTTATGTGGGGGAGGGTGCCAAGGGGGGTGTCGCCGAAGCTGGTGAATGAGGCGGGTGAGCCGGGGGTATAGGGGGTTGCGACCTTCGGGGTTTCGGAGCCGAGGACTGGGACTGTGGAGCGGGTGCACATCGCTCCGACGGCTATTATCCCTTCGCCGCAGCAGAGGTCGTTGATGGTAAGCTGGTTTGAAAACGCCGGAGCGGTGGCCTCGCCGCAGGACATCATCATCAATGCGGAGGAGACGTGGCAGTCGACGGTGGCGCCTGCCGGGGAAGAGACGCGGAAGCCTACGTGGTAGCGCGACTTGGCTGGGTCGTATGGGCTTGGGTAGTGCTCGCCGGAGTTGTTGGTGTAGTCGATACCCATGGCGGCGTTGAAACGGTTGTTTTCGGGGTTGAGCTCGCAGGTGAGGACTATGCGGGTGTCGAATTTGCCGAGTGCGGCGAGCGCGGGGGTGTTTTCCGGGGTAAATTCGAGATAGTCAACCCCTTTTTCCGGGTCGAGCGCGGGGAGTTCGAGGCAGATTCTTTTCTCGAGGTCGTCCCAGACCACTGGCCGTATGTCGAACGGGCGGCTGTCGAGGCTCCAGAGGTCGGCCACTCCGGCGACGTCGATACAGTCCCAGTCGCTGCCGATGGCGCGGGTTTCGACGGCGGGTCGGGACTCGGAGGGTGTGAAGCGGAAGTAGCCGGAATAGCGGTCGCCGTCGTTGCCCGCGGAGACGCAGACGGCGGCTTCTTCCGCGATCCGGGCGAGGTACTGGTTGAAGAGGGTCGAGCCGTCGCGGGGGCCGGTGAAGGAGGAGATCGACATATTGATCACCGCGGGCTTTCCGTGCTCCCTGGCATAGCCGGTTATGAGGTCGCAGCCGGCGAGGAGGTATGGCGCGTCGAGGGTGCTGGTGGTGGCAATGATGTCGGCGGCGGGGGCGACACCCATATATGGCGCGTCGGAGCCGTTGTAGCTTCCGGCGAGGATTCCGGCGACGTGCGTGGCGTGCCAGTTGCCTGAATCGTCGGTTTCCCATGCGGCTATCGCGGCTTCGGAGGAAGCGGTTTCGGGCTGTGGGATGAACGGGTCATAGTTGGCGAGAAGCCTTACGCGTGTTTTGCCGGTGGCCTGGTCGGCGAAGTTGACGTGGGCGGGGTCGAAGCCGGTGTCGGCGAATCCGCAGACCACGCCGGAGCCGTCGAATGAGCGGGGTAGCGGTGGCGCGCCGGCCTGGGATTCGGCGAGGCCGCAGAATTTACGGGCCTCGTCCATGGTTGGGAGGGCGCAGATGCCGGCCTCCATGCGGAGGATGCCGGGGGCCGACATTACCTCGGAGATTCTTTCTGCGGGAACGTTGACGAGGGCGAGGTCACCGCGGCGGCTCAGGAGGTGGAGGAAGGAGGGGACGGGGGCCTCGGCTTCATCGAGACGGATGATGGCGGGGATGAAGCGGGGGGATTCGGCCGCCCGGCTTCCGCCGGGCGCGCTGAACGGACGGGAGAGGAGGACGCGGGTCAGGGGGGAGACGGCGGGGGCTGCCGAAACGGGGGCGGCTGGGAGAAGGAGAAGGAAGGAAAGGAACAGGGGCTTTTTCATCGGAGAGAGCTTTCAGGGTTAAATGGGGGGAGGGGGAAGGGAAGAGGAAGGCCGCTCGCTGAAGCTCGCGGAACACGACAGGAGGGAGGCGGGGTTGCTTCCTCGCTCGGCTTCCACCTCGCGCACGGGCTGCGGGATCAGCGGCCTTTGAGGAGGACGCGGGAGATCCAGGGTTCGGTGTAGGCGTAGGGGATGTAGGAGAGGGAGGGGAGGGGGTTGGTGATGATCAGGGATGCGGGGGCGCCGGGGGCGATGGTGCCGAAGCCGAGGGGGGAGAGGCCGAGGGCGGCGGCGGTGTTGACGGTCATCGCGTTGAGTGCTTCTTCGGGGGTGAGGCGCATCTTGGCGCAGGCGAGGGTCCAGACGAAGCGCATGTCGCCGGAGGGGGAGGAACCGGGGTTCCAGTCGGAGGCGAGGGCCACGGGGAGGCCGGCGTCTATGGCGCGGCGGGCGGGACCGTAGGGCATGCCGAGGAAGAAGGAGGCTCCGGGGAGCATTGTCGGGATTGTTCGGGAGCCGCGGAAGGCTTCGATCTCGGCATCCGTTATGCGTTCGAGGTGGTCGGCGGAGAGCGCTCCGCGGCTGACGGCGACCTGCACGCCGCCGGAGACAGCCAGCTCGTTGGCATGGATTTTGCCGACGAGGCCGAAGCGGGAGGCCGCGTCGAGGATGCGGGCTGTCTCGTCGGGGGTGAAGAATCCCTCGTCGCAGAAGACATCGACAAAGTCGCAGCCACCTTCGGCGGCCACGGCGGGGAGCATGTCGTTTATGATGTGGCTGACGTACTCGGCCTGGCGGCCCGCGAAGGCGCGGCCCACGGCGTGCGCGCCGAGGAAGGTCGCCCTGACCTCTATCTGAGGCATAGCCTCGCGGAGGCGGCGGATGACGCGCAGCATTTTCAGCTCGCCGTCGAGGGTTAGGCCGTAGCCGGTCTTGATTTCTATGGCCCCGGTGCCGCGGGCGGCGGCGAGGCGTAGGCGGCGTAGGCTTTGGGCGAAGAGGTCGTCCTCGGAGGTCGCGTTGAGGCGGTCGGCGGAATTGAGTATTCCGCCTCCGCGGGCCGCGATTTCGGCGTAGGAGAGTCCGGCGATTTTGTCGCGGAACTCCCCCTCGCGGCTTCCTGCCCACACGATGTGGGTGTGGGAGTCGCAGAAAGCCGGGATGACCATGCCGCGGCGGGCATCGATGACCTGCTGGAAGCCGTCCTCGGAGGGGGCTGAATCCATCTGGCCGAGCGCCTCGATGTTTTCGCCGCTGATCGACAGCCAGGCGTTTTCAAGAGATGGGAGGGAGGCCATTTCGGCACCCGCCAGCGCCCCGGAGGGGATCGCGGGACGGGCGCCGTGGATGGCGGAGATGTTCTTTATGAGGGTTCTCATCGGACGGGGGCGTGGTTATACAGTGAAATCGTATGATTCCATGAAGCGCTCGGAGGCTTCGATGAGGGGGTACATGACGGTGTCGACATCGACGAAGGGAACCACCGCGCGGTATGCCTTGTGGAGCTTCTCGACCACCTGGGAGCTTTTGAGCGGGCGGCGGAAGTCGAGGGCCTGGGCGGCGTTGAACAGCTCTATGCCGAGCACGCGGCGTGTGTTGGCGGCGACGCGGCATAGTTTGGTCGCGGAGTTGCCACCCATCGATACATGGTCTTCCTGCCCCTGGGAGGAAGGGATGCTGTCGGCGCTTGTCGGGTAGCAGAGCGCCTTGCTCTGGTTGACGATGGACGCGGCGGCGTACTGCGGAATCATGAAGCCGCTGTTGAGCCCCGGTTTCGCCACAAGGAAGGATGGGAGGCCGCGGGTGCCGGAAATCAGCTTGTAGATGCGGCGCTCGGAGATGTTGGCCAGCTCGGATAGGGCGAGGCATAGGTAGTCCATGGGGAGCGCGATAGGCTCGCCGTGGAAGTTGCCGGCGGAAACGATGGTGTCGAGCTCGGGGAACACGGTGGGGTTGTCGGTGGGGGCGTTTATCTCCTCCTCGAGGATGCGGGTGGCGTAGGATATGGCGTCCTTGACGGCACCGTGGACCTGCGGTATGCAGCGGAAGGAGTAGGGGTCCTGTACGTGCTTCTTTGGCTGGGCGATGAGCTGGCTGCCTTCGAGGATGCGGCGCATGGCGGCAGCCGCTGCGGTCTGCCCGGCGTGGTTGCGCACCTCGTTGACGGGTGCCGCGAAAGGCTCTATTCGGCCGTCGAAAGCGTCGAGCGACATCGCTGCCACGCAGTCGGCCGCGTCGCTGAGGCGGCGTGCCTGTATGAGTGCCCAGACGGCGTGGGCGCTCATGAACTGGGTGCCGTTGAGGAGCGCCAGCCCCTCCTTGGAGTGGAGCGTCATCGGCTCCCAGCCGCGTTCGGCGAGCACCTCGGCGGCGGGGCGCGTCGTGCCTCCGACCTCCACTTCGCCGAGGCCGAGGAGCGGGAGGCACATGTTGGCCAGGGGGGCCAGGTCGCCGGAAGCTCCGAGGGAGCCTTGCGAGTAGACAACCGGGATTACATCGTTGTTGTAGAAGTCAAGGAGGCGTCGCACCGTGGCGAGCTGGACGCCTGAATTGCCGTAGCTGAGCGACTGGGCCTTGAGGAAGAGCATCAGGCGCACGATCTCAGAGGGGACGCGCCCGCCGCAACCGCAGGCGTGGCTCATGACGAGGTTTTTCTGGAGCTGGGAGAGGTCGTCGGAAGAGATCGATATGTTGCAGAGGGAACCGAAGCCGGTGGTTATGCCGTAGATGGGTTCCTTCTGCGAGGCCATCTTGCGGTCGAGGTACTCGCGGCAGGCGGTTATCCTGGCTTCGGCCTCGGGGCTGAGGGAGACGGCGCAGCGGCTGTTGAGAATCTGCTCGACCTGTCCGACGGTGAGCCATTGGGATGAAATATGATGGTGGTCCATGGCGTGTTAGAAAGCTGAGTTAATGATGTTGTCGTCTACGATGTTGGGTAGGGTCACGCGGAGGCCCGGGGTTCGTTCCATCTCGCGGCGAATGGTGTCCATCGCGCCCGGGTTGCGCCCCCAAGAGCGGCGCGCGATGCCGTTGTTGACATCCCAGAGGAGCATTTCGGAGATTCGGCGGGAGGCCTCTTCGGAGCCGTCGATCACCATGCCGAAGCCGCCGTTGACGACCTCGCCCCAACCCACGCCGCCGCCGTTGTGGAGGGAAACCCAAGTGGCTCCTCGGAAGGCATCGCCTATTACGTTGTGAACGGCCATGTCGGCGGTGAACCGCGAGCCGTCGGTGATGTTGGAGGTCTCGCGGTATGGGGAGTCGGTGCCGCTCACGTCGTGGTGGTCGCGTCCGAGGACTACGGGCGCGGAGATCTCGCCGCGGCGTATCGCGTCGTTGAAGGCGAGGGCGATGCGCGCGCGGCCTTCGGAATCGGCGTAAAGGATGCGGGCCTGTGAACCGACTACGAGGTGGTTCTCGGCGGCCTCTCGGATCCAGTGGAGGTTGTCGGCGAGCTGCCCCTTGATGTCGTCGGGGGCCTCGGCGAGCATTTTTTCGAGCACATCGGCGGCGAGGCGGTCGGTGGCGGCCAGGTCCTCGGGCTTGCCGGAGGTGCAGACCCATCGGAATGGGCCGAATCCGTAGTCGAAGAATTTCGGGCCCATGATGTCCTGGACGTAGGAGGGGTAACGGAAGGCCTTTCCGTCGGGGGCCATTATGTCGGCCCCGGCGCGCGAGCTTTCGAGGAGGAAGGCGTTGCCGTAGTCGAAGAAGTACATCCCTTTCGCGGCGAGCTTGTTGATGGCGGCGACCTGTCGGCGGAGCGACTCGCGGACGGCCTCCTTGAAGCGCTCGGGCTCCTCGGCCATCATGCGGCGCGACTCCTCGTAGGAGTATCCGACGGGGTAGTAGCCTCCCGCCCAGGGGTTGTGGAGGGAGGTCTGGTCGCTGCCGAGGTTGACGGGGATATCCTCCTCGGCGAGGCGCTCCCAGAGGTCAACGACGTTGCCCTGGTAGGCGAGGGATACGACCTCCTCGGCCTCGACGGCGCGGCGCAGGCGGGGGATGAGTTCGTCGAGGGAGGTGTGCACCTCGTCGACCCACCCCTGCTTGTGGCGCTTCTCGACGGCCGCGGGGTTGATTTCGGCTGTGACGCTGACAACGCCGGAGATGTTTCCGGCCTTTGGCTGCGCGCCCGACATGCCGCCGAGGCCGGCTGTGACGAATAGCATGCCGCCGATTCCGGGTTTTCCGGGGCGCTGGTGGGAGCGCGCGGCGTTGAGTACCGTTATTGTCGTGCCGTGGACGATTCCCTGCGGGCCTATATACATATATGAGCCGGCGGTCATCTGTCCGTACTGCGAGACCCCGAGGGCGTTGAAGCGCTCCCAGTCGTCGGGCTTGGAGTAGTTGGGGATAACCATGCCGTTGGTGACCACGACGCGTGGCGCTCCCGGATGTGAGGGGAAGAGACCGAGCGGGTGGCCGGAGTACATTACGAGAGTCTGTTCGTCGGTCATCTCGCTGAGGTATTTCATCGCAAGGCGGTACTGCGCCCAGTTCTGGAACACCGCTCCGTTGCCGCCGTATGTAATCAGTTCGTGTGGATGCTGGGCCACGGCGGGATCGAGGTTGTTCTGGATCATTAGCATGATCGCGGCGGCCTGGCGGGAGCGCGCGGGGTACTGGTCGATGGGGCGGGCGTACATATCGTAGTGCGGGCGGAGGCGGTACATGTAGATACGGCCGTAGTCGGCGAGTTCTTTCGCGAACTCAGGCGCGAGGATGGCGTGCTGCTCCTTGGGGAAATATCGCAGGGCGTTGCGGAGCGCGAGTTTCTTTTCCTCGGACGAGAGGATGTCCTTGCGCTTGGGCGCGTGGTTGACGGTGGGGTCGTATTCGCGGGGTTCCGGGAGGACGGCGGGGATTCCGGCGCGGATGTCGTCCTGGAATTGCCGGAGAGTCATTTCCATATCAAATATTATTAGGAAATTTGAATCAGCTAAAAGTCCTTAACCGATTTTGGAGTTAACTATTTCGAGAATCTGCGTCTCGCGGGCGGCGGCGTTGCAGGCAATTTCCTCGGCTTCCTCGCAGAGGGCCTCGGCCATGGAGCGGTCGGTCAGTCCGGCGGCGTTGATGCGCACGTTGAGCTGCGCGCCGAGCACTGCCGAGCGGGTCGCGAGCGCGCCCACGCCGGCATCGGAGACAGAGGCGGGATTCCCCTCGCGGGCCATCGCCTCGAGGAGGTCGAACGCCTCGGCGGCGGTCTTCATCGTGCGGAGGGGCACCTCGGTGGCATATAGGGTTGCTTCCTGGAGCGCTTTGGCGCGCGCGGCTTTCTCCTCGTCGGTGCCCTTGGGCATGGCGAACACGCCCATGATGCGGTTGAAGGCGGCGGTGTCCTCGTCTACGAGGCCGATGAGGCGGTCGAGAATGTCGCGGCCCCGTTCGGCGTAGTCGGAGAACTCTTCCCAGCGCTCGTCCCAACCCGCCTTGTGGGCCGAGAGGTTCGCGACCATCGTGCCGAGGGCTGCTCCGAGCGCCCCCATATAGGCCGCTATGGAGCCTCCGCCTGGCGCGGGGGATTCGGAGGCGGTTTCGTCGGCGAACCCTTCGAGGGTCATGTCCACGAGCTTCGAGCCTTTGTTCTTGTCGGCGGCCTCGAGAAGGTATTCGATGACTTTCTCCTCAGGTTTGAACGGTTTCAGTTCGTCCAGCCCCATCGACTTGACCGCGATGCGTATGATTTCCGCGTCGGGTATTCCGAGGGAGCGCTGCTGCTTGCGCAGGAAGTGCTTGCCGGCCTCGATGAGGGCGCGTTTCGGAATCAGGCCCACGATCTCGGTGCCTGTCACGCGGATTCCGCGCTCGTTGGCCGCGCGGCACACCTCGTCGAAAGCGGTGTGGAGCGGGGTGGCGTTTATGTCGGTTATGTTCATCGACACCTGTGCGATGCCGTATTCATCGATGAACCAGCCGATCGCCTTCGTGCCTTTGAGAGTCCCGGGAATCATTATGGTCTTGCCGTTCTCGTCTTTGAGCGGCTTGCCGGTGACCTTGCCCCCCTCGCGCATGGGGCGTCCCTTCTCGCGTACGTCGAAAGCGATCGCGTTGGCGCGGCGGGTGGAGGTGGTGTTGAGATTGAAGTTTACGGCTATGAGGAAGTCGCGGGCACCGATGGTGGTGGCGCCGGTTCTTGCGGCGGCCTCGTCGAAGGGTCGGTCGCCGAAGTCGGGACCCTTTCCGGGGTGGTTCATTTTTTCGGGGAGTGCCTCGTATTCGCCGGCGCGGCACACGGCGAGGTTCTTGCGCTCGGGGGTGAACGCCGCGGCCTCGTAGCAGTATACGGGGATTCCCAGCTCGTCGGCGACGCGCCTGGCGAGCTTCCGCGAAAGTTCGGCACATTCCTCGAGGGTGATGCCGCTGACGGGAATCAGGGGGCACACGTCGGTGGCACCCATACGCGGGTGGGCACCATGTTGGCCGCGCATGTCGATCAGTTCGGCGGCGCGCTTT
>CAJTRT010000071.1 GCA_910579105.1 uncultured Muribaculaceae bacterium | reverse complement strand
CTTCATGGTCACGAGGTCGACGAGGCCCTTGAAGGTCTCTTCGGCACCGATGGGGATCTGTATGGGGCAGGGAGAGGCGCCGAGCACCTCGCGCACCTGGCGCACCACCTCGAAGAAGTTGGCGCCGGAGCGGTCCATCTTGTTGACGTATCCGATACGGGGGACGTTGTATTTGTCGGCCTGGCGCCACACGGTCTCCGACTGGGGCTCGACGCCGCCGACGGCGCAGAATGTGGCCACGGCCCCGTCGAGCACGCGCAGGGAGCGCTCCACCTCGGCGGTGAAGTCGACGTGCCCCGGGGTGTCGATCAGGTTGATTTTGTACTTTTGTCCGGCATAGTTCCAGAAAGCGGTGGTAGCTGCCGATGTGATTGTTATACCGCGCTCCTGCTCCTGCTCCATCCAGTCCATCGTGGCGGCACCGTCGTGAACCTCGCCGATCTTGTGGGTGAGGCCGGTGTAGAAGAGGATGCGCTCCGAAGTGGTGGTCTTGCCGGCGTCGATGTGGGCCATGATGCCGATGTTGCGCGTGTATTTAAGCTGGTCGTCTTTAGCCATTTTTCAGTGTTGAAAAAAGAGGGTTGTCTAATCGTTTGGGCTTCGCGTGGCTCAGAAGCGGAAGTGGGCGAAGGCGCGGTTTGCCTCGGCCATCTTGTGCATGTCTTCCTTGCGCTTGAAGGCGCCGCCCTGGTCGTTGAACGCGTCCATGATCTCGGCGGCGAGCTTGTCGCTCATGGTCTTTCCGCCGCGCTTGCGGGCGTAGTTGATCAGGTTCTTCATCGATATAGACTCCTTGCGGTCGGGACGGATTTCGGTGGGGACCTGGAAGGTGGCGCCACCGACGCGGCGCGACTTCACCTCCACCTGGGGGGTAACGTTTTCGAGAGCCTTCTTCCAGATTTCGAGGGGTGTCTTCTCCTCGTTCTGCATTTTGGCGCCCACGGTCTCGAGGGCGGTGTAGAAGATTGTGAACGCTGTGTTCTTCTTTCCGTCATACATCAGGTGGTTGACGAACTTCGTCACCTTGACGTCCTGGAACACGGGATCGGGAAGTATAACCCGCTTTTGGGGCTTTGCTTTTCTCATTTCTTCTTTTCGTGCGCCGGCGGTCCGGCGCGATGTGTTTTCGTTTCTTGCGGCTGGCTGGAATCTTCAGCGGCGCTCCGGAACCTCCGTGGCGCCTGGCTTACTCAACCTGTCTTTTCAGCTTCGGGAAATCAAAAACTGGTTTGTGTAATTGATTGTTTTGGTGGAGAAACAACGGGATGCCGTATGATTCTCGAAGGGTGCGTTAAGAGTGCTTCACCCGGCTTTCCGCGGCCTCCTAGCGGAGGCTCTGCCCGGAAGGCGGATTACTTCTTGGCGGCACCGGCCTTGGGGCGCTTGGCTCCGTACTTGGAACGGCGCTGGGTGCGGTCCTTCACGCCGCTGGTGTCGAGGGTTCCGCGCACGATGTGGTAGCGCACGCCGGGGAGGTCCTTCACGCGGCCGCCGCGGACGAGCACGATCGAGTGCTCCTGCAGGTTGTGGCCCTCGCCGGGGATGTAGGAGTTGACCTCCTTGCCGTTGGTGAGGCGCACGCGGGCCACCTTTCGCATGGCCGAGTTAGGCTTCTTGGGGGTGGTTGTGTAGACGCGCACGCACACGCCGCGGCGCTGGGGGCAGCTGTCGAGGGCGGGCGACTTGCTCTTGTCCACCAGAGTCTCGCGTCCTTTTCTTACTAATTGCTGGATAGTAGGCATCTCAGTTACTTAAAATTTTTATAGTTCTAAATTGCTTTCTCCTGAATCTGGGCTTTCGGTCGGCACACGGCGCGCACCTCTCACCAGCCTGGCCCACAACGGGTTACGGCCGAGAGGAGGCGGAATGCCTTTAAAAGCAGGGCAAAGTTACGCATTTTCCCGCTGATTTCCAAATATTTTCGCACCCGGGCGCGAAGAAAACGCGGCGGGCTCCGCGGAGAGCCGCGGAGGGGGGCGGACTGTTAAAGCCCGCGGCCGCGGGAACTTTTCCGGGACGGGTGCGTTTTTACTGGAAAACGCTTCAATCAACTCGCTGGCAGCGGCTCAAGCGCTCAACGCCGCCGAGGCGACAATCGACAATTAAAAACTATCCGTGATATGAAAAAGTTAATCGCACTGGCCCTCTTGGCCGTTTCCGCCGCCGGGGCAGTCCAGGCAGAGGAAATCACCATCGACACCAACAAGATCTACGTGGGCGGAGCCGTAGGCTTCTGGCGCGACATCACCGAGCACTCGACCCAGGTCGCCATCAAGCCCGAGATCGGCTACAAGCTCAATCCAAAGTACTACGTCGGCGCGTCGCTGGGCTGGTACCACAACTACGAGGACCACACGAGCTACAACATGTTCAACATCGCCCCGTACATCCGCTACAACTTCTACCGCAACAACAAGGTGAGCGTCTTCGTCGACGGCACCGTCGAGGTAGGCCTGGGGCGCACAGGCTACGAAGGGGGCCATTCCGACCTGGCCGCGACCTACGGCATCGGCTTCCGCCCGGGTGTCTCGCTGGCGCTCAACAACCATTTCAGCCTGATCGCCAAGGTGGGCTTCCTGGGCTACAAGGGAGCCAACAAGGCCGCCCGCAACGGCGGGGAGCACAGCGGCTTCGGCTTCGGGGTCGACGCCAACGACATCCAGTTCGGCTTCAACTACACCTTCTGACCGATTATCACCAACATAGCATCAAAACAGCGAAGAGGGTGTGTCATAATGGCCCATCCGGGTCGTCGCCTGAAGGCTCGGCCTCGGTCACAATCCTTAGATTGCTCCCATCGGCCTCACCTCCAAGCTCCTACCATCTGAACCATTCTGACGCGCCCTCCCCATCCGGGGAAAAAACAGGCACCGTGTCGGCATTTCGACACGGCGCCTTATTGTTTGTGAGCCGTTGGCTTAGAAAGTGTAGCTCAGGCCGACGTTGAACATGCCGGTGCTGATCTTGTAGTCGCCGTTACTGTAAAACTTCATGAAGTCGAGGGTATAGCCCAGGCCTATGCCGAAAGCGCCGTAGTTGAAGCGTGCTCCGATGTTCCAGCCCATCTGGAAGCGATTGGCGGTCTTGCCCATGTCGTCCTTGCTGAACCAGTTGAGGGTCTCGCTCTCGGACTCGTCGTTGTAGGATGCGGTGATCTTGTCCTGGGCGGTGCAGCGCACGCGGAAGTTGAGACCGGTGTAGGGAGTTACCGACATGTTGCCGGCGCCGAGGTCGATGCGGTAAGCCACGTTCACGGGGATGTTGAGGCTTATGGCGGAGAACTTATCCTCGACCTTGACGCGTCCTTCCTTCTCGGATTCGTTGTGGAAGCCGAAGGTGGCCTTGAGGCCGGCCTCGATGTAGAGGGGGAATGATGCCACGCCGAAGCCGCGTGTGTATTCGACACCGAAACCGTTTGCAGAGAAGCCGTCGCCACCTTCGTTGGGGCTGTAATTCTCGTTCTCGTAGGAGACGGTGACGCGGTTGTAGCCGTCGGCCATCGCGGGGAGGGCTGCCACTGCGAAGCAGGCGCCCAGAATCAGAGCTTTAATCTTCATAATAACTGTGATTTATAGAAATGTGAATTGTGTGTGCGTTGTGGAAAAACTCTGCGAGTGTGTCTGTGTAACGGCGCAAAGTTAGCGCCAATTTGTGAAATTTTCAAAAATTAGTGAAAATTTCTTCAAAATCGGCGCCGGGAAAATGGGGAAACGGGAGGGGACGGATGGGAAGCCGCTCGCTGAAGCTCGCTCCACGGGACGGCTTCGCGAAAGGCTGCCCGCACCGCTCAGGGGAGGCGGCTGTACAGGTCTTCGGCGAGGGCGGTCTTTGCGTCGATGTGGTCGAGGACCATGCGCACGAAGGGGTCGCGCTCGAACCAGCCGCGGACGTGCTCGAAGTCGGCGCGGGTGTTGCGGTCGGAGGTGACGTCGACGCCGAAGCCGATGCGGGCTACCGACGAGAACTCCTTGCGGGCGTCGTCGTAGAGCATGCGGTCGATGGTCACGACGCTGCCCAGCCAACGCTCCGCGATCTGCCGGATGTCCGCGGCTGTAAGCTCGGAGCACTCCTTGCCCCACCAACGGCGGAAATTTTCCACCACCCAGGTCCATTCAAGCTCGTAATAGCTCTCATGCAGCGCCTTGAGGCGGTCGTTGACACCGGCGAGGGTGGTTACCGCGCCTGAGGTTATATCGGCGGTGAGGCGCTTCATCTCGCTCTTGGGCACAATCAGCCCGGCGATGTCGAGCCACTCCCCCGCCCCCGCTTTCAGCGTCGGAGCGAGCAGCCGGCGGATATCCTCGTCCGACCCAAGGCGTGCGCCTTCGAGACGTTTGATCACGGAATTGCCCATGAACTTGTCAATCGCCATGCCGTAGTACCTGCGCCCCTTTCGGAGGGCGGAGGCCTTTATCATCATACCCTGGTAGGAGTACGTCTCAGAGGTCACGCCAGAAGTGCGCTCGATGTCGTCGAGGAGCGCCACGCCGTCCATCATCTTCGAGACGGTGTAGGGGCTCAGGAGATTGAAGTTGATGAAATCGAGCTTGTCGGATGTGCGGCGCTTGTCGCGCTTGGGCCATTTCTGGGCGTCGCGGATGGTGCCCACGCTCTTGAGGTTCACCCCCGGCACGAGGTGCGACACACCGGCGCTCTCGATCAGGTAGGAGAACGGCAGGCGGGATGTGTCGGGGTGGCTGACATGGCGCCCCATGACCAGCGAGAACGCCCCTATGTGCGCCGGCCATAATATATAAGAGTCGGAAGTCGTTTTCGACCCGCGGTCGACCACGCCCTGGTGTATCGGGCCGAGCTTGTACATGTGGTTGCTCTGGTTCGAGCCTGACCCCGCGTTGAGGAACGAGAACATGCCGGCGATGAGGAGACTCGACTTGTGCATCGTCACCGTGTAAGGGCCGCCGAACACAGCCGCCGACTCGCCGTTCTCGCAGGCGCAGTTGGCGAAAAACAGCGAGTCATGCGCCGAGAAGAGACGGGTCAGGTGGGTCGCCTGCCCCACGAAAGCGTGAACCATCACAGCCCCGTCGTCGACCCTGGCCCCGGCCTGCATTATGAAGTCGGAGGCCATGACGTTCGGCCCGACATACGCCGGGTCGGCCGGATCAGACATTATCGAGCCGTTGGTGAGGCGCGTCGCGCCGTCGACACGCGCCGCCGGGCCGAAGTACACGTTTGTGATGGCGCCGGAGTTTAGGATCTCAACCCCCTCCTCCACCGTGCCACGGCTGGAACGGCGGCTCTCGGCATAGTCGGAAATCAGCGAGCGCAAGCGCCTGACAAGCTCGGAGTCATGGCGGTACATGGCGATCATGTACGCGACATGGGCCGAGAGGCGGTCGCAGATCGGGACCTCGCGGCCCCCGGTCTCGTTGAGCACGGATACCTCCACCCCGTTGCCGAAGGTTGAATCAGGGCCCTCCATCGTAAGGCGGGCGGTGTTCTCGACCACCACCCTGTCGGCGATGTCGTAACGGGCGATATAGTTGCCTATGCGGTTTATCAGCACGTCGTTGCCGATCCGGCAGTCGGCGACCGCCGCGTCATAGATCCCGCACGGCTGCGAGAACGCGCCGCCGCGGTCCACGGACCCCTCCGTGGTTCCGAGCCACACGGTTCCGGCGAACGAGACATTGCGGTAATGCTCCGGGCGAAACGGGTCGGCGACCATCACCCCGTCCCAGGAAGAGGCCGAGCAGCCGCGCGATTCCAGCAGGGCGATTTCTTCTGCGGTAAGTTTTCTGTATTCCATAGCTTTATAGTGAGTCACAGGTGTATTATGCGAATCGAGGGTGCGTCAGAGCGTCGCGGCGATTTCCGCCAGCGGGAGCCCCCGCATGTCCTTTTCGGAAAGCACGAGGGAGCCGGGGTCGGCAGGGAGGCGCAACCCGAGTGCCGGATCATCGAAGCGGAGCGTCGCCTCGGCCTCCGGGGCGTAGAGGTTGTCGACCTTGTACTGGAACTGGGCCTCCTCCGAGAGCACGAGGAATCCGTGGGCGAACCCGCGGGGAATGAACAGCATCCTGCCGGTCTCGGCCGAAAGCACCTCCGCCACATGGCGCCCGAAAGTGTCCGACCCGGGCCTAAGGTCCACGGCGATGTCGAGCACCTCGCCCCGCGAGACCCTCACGAGCTTCGCCTGCGCAGCGTCGCCCCGCTGGAAATGCAGCCCGCGGAACACGCCCCGGCGCGACACCGACTCGTTGTCCTGCACGAACTCTATACCCGGCAGTCCGACGGCCTGACGGAATTCGGCCAGGCGGAAAGTCTCCATAAAGTAGCCCCGCTGGTCGCCGTAGCGCCTCGGATCGATCAGAAAAACACCTTTTAAGAGTGTCGGGCGATATTTCATATAATGAAATTTGTTATTTAAGCGCAAAGTTAATACATTTGCTAAAATTTAAGGGCACGCGGCCCAGCGAAAGTTCAGCTACCACACCGCCAGCGCCTCGGGCAGGCGCCAGCCACCGGCATACTCACCCACATAAAAGCACAACGCGATGAGCCATAAAAACATAATCCTCTACGACATCCCCTCGGTGCGGGAAAACCTCCTCCCCATGTCATACACCCGCCCGGTGGCCGACTTCCTCCTGGGCATCACCTCCATCCGCGCCAAATGGGAGCGCTTCCTGCCCGGCGATTACAGCTATCTGACCGTCGACTACCTGCGCGAGAAATACCCGATGAGGGAGACCTCAGAGGGGAACATCCTGGTGGCCTCCAACGTGATACCCACCAGCGAGCTGGCAGCCCGCGTGGCGTCCCTGGAACCAGGCGAGGCCCTGGTGGGGGAAAACCGCAGGGGAGCGCGCTTCACCATCGCCGCCGCCGGAGCGCCCGACGACGCGCGAAACATGCTCGACCGGGTACCAGACGAGGCCGAGGTCTGGCCCGGACGCGTGGAGTGCGTGCGCGACCTCTACGACGTGTTCCTGCTCAACGGGCAGCAGATCGAGGATGATTTCGCCGAGCTGACCCGCGGCCGCGAAGGGCAGTCGATACCCCGCAGCAACACCGTCATCGGCCTCTACGACGACATCTTCATCGAAAGCGGCGCGATAGTGGAGGGGGTGGTGCTCAACGCCTCCCACGGCCCCATCTACGTCGGCCGCGACGTGGAGATCATGGAAGGGAGCTGCCTGCGCGGCCCCATCGCGCTGGGAGAGCACTCGACAGTGAACATGGGCACCCGCATCTACCCCGGCACCTCGCTCGGGCCATGGTGCAAGGTCGGAGGAGAACTTAACAACGTGGTAATGTTCGGCTACTCCAACAAGGCACACGACGGCTTCCTCGGCAACGCCGTGATAGGCGAATGGTGCAACCTCGGAGCCGGCTGCACAGCGTCGAACCTCAAGAACGACTACACCGAGATCAAGCTCTGGAACTACCCGGCCCACCGCTTCCTGCGCACAGGGCTGCAATTCTGCGGCCTGATAATGGCCGACCACTCCAAGGCGGGCATCAACACGATGTTCAACACTGCCACCGTGGTAGGCGTCGGAGTGAACATTCACGGATCCGGCTTCCCGCGCAACTTCGTCGCCTCGTTCAGCGAGGGTGGCGCCTCGGGCTTCACCGACCTGCCGATGGAGAAATTCTTCGACACGGCGGCCCGCATGATGGCAAGGCGGGGAAAGGCACTCACCGAGGCCGACGCCCGCATTTTCCACAACATACGCTCGCAGGCCGAGAACTACAAGTAACCAACCGTCCGGAATCATCCCATTCCGACGGGTCTGACCCCGCTGACCGATGCCGCTGCTCCGCCACTTCCAGCAACTCGTCGCCCTTCACGGGGCGCGGGCGCTGTCGCGGCCCGACATCGACGAACTGCTTGCCGCCGAGGGCGCGTTTGACGCGCTCCCGGCGCTGCGTTTCATAACCCGCACGGCCGCCAGGAGCGGCACTCTCGCCGCAATCGCCCGCGGCGACAGCGAGGAGGCGCGCCGCGCGGCCGACCGCTTCATAGCCCGCACGGGGTTCCGCCCCGACATGGCAGCGTGCGTGCTCGAGGCCGCGGCAGCCTCCCTTGACAAGCCACAGACATTATACGCGGGATACGCCGCCCGACCGTACGCGCACGCCGAACCGGCGCCTGCCGAAGCCGCCGAACCGCTGGTGCCGTACGGCGCCATCACCGCGGACGGACCTCTGACGGAGGCAGACCTGCTGTCGCGGGTGACAGCCGCCATAGAGATACGCCGCGAAAACGAGAGCCGCCGCGGGGCGCGGATCGAGAACCCCGCCTGCGTGCTGGCCGACAGAGGTTCCATGACCCTCACATTCGAGCTGCGACGCCTACGCGCCGGCCACACCGCCGTCGCCGTGGCGCGCTACGCCGTCTATGACACCGCCGGGCGCGTGGCCGACACCGACCGCGCCGCCGACATCACCCCCGGCGACATCTCTCCGCTGCCCTGCAAGGTCACCATCCCCGTCAGCCCCGCCGCTGCCGCCCGGGTGACGCTCTTCCTCGACTGACCGCCGCCGAACAATCCGCCCTCCGCGCACATTATTTATATATAGCTAATTTCATCGGGGCAATTTTCCCGATAACCGAGGGATTTTTTGTAACTTCGCGACAACGATTATGATTGAAAGGATTGTAATAATAGACCAGGCGGATCCGGTGAGCTTCTACGGCGTGAACAACTCCAACATGCAGCTTATCCGCAACCTCTTCCCCAAACTGCGCGTTACGGCGCGCGGCTCCGTGATCAAGGTCATGGGCGACGACGCCGACACCGAGGACTTCGAGCGAAAGATCAAGGAACTTGAAGCGTATTGCGCCCGCTACAACAAGCTCGGCGAAGAGGTAATCCTCGACATCATAAAGGGAGAGCAGCCGCGCGACATGAAGGCCGACGACGTGATAATCTACGGCGTGAACGGCCGCCCGATCTCAGGCCGCACCGCGACACAGCAGCAGCTCGTGGCCGCTTTCCAGAAAAACGACCTCACCTTCGCCCTCGGCCCCGCCGGGACAGGCAAGACCTACGTCGCGATCGCCCTGGCCGTGCGCGCCCTGAAAAACCGCGAGGTAAAGAAAATCATCCTGTCGCGCCCGGCGGTGGAGGCCGGCGAGAAGCTCGGGTTCCTGCCCGGCGACATGAAGGACAAGATCGACCCGTATCTCCAGCCCCTCTACGACGCCCTCGAGGACATGATCCCCGCCGCCAAGCTCAAAGAGTACATGGAGACGAAGGTAATCCAGATCGCCCCCCTCGCGTTCATGCGCGGGCGCACGCTCAA
>CAJTRT010000070.1 GCA_910579105.1 uncultured Muribaculaceae bacterium | reverse complement strand
TCTACGACGTGTCGAACAACGTGACGGGCTATTTCAGCCTGCGCTCCATCAACGAGGACCTGCAACGGCGCCAGGCCGACCTGGAAGAGGAGGTGGCCTCGCTGCGGGCGCGGCTCCGCGACGCCCGGGAAGCGCTGGCGCAGGACTCGCTGGCGGCCATTGACTCGCTGAGGCCGTTCCGCTTCATAGTGGCCACGGCGATCAGCAACTCCGTGACGCGCCCCTACAACTACATCACCCTCGACAAGGGGGAGGCCGACGGCCTTCAGCCCGAGATGGGAGTGATGGACCAGAACGGCGTGGTCGGGGTGGTGAACGTCACGGGGCGGCACCACGCGCGGGTGATCTCGCTGCTGAACCCCAACTTCCGCCTCTCCTGCAAGCTCCGCGGGAGCGACGCGTTCGGATCGCTGGTATGGGACGGCAAATCGCCCCGCGAGGCCCTGCTTGAAGAGCTGCCGAAGCACACGCGGTTCCGCAAGGGTGACACCATCATCACCTCCGGCTATTCCGCGATGTTCCCCGAAGGGATTCCGGTGGGTGTGATCACCGGCTCGGCCCGCGGGGAGGACGACAACTTCTTCACCCTCCGGATCAGACTGCTGACCGACTTCACCGCCCTGTCGACGGTGAAGGTGATATCGAACCGCGACATAACCGACATAAAGGAGGTAGAGACCGACGAGGACTCAGCCAAACCCGCCGCCTGACAACAGACCGATGGCGAAAGAGATACTGAAATACATACTTTGGTTCGCGGCCCTGGTGGCGGCGCAGGTAATCGTGTTCAACAACCTGTGCCTGTTCAACATCGCCATACCATTGGTTTTCATCTATTTCATCATAAAGCTGCCGGTGACGTTGGGCGTCAACTGGGTGATGACCCTCTCGTTCCTGCTGGGCCTCACGGTGGACATATTCTCCAACACCCAGGGGATGAACGCGCTCGCGTGCACCATCCTCGGCGCCCTGCGGATGCCTATCCTCCACCTGTACTATCCGCGCGACGACGAGCTTTCCAACCCGTCGCCGTCGAGCCGCACGCTCGGGCCGGCCGTGTTCATGAAATACCTGGCGACATGCGTGCTGCTCTACTGCGGGCTGTTCTTCCTGATAGAGTCGTTCGCGTTCTTCAACATCGGGCTGATGCTCGCGAGAACCGGAGCCTCGGCGCTACTCACGTTCGTCATCATCCTGGCGGTTGACACCATCCCCGGCTCCCGGCGCCGCTGACCCCCCACACGACCAATAATATGCGCAAGGATTACCGACTGGAAAAACGGAAATACGTTGTCGGCGGCTTTCTGATAGCCGTCGCCGTCGCGTATCTGCTGCGCCTGTTCACCCTGCAGATCGCCGACGACCGCTACAAGGACCGCGCCGACTCCAACGCGTTCCTGAAAAAGACCGTCTACCCCTCGCGGGGGCTGATTTACGACCGCAACGACTCGCTGGTGGTGTTCAACCAGCCCGCCTACGACGTGATGATGATACCGCGCGACATCCGCGACTTCGACACCATCGACTTCTGCAACACACTGCAAATATCGATCGACGCGTTCCGCGACCGCGTTAGGCAGATGAAGAGCTCGCCGAACTACTCGGCCTACACACCCCAGACACTCATCACCCATCTTTCGGCCCAGGACTACGGCAGGCTGCAGGAGAAACTGTACCGCTACCCGGGATTCTTCATACAGAAACGCATACTGCGGCAGTACAACTACCCGGCGGCGGCCAACGTGCTGGGAAACATACGCGAGGTGTCGCAGGCCGACATCGACCGCGACCCCTACTACGAGCGCGGGGACTACTGCGGCGACTTAGGGGTTGAGAAAAGCTACGACGCCGTGCTGCGCGGCATCAAGGGGAAGGAGATCCTGATCCGCGACGCCCGCGGGCGCATCCGCGGGCGCTACGAGGACGGCGCGCACGACATCGCGCCGATTTCGGGCCGCGACCTGCGTCTGAGCCTCGACATAGGATTGCAACAGTACGCTGAGAGCCTGATGGTGAACAAGATCGGCGCCGTGGTGGCGATAGAGCCATCGACGGGCGAGATCCTGGCGATGGTCTCCAGCCCCACCTACGACCCCAACATACTCGTGGGGCGGCAGCGCGGCAAGAACTACGCGTCGCTCGTGAGAGACCCCCGCAAGCCGCTCTACGACCGCGCCTTGCAGGGCGCCTATCCCCCCGGGTCGACCTTCAAACCGACCCAGGGGCTGATATTCCTCCAGGAAGGGATAATCAACCTCGCCACCCCCTACCCCTGCTACCACGGCTACATCAACGGGGGGCTGAAAGTGGGTTGCCACGGCCACGGGTCTCCGATAACGCTGAAACCGGCGTTGCAGACCTCGTGCAACGCGTTTTTCTGCTGGGGCTTCAAGGCGATGATCGACAGGCGCTCGAAATACGGCACCCCGGCCGACGCCTTCGAGGTGTGGAAGAACCACCTGGTGTCGCTCGGCTACGGCTACAAACTCGGGGTCGACCTGCCGAGCGAGAGCCGCGGCTTCATACCCAACTCCAAGACCTACAACAAATTTTACGGCAAGGGGCATTGGAGCGCCAACACCATAATATCCGTCGCGATCGGCCAGGGCGAGATCCTGGCCACGCCGCTGCAGATCGCCAACCTCTGCGCTACCGTGGCCAACCGGGGATGGTTCATCACCCCACACACGGTGAAAGAGGTCAAGGACACCGTGATTGACGAGAAATACCGCGAGCGGCGCGTGCCGACCATAGACCAGCACTACTTCGAGGATATAGCCGAAGGAATGCGCATGGCGGTGACAGGGGGCACCTGCCGCCTGGCCAACCTCCCCGACATCGAGGTGTGCGGCAAGACGGGCACGGCCCAGAACCCGCACGGGCGCGACCACTCGGCGTTCATAGGGTTCGCCCCGTACAGGAATCCGAAGATAGCCGTGTGCGTCTATGTGGAGAACGCCGGTTTCGGCGCGACCTACGGCGTGCCTATCGGGTCGCTGATCATAGAGCGCTACCTCAAAGGGAAGATCGACCCTTCGCGGAAGTATATCGAGGAGCGCATGCTCGCGTCGAACACCATATTGTATAGCGGAGTGAAAAAGCACTGACAGCGATGAGACCGACCTACCGCCCGAACAATGGCAACGAATCGCCGCTGCGCCATATCGACTGGCTGACTGTGGCGCTCTATTTCATCCTGGTGTTCGCCGGGGTGGTGAGCATCTACGCCGCGAGCTACGACTTCGACAACGCCAGCATCTTCTCATTCAGCGAGTTCTCGGGCAAGCAGCTCCGCTGGATCGGCCTGGCGGCCCTTCTCGGAGGCGCGCTGCTGACCATAGACTCGCGGATATTCGAGACATACGCCTACCCGATTTATTTCGCCGTGCTGCTGCTTCTGCTGGTCACGATCTTCATCGCGCCCGACATCAAGGGGTCGAGGTCGTGGCTGGTGCTGGGACCTATGAGCCTGCAGCCGGCGGAGTTCGGCAAGTTCGCGACGGCGCTGGCCCTGGCGAAACTGTTCAGCTCATACAGCTTCCACCTCAACGCCAAGCCGGGGAACTACGCCAGGGCGCTGGCCATAATCTTCGTGCCTATCGCGCTGATTCTCGCGCAGAAGGAGACCGGCTCGGCGCTGGTCTACCTGTCGCTGTTCTTCGTGCTCTACCGCGAGGGGATGAGCGGGCTGGTGCTCGGGGCGGCGCTTCTGGCGGTAGTGATCTTCGTGGTGTCGCTGAAATTCACAGAGAGCGTGATCATCGGCATCCCCTCGGGGCAGTTCTGGGTGTTCGTGATGCTGATGCTGATCATGGTGGCGATGCTGGGGTTCTACGTCAAGCGGATCATAGTGGCGCGGAACGTGTTCCTGTGGTTCGCGGGGACGGCCGTCGTCGAAGCGGTTCTGTCGATATGGGGCATAGAGCCGGGAGGCTACGTCTACTTCCTGAGCGTAATCGGCGGCGGAGCGGCCTACTGCCTGTTCGAGATGCTGCGGTCGCAGTCGCGGAAGATAGTCATAACCCTGTTGACGGTGTGCCTGTCGGTCGGGTTCCTTTTCTCCGTCAACATGGTGTTCGACCACATGATGCCCCACCAGCAAAAGCGCATACTGGTGGCTTTCGGGGTGATTGACGACCCGCGCGGCGACGGATACAACGTGAACCAGTCGAAAATCGCCATCGGCTCGGGGGGAATCACCGGCAAGGGCTTCCTCAAAGGGACCCAGACAAAGCTGAAATATGTTCCCGAGCAGCACACCGACTTCATCTTCTGCACCATCGGCGAGGAGGAAGGCTTCCTGGGGACGGCGGGTGTGATCCTGCTGTTCCTGATACTGATACTGCGGGTGCTGTCGATAGCCGAAAGACAGCCGACGACGTTCGGGAGGGTCTACGCCTACTGCGTCGCCTCGTATCTGATATTCCATTTCTGCATCAACATAGGGATGGTTATAGGCCTGTGCCCGGTGATCGGCATACCGCTGCCGTTTTTCAGCTACGGTGGCTCGTCGCTCTGGGGCTTCACGATCCTGCTGTTCATACTGCTGCGCATCGACGCGTCGCGCCGGTCGCGCCTCACCCAATGACCCGTTATGGAGAACGCCATGCCGAAAGTGTCAGTGATAGTGCTGACATACAACCAGGAGGATACAATCGGGGAAGCGCTCGACTCGGTGCTGGCACAGGAGGCGCCGTTCCCTTACGAGATAGTCATATCCGACGACTGCTCCTATGACAGCACCCCGCGGATATGCCGCGACTACGCCGACTTCTATCCCGACCGCGTGCGATTCCGGCAGACCCCGCGCAATCTTGGGCTTGTAAGGAACTATTACGACACCCTGCGCCTGTGCCGGGGTGAATACATCGCCGACTGCGCCGGCGACGACCGCTGGACCGATCCGCTGAAACTCTTCAAGCAGGCCGAACTGCTCGACCGTCACCCGGAAACCGCCATCGCGCACACCGGCTGGCACCGGCTCGACAGCCAGACCGGGAAACGCACGCCGGGCAACCCCGACGCGGCAACCGACCCGGCACTCAGGCCGTTCGTCCCCGCTGGCGGGCTCTTGGCCGAACTGCTCGGCAGGCAGGGTAAGCCGCTGATCCACTCCTGCACGGCTATGTTCAGGCGTAAAGACGCTGCGGAGGCATATGAGCGCTACCCGGAATTGTTCCAAGCGGACTGGCTGCCGTGCGAGGACCTGCAACTGATGTGCTGCCTGGCGGCCAAGGGGGGTGTGGCCTACCTGCCTGAAAGCACCCTCGACTACCGCGCCGGCGGGGACACCGCGAGCGGGGCGGCTGACCTCGCCAAATGTTTCGACTTCACACTTGACACCCTGCGGCTGAGGCTGCGGATCGCCGAGGCGCTCGGCGTTCCGCGCGAGAAGTTCCAGTCCGGCACAGACGGAAGCGTGGCGTTCCTCTTCGGCATATCGTTCGTCGAAAACTACCACGCGCGCCGCGACAGACTCGTGGCTTTCTGCCTCACGGAGGAGATAAAAATACCCTTGAAAGAACGGCTGCTGATGAAAGCGCAGGGGGCGGGGCTGCTGAGAGCGCCTATCGCAGCGTGGAGGCGGCGGAAACTTCCCCGCTGACAGGCCCCCACAGCGCCACAGCCCTGCCGCCCGAACGTGGCACGCGGAACTTGTAAACCCCGAACGTCGCACTGCTTGAAGAGCCGTCGGGAGCCGTCAGCACGAGGTCGCAGACAGCCGAGCGCTGCGCCCCGCAGAGAAAGCCCGGCACGTCGAAAGGGGTGACTGTATCGATACTGATGATATAGCCCCTGTATTCCCCCACCCCGGCATTCCCGCCAAGGAGGCGCAGGGAGTCAACGTCGAAGCCGCGTAGAGCCTCCGGCACGACAGCCACCATTTTCCCGCGTGGCGAACGGGAAGCGTTGGCGCACGCCATCTGGAAGGAGTTCCTCCAAACCTCAGAAGCCGGAAGCCGTAGCGCCAAAAGCGGCTCGTCGGCCCTGGAAAGCACGTCGCGAAACACCGTGCCTGTCTCCGAAACCTCGGCCTCGGCGAGGATTTCCCCATTCTCCACCCACAGCCTGTGCTGGAAACTTATGGCCGAGGCCATAACCGCCGCCGCGGCACAGGCCATCGACAGCGCCGCGAAATTCATGACACCGCGAGAGGCTTTCAGGAACACCCCCCGCCACAGACCGAACAGGGCGACCGCAGCAAACACCCCCGCCTGCCATCCATACCGCCCCGACGGGTCAAGGAGAAGGCTCATAGCGAACGAATAGAACGCCATCAGCGCGCACCCTGGCAGGAGGCCGCCGGCCCTCCACGCGCCAAGCAGCTTCTTCCGTTGCTCCGTGGGGAGCAACGGAAGTGCCGCGGCACTTCCGGCCAGCACCCACACCAGAGGCTCGATGCGCAGAGAGACCCACAAGTTGCGTAGCAGGGACGAGCTGCCTACCTCGCCGGATGCCCGCTGCCACTCGCCCGGAGAGGCGAGCGCCGCGGCGGTGCCGAGAACCAGGGCGGCCGCCATCGCCCACTCCCCGCGGGAGAGGCGCAAACGGCGTAAAATGGCCAGGGTGCCAACGGAAGCGGCCATGCAGAGGGCGCTGCCGTCATGCATCCAGGCCCCGAAGAAGCCGCAGAGCGCGCCGAGGGCGACAAACCTCCCGGTCGGCCGGCGTTTACAGAAAAGATACAGAAAAGGCAGGAGCAAAGCGCTGGCGGAAAGATAGTTGAGGGCGTAATCCCAGAACATCAGGCGGTCGCGCCAGGGCCACGCCGCCAATGAGACGGCCCACATCGCGGCCAGTCCGCGCCAGTTATCCCACCGCCCGAAAGCCATACGTCCAGCGACAGCGAAAATCCAGGCGGAGCAGAGGCCGATCAGGAGCGCGCGGAGCCATTGAGGCAGAAGCCAAGCGCCGAGAGGGGCGAGAATGTTGGCGAGACGCCCGTTGTTCTCGACATACATCAGCCGGACGTGGCCGAGCCACGCGTCCCATGAGAACGCCGCCGCCCCACCAGGTTCCCCGACACGCGAAAGGTCGGCCGACTGAGCCATGAACACCAGGTCGTCCTGCATCAGCGGGGTCCACAGCGCGAGGAGGAAAAACGAGACCGCGACCGCCGCCAGAACGGCATGGGCCGGGAGGCCGGAATAGTTCTCAAACTTTTGTGCCATAAGGGATTGTAAATACAACGCGAATTTACACTAATTCGACGAATATTTTGTTAATCTCGCCGCGATTTCGTATCTTTGTGGCGATTTTTGCGCGCCTTTGGCGGGCAGAGGTCGCGTAAAGTGTGTTTGGTTGCCGCGTTGTTGGCGGCAATGTCTTGATAAACAAAACTTTGAACAATGATTAACATCACCTTTCCCGATTCGTCGGTGAAACAGTACGAGGCAGGCGTGACGCCCCTCGACATCGCCAGATCGCTCTCCCCGCAGCTCGCCCGCGACGTGCTGGCCGCTTCTGTCAACGACCAGGAGTGGGACCTGACCCGCCCCATAGGCAGGGACGCGTCAATAAAGCTGTTCAAATGGGACGACCCCGAGGGGAAGCACGCCTTCTGGCACAGCTCGGCGCACCTGCTGGCCGAGGCGCTCCAGGAGCTGTATCCCGGAGTGAAGTTCGGCATCGGCCCGGCGGTCGAGAACGGCTTCTACTATGACATAGACCCCAACGGCCACAGCATCACGGCGGCCGACTTCCCCGCCATCGAGGCGAAGATGCTGGAGCTCGCCCGCCGCGACGAGAAAATCGAGCGCCGCGACATCTCCAAGGCCGACGCGCTGAAATTCTTCGGCGACAAGAACGAGGAATACAAGTGCGAGCTCATCTCGGAACTCGAAGACGGCCACATAACGACCTACACGCAGGGCGACTTCACCGACCTCTGCCGCGGGCCGCACCTCCCCTCGACGGGCGTGATCAAGGCGTGCAAGGTGATGAGCCTCGCCGGCGCCTACTGGCGCGGCGACGAGAAGCGCAACCAGCTGGTGCGCATCTACGGCGTGACCTTCCCCAAGAAGAAGATGCTCGACGAGTACCTGCAGCTCCTGGAGGAGGCCAAGAAGCGCGACCACCGCAAGCTGGGCAAGGAGATGGAGCTGTTCGCGTTCTCGACCAACGTCGGGGCGGGCCTCCCCCTGTGGCTTCCGAAAGGCGCCGCCCTGCGCGACCGCCTGGAACAGTTCCTGCGCAAGATACAGAAGAAATACGGCTACCTGCAGGTAATCACCCCGCACATAGGCAACAAACTGCTGTACGTCACCTCGGGCCACTATGCCAAGTACGGCAAGGACTCGTTCCAGCCCATCCACACGCCGCAGGAGGGGGAGGAGTACATGCTCAAACCCATGAACTGCCCCCACCACTGCGAGATATTCAAGTCGTCGCCCCGCTCCTACCGCGACCTGCCGCTGCGCCTGGCGGAGTTCGGCACGGTGTACCGCTACGAGCAGACCGGCGAGCTTCACGGCCTGACGCGCGTGCGCGGGTTCACGCAGGACGACGCCCACATCTTCTGCGCCCCCGACCAGATCAAGGACGAGTTCCTGAAGGTGATGGACATCATCTTCTACATCTTCAAGGCGCTTGACTTCAACAACTTCGAGGCGCAGATCTCGCTGCGCGACCCGAAGAACAAGGAGAAATACATCGGCTCTGACGAGAACTGGCATCTGGCCGAGACCGCCATCATAGAGGCGTGCGAGGAAAAGGGGCTGAAAGCCCGCAAGGAACTCGGCGAGGCCGCCTTCTACGGACCGAAGCTCGACTTCATGGTCAAGGACGCGATCGGCCGCCGCTGGCAGCTGGGCACCATCCAGGTCGACTACAACCTGCCCGAGCGCTTCCAGCTCGAATACACCGGCGCCGACAACCAGAAGCACCGCCCGGTGATGATCCACCGCGCGCCGTTCGGGTCGCTTGAACGCTTCGTGGCCGTGCTGCTGGAACACACCGCCGGCAAGTTCCCCCTCTGGCTCTCCCCCGAGCAGGCCATCATCCTTCCGATTTCGGAGAAGTACAACGACTACGCCCGCGAGGTCCAGCGCCAGCTCGAGGAGGCCGACGTGCGCGTCAGCGTCGACGACCGCAACGAGAAGATCGGCCGCAAAATCCGCGACAACGAGCTGCGCCGCGTGCCCTATATGCTCGTCGTGGGTGAAAAAGAGGCTGAAAACGGCGAAGTCTCGGTAAGAAAACAAGGCGAAGGCGACAAAGGTACGATGAAAATAGCTACCTTTGCAGACGAAATAGCGCGCCTGGTGGCCGAGCTCAAATAGAAAGAAACCACTAACCTATTTAATGGATAACAGACCCATGCACCAGTCCGGGGCCCAGCGCCCCGGCAACCAGGGAGGCCAGCGCCCCCAGGGGGGCGGAGCTCCCCACCAGCACAACAACAACGGCGGCGCCCCGCGGCAGCAGGGCGCTCCCGGGCAGCGCCCCGCGGGAGGATTCTCCA
>CAJTRT010000069.1 GCA_910579105.1 uncultured Muribaculaceae bacterium | reverse complement strand
ACTTGGCTCCTCGGAGCCGTTAACAAATTCTCAAAAAATAACCGAAGTATTGTAACTATCTTATCATGAAAAAAATCTTAGCAATGGTGTCAGCGGCGGCTCTCACGGGGCTGTCGATGATGGCCGCTATCGAGTGGGGCTCGGTCGAGAACCTCAGCCGCGGCGCTACTGTAACGGTATCGTCGAACTTCCCTCAGTCCAACGCGGTCACCGACAACAACAACGGCACCCGGTGGCAGGCAATACCCTCCACCCACAGATTCACAACAGACTGGGCGCTGGTCGACCTCGGGGAAGTGAAGACTTTCACCGACATAGAGATCAAGTGGGAGGGTTCGCACGCAAAACGCTACTCTCTATACGTCAGCGAGGAAGCGATACCTTACGAGACTCTGAGCGGCAATGTCAACACCGAGGACAATCCTCTGATGCTTGATTACAATAAGATTGACGAGGCGTGGCTCGCCGCCGCTACCCCGGCTGCCACTGGCGCTGACGACACCGAGGGGAGCTACACGGCGAACCACAGCTTCGCTGACGCGGTGAGCGGCAGATATATACTCGTCTACGCCGACGAGCTCAACGGCAACGGTACCAACTACGGCCTGAGCATATGGGAACTGCGCGTGGCCAACATCGAGGGGCGCGACGAGGTAGCCGCGCTTACCGTTACGCCTGCGACTGCCAAGCCTGGAGCGTCAGCACAGGTCACCGTCAAGCCCGTAAACGCTATCGGCGAAGAGGTCGCCCTGGACCGGATCGCCAATCTGTCGCTGACATCTTCAGATCCCGCCTCCGTGACCGTTAGCGGTGGAGAAAACGGTGTGTTTGCCGTTAGCGGCGCCACCCCCGGTGTCTACACTCTTACCGCGACAGCGAAGGCCGGCGACGCGACAGTCAGCGGCACCGCCAATTTCACGGTCGAGTTCGTGTGGGACGGCATAGAGAATGTCGCTGCCGGCAAATCCATAATGGCCCGCTACATCCCGGGCATGGACAATCCCCATCCTGCCGAGCACGCGGTTGACGGCGATATGGAGACGTACTATGAGTATAACGGCGCCTGGGCCGGCGGCGACGCATGGCTCCTCATCGACCTCGGCTCGGAATACATGGTCGAGGCCATAGGAGGCGCTTACGGCGACAACAGCACCGGCCGCGTAAAGTTCGGCTACTCGTTGGATAACGAGGGAATCCTGGGTTATGTCGGCAACAATTCCCAGTGGATATGGAATAACGACAACGTTCCCGCCGGATGGACTTTCAAGGAAGCCACCCGCGCCAACAACTCGATAGCGACTGTGATTTTCGCGGCGCCAGTCAAGGCGCGCTATATCGCTGTTAGGGATGTCGACAATCCCGGCGGCAAGCCCCAGCTCCGCGAGGTACTGGTAAAAGGCGAGCAGATTCAGCCGTCATATGCCGCCGATATGGAGATCACCTTCGACAAGGGAGGCCTCTTCGTTGGCGAGACGGCAAACGTGAGCCTGACGATTGTCGACCAGTACGGCAATCCTTTCGGAAGCGCTGATGACGCTGTGATCACGGTAGAGGGCGCCGACTATGCCGACGGCGTTATCACGGCCACTGCCAAGGGTATGGTTAACGTGAAGGCTGTTTCCGGCGAAACTGAGAAAACCGCCACCATAATGGTTGCCGACCAGGCCGACTACTGCATGGCCGGCGCGACCATCACGAGCGATGAGGCGAAGTCAACCCCGGCTGCCGCGATTGACGGAGGCGCCAATCCGAATGAGCACGGCGCTCTCTACGTCGTCACGGAAAACGAGTCGCAGGGCGAGCATACCCACTGGATTCTCGCCGACCTCCACAAGCCTCACGACCTTGATATGATTATCGCCATATGGGAGGGCGCCTGCCCCGCCGACTATGACGTATATGTCGGCGCTACCGAGACAGAGCTTGTCAAGCTCTATTCCGTGACTGGCCACAACCAGGCAACCTGGTACGACCGCTTCTCCGGCAAGGAGATGAACGGCGTGCAGTTCATCAAGATTGTGACCACCCGCAACGCTACCGGTTACGGCATCAAGCTCTTCGACCTCAAGGCATATGGCACTTCAAACGTCACTTCCGAGCCCGCGAGCATCGCGATCACGGCTGATGGCGACAATATCGCTACGGATGAGAGTGTGCCGGTGACCGCCTCGGTTCTCGACCAGTACGGAGCCACGATGGCCGATGTCGCCGTGACCTATACCTGCTCTCCGGCCACAGCCCAGGTAGTAAACAATATGTTCAAGGCCGAGGCCACCGGCACATATGAGGTGGTTGCTTCCTACGGCGAAATATCCGGGTCGGTTACAATCAATGTCGTGGCTGACGCCGCTAAGAAAATAACCCCGGCGCATACAGCCACACTCAACGACAACACTCTCGCTAATAACGTGTTCACCGCGGAGACGCAGATGCCTGAGCTTCCCGCTTCGCTCGTTATCGCACTCGACGGAGTGTATGATTTCGATTTGCTCAAGCTCCGCTGGGAGGCGGCATGCCCCTCGCATTACACCGTCAAGGCTACATATGCCAACGGCACCGAGGCGGAAATCCTTTCCGTGGCCGACCGCGGGTTTATGGCTGGAACCAACCCGGTCGACAGGATTATCAACGACGGCACCTCGCAGAACGTGATGATCCGTGCGGCCATCAGCAACGCTGCCAAGCTCAACGAGATCACAAAGCTGACGATCACCCCTACCGCCAAAGACCACGGCTATGGCCTGCGCCTCTTCGGCATTGATGCCTATGGCGAGTTCAACGCCGACGTTACCGGCTTAGGCTCTGTAAACGCCGAAGGCGCGTCGACCGTTGACGTGTACAGCCTGCAGGGTGTGATGCTCCGCGGGAACGTTGACGCAGCCACTGCCCTTGACGGCCTCCCCCAGGGTGTGTACATTGTAGGAGGCGTGAAGATCGCGAAATAAGCGGTCAATGCTCCGAGTTTAATTTTATTGGCTGAAAATCAAGGCGCAGCCTTGATATAACTGGTAAAGTCGCCGCGTCACGGTGTGTGACGCGGCGTTTTTTATCCTCCAAATGAAGCTGAAATTATGAAGAAATACCTTTTTTATACCGCGCTTGCCCTGTTTGGAGCGTTGCCGGCGCCCGCGCAGCAGCCTGTCGCTGCCGGCCGCGGTTCTTATGCCGCGTACCCGCCCCCGTATAAGGGGAAGACCGACCAGCATCCGGGATTCAACGCCTCGATGATGCTCACGCGCAAGATATACGCCGATGAGGCGGATGCAGCCGGGAGTCCCCGCCCTATACCGACCAACGACTGGTGGACCGATGTTATAGCGAACCGGTTTTCCGGGGCGTTGTGGAGCTATCCGGCTATGTTGAAAACATCCGAAGAGGGGGTGACAGTGGCTTTCCCTACCCATTGGAATGAGAACGGTACGGAGGTAAAGGCCGATTCCAGGCTGACTGTCGGTGCCGTCAAATTCACCGCCGCCGAGGCGCGGGCCGCCGACTGGCACGACTGGGATGTTGAAATCATCCTCCCCTCCGCTTCCGGCGAGGGTGCGATCACGGCAACGCTCGTACACGGCCAGCCGTTCACCTGGTTTGAGTTCGACGGCCTGGTGCCGGAAATCACTATCGGCCAGCCATGGGATGTCGTCACAGCTGATGAGGAAGGTATGGCCGTGCGGATCGGAGAGGATCTCTACGGCATCTATTTCCCCGTTGGCAGCGGCTATTCGGTGGCCGATGGCGCGTTGGTGTTTCCCGAGGCGGCATGGCTCTCTGTGGCCCCGCTTCCCGACGCTGGCGACTACGAGCTTTTCAAGCCTTACGCCGCGTCAGTCGTGCGCGCCACGGAGGTTTCCTGGAGCTACGACGAGGGGGCTTCGCTCCTCATGACGGTTTGGAATGTGTCAGCCGAGAACCTGCGCGATCCCTCCGGGCAGGCACCGGTCATGCAGGGATTCCTCCCCCACGTCTACAAGCATTGCGCGGGCTCGTCGCTCGATTTTTCGACTCTCACCTACCTTACGCCCCGCGGCACGATGAAAATGGCCGCCTCGGCCTCCGGAAGTTTCTCCTACGGCTACCGCTTTTCCGGCATGCTGCCGTTTTATGCCGCCCCGGCCGAGGGCGACCTGGATGAAAACGGCTATGACCCGGAGGTGATGCGGCAGCTGATAGAGGCATATGCCGACGGAGGCGGTTTCGGCGGCGACACCTACTGGGGCGGCAAGGGACTGACACAGATGGCGCTCAACATGACATTCGCTAAGCAGACCGGTCACGCCGACCTTTACGAGCGGTCGAAAGCCAGACTGAAAGCGGCTCTGACCGACTGGCTGACGTACACTCCCGGCGAGGAGACGCGGTTCTTCGCCTACTATCCGCGCTGGGGAGGAATGCTGGGGTTTGACGTGAGCTATGATTCCGACGCTTTCAACGACCACCATTTCCACTATGGATATTTCATCTATGCCGCCGCCCTCCTGTGCATGGAGGACAAGGCTTTTGCCGCTTCCTACGGCGAACTGCTCACGATGATAGCCAAGGACTATGCCAACTACGACCGTGACGACAAGCGGTTCCCTTTCCTGCGCAATCTCGATCCCTGGGCGGGTCATTCCTACGCGGGAGGTCTAGGCGACCATGGCAATGACAACGGCAACGGTCAGGAATCATCGTCGGAGGCTATGCAGGGATGGGGGGGAGTGTATCTCCTCGGCGTGGCTCTCGGCGACCGCGCCATGCGTGATGCCGGAATTTTCGGATGGCTCACGGAGAGCCGGGGAACGGTGGAATACTGGTTCGACCGCGACCATATCCATCCAGGCCGGGAGCATAACTACGACTATTCGCTCTACACGTCTCCCTACAACACGAACCTGACGTCGAAGGGTATCGGGTGGTGGACCTGGTTCTCGGGCGATCCGCTGTGGATGCACTCTATCCAGTGGATGCCTGTTTCGCCCTGTCTCAATTATCTGTCGGAGGATCTTGATTTCGTGAAATGGGATTACGAGACTATGCGCGGCTCCACGGCCTACTCCTGGTTCGAGCCGAACGGCACAGAGGCACCACTCGCCGACCAGTCGGTCGGCAACGTCGTGCTCTGCTATATGGAGCGTTATGATCCGGCAGGCGCCGCGGCGGTATTTGACGAGGCTCTGCGCCGGGATATGGGGATTGCCAGAGGGATTGACACCGGGCATATATCGTATTATCTGATTCACAGCCATCTGACCCACGGCGACATAGACTTCTCAGTCACGGCCGACTGTCCGACGGCAAACGCTTATCGTCGTCCTGACGGCACTGTGTCGTTCATGGTCTACAATCCCGGCGACGCTGACCGGGAGGTGACGTTTTTCCGGGGAAATGTCAGACTGCGCACCGTGAAAGCGCCCGGCGGAAAGCTGACTGTGTTCCGTGAGGCCTCTGTGGTCAACGGGCTCGCGGTCGGTTCGGAAGCCGGCGCGATGATACCGCCGGGAGGAGAGTCGACGCTGACAGCGGCCGGGACCGACCAATACGGCGCCTCTTTCGCGCTCTCCGAAGTTGAGTGGAGTGTCGAAGGGGCTGCCGAAGTGGCGCCGGAAGGTGTCATCAGAATTTCTGAAAACGCCGTCAGAGGTTCGAAAGTGACTGTTACCGCCGTGTCGGGCGCTCTTGAAGGGAGTCTGGAAATAACTGTGAATGATCCTCCCCGCGGGGTGGCCGCCCGCATAACGGGGATTCCGCGTTTCGTGGAGACCGGCAGCGCCCTGAGTCTGGGATTCGAGTCGACAGACCAGTACGGAGCCGCTGCCGAAATTCCGGCTGAGTGGACTGCGGAAACCCCTGACGGCGATAATGTCGCTATCGAAAATGGCGGGTTCTGTTTCGACAGGGCAGGGCGTTACCGCGTCTCTGCCACGGCTGGCGGGTTGACGGCTTCGGCGACAGTCAAGGTGCTTCCGCCTCTGCCAAATGCGGCGCTTGGTGCCGAGGCTTCGTCGAGCAGCGAGGAGAACGCCGGAACTCTGACGCGTTATGCCGTGGATGGCGACCGCTCTACCCGTTGGGGATCAGCGCACTCCGACGACCAGTGGCTGTGCGTTGATCTTGGTTCCGACCATTATATATCGTCCGCCACGATTCTATGGGAGACGGCCCATGCCGCTGACTATGACATAGAGGTGGCCACCGAGGACAATCCCGGAAGCTGGGCCGCGGTCCACAGCGAGCGTGGTCTCAGCGGTGCTGGCGAGGTGACGCATGCCCTTGACGCGGTGGGCCGTTATGTGAGACTCCGTTGTCTGCGTCGCGCCACCGTTTACGGTTATTCAGTACTTGAATTTGAAATTGGGGGTATTCCGGTATCGACACCTTCCGACGGCATTGTAGGCATAGACGTTGACTGTCCCGCTCTGATGCTGGAAGGTGAAGCTGTGCCGGTTACCGCTGAGGCTGTCGATTTCGGCGGGGAGACGCGCCCGGTTCCCGACGTGGTTTGGAGCAGTCAGCCCGAAGGGGAGTTCACCGACAGTATGTTCCGGCCGCTTACCTACGGGCTCCATGTCATAACGGCTCGCTCGGAAGCTTTGGCTTCATCGCGCCGCGTCCTTGTGGAAGAGAGTGTGCGCTTGTCATCGCTGGATGTGACTCCCGGGCGGATGAGCCTGCTCACCGGCGACGAGGGGCGTTTCGTGATCGAGGGTAAGGACCAGTTCGGCGGCATTTACCCTACCGACGCGTCCCGCCTTACCGCAGTTGTTAAAAACGTGGATGGGGCGGTTGTCGATACCGCGGTTGCCACCTTCGATATTGAGGGGGGTGTGTTCCGCTCGTCCGTCCGCGGCGACTATGTTGTCGATGTAGGCGGCATGGCTTCGGTGGAAGTCGCCGTGCGTGATGTGGCCGAGGCGAATCTTGCCGCTGGCAAGCCGGCAAGGGCCTCGTCGGCGGTCGGAGGGAACACCCCGGGCAATGTCACCGACCTTGACGCGGCGACCCGCTGGGAAAGCGCGCGGGCCGATGGCGAGTGGGTTGAAATCGACCTGCTGTCTCCCTTCGTTGTAAACACGCTGCTCTTTGACTGGGAGGGAGCGTATGCGAGCGGCTACACGGTGAAAAGTTCTCTCGACGGAGAGCGCTGGCATTCTGTGTGGTCCACGACGTCCGGCAAGGGGGGCCTGGAGCGTGTCTCTCTGCCCGACATTCCGGCCCGTTATCTGCGAGTCGTGTGCGACCGCAGGGCCACCGCCTGGGGCAATTCGATCTACGAGGTCGAGGTGTACGGCCGCAGCCGTTTCGAGGCGGAGAATCCCGGTGTGCCCCCGGTGATTGACGATGTTGCGATAGAGACCGGCAACGGGACCCTTTCGGGAAGCGCCACCTTGTCGCACCCCGATGGCACCGTGTTCGCCTCGGCAACCCTCGCGGACAGGAGTGGGCGCGTCGTCGGGCGCGCGGATGCTGCCGGATCACGGATCGAGTTCGCTTTCGACGGCCTGTTCTCGGGAATATACACGCTTGAAATATTCGCCGAGGATGCTTTTGGCAACGAGGCGGTCGAATACCGCGACGTGGCTGTGGACTATTCCGTGGCCGGCATAAACATAGCCCTTGGTAAGGACGCCGTGGCGACCTCTCACGAAAACGAGGGACTGAGGGCCTCAAATGCAGTTGATGGAGACTATGCGACCCGCTGGGGGAGCGCTTTCGACGACGGGCAGTCGATAACGGTGGATCTCGCCGCGGTATATAATGTGAACAATGTGCGCCTGTTCTGGAACAAACCGGCTTATGCTACCCGCTATACGGTGGAATGTTCGGTAGACGGCGATGACTTCCGTCAGGTACATTCGCGCTCTGACTGGGGCGGCGATACCGACGACGCTGTGTTCGTCCCGGTGGCGGCGCGGTATGTACGCCTCACAGGCCACGAGCGGGCCACCCAGTATGGCACAAGCCTCAATGAGATAGAGGTTTACGCCACGGATGTGATATCAGGCATTGACGAGGCCGTGGCCGCCAACGGTCGCCTGGTGGATGTCTACTCTTTGGACGGGACATTGATCCGCCGCTCGGCAAGCCGTGCCGGAATAAAGGGAACTCTCCGGCCCGGGGTATACATTATCCGCGGCCCGGAGAGTTCCGAAAAACTGCTTGTAAGATGATTGCAGAGACGTAGTTATCCGTTACCGGATAACAGTCTTTTCAATCGAGCGGATTCCCGAGGCATCGGTCCGCTCGACGATGTAGAGACCCGCTGGGAGCCCGTCGAGAGCTTCCCGCGGGTTGTCTTTTACGCTGGTTTCGCGGATGAGCGCTCCCCCCGCTGAATACACGCGGGCCGTTGAGGCATGCGCCGCTGTCTCAACGCGGTCGAGACCAGAGGTGTCGTCAAGCGTGAAAATCACTTCCTCTCCGCG
The DNA here is from genome assembly GCA_910579105.1 of uncultured Muribaculaceae bacterium. GTDB lineage: Bacteria > Bacteroidota > Bacteroidia > Bacteroidales > Muribaculaceae > UBA7173. The sequence continues at coordinate 3,038 of CAJTRT010000069.1, read as the reverse complement.
GGGGCTGACCTGCGTCTGGTCGTCGAAAAGTACCGCGAAGTAGGTCTTGCCCGGTTCGCCTGCGGCAAACGCGCCTGCCGCCGTAACATCCGCGCTTTCGCCGCTGCCGACGAAGATGTCGTTTGTCGCGAAGTAGGCCAGCGCGCTGACCTGGCCGCCGGAGTACGGGAATATCACGAGCATGAGGTTGCGGCCGAAATACCCCGCGTCGCAGCTCACCTTGGCAGAGAATTCGAGCCTGTCGCGGTTGGCCTTCGTCGGATCTCCCGCGATCTTGAAGTCGCTGGCGGTTATGGTGGTCTGCTCCGGCACCCCGTGCAGCTCTATATCCATGCCGCTGGAAAGGATCTGGTTGGTGGCTTCCGCGACGAGATAGAGGGTGTAGGTGCCGGGAGAGGGTAGTTCGGTTGTCGCGAAGTGGTTGAAAATTCCGGTGTAGTCGAGGGGCATTGATTCTCCGGGAAGGATGTCAACAGGTATTGAGGCGGCCTTGGCGATGGGTATGTTGCCGCTCGCGAGGGTGGGGGTGATGGTGCCCACGTATTCCGTCTCGCCTCTGTTGGCCAGGGACGCCGACATACGGAACAGGTTCCCGAGATATACCGGCGTTAGGACTTCCAGGTTTTCCACTGAGATTTCGCCCGTAGGGGCGGCCTCGAATGTGCATATTCCGTTTTTAATCGTCATGAGCACTTTCTGGGGGGTCGAGAGCTTTACGGGGATTTCTTTCCACACGCCGTCGGTGCCGCACATCACCGGGGTTATTGTGTAGCTGCCGGCGCGCAGTGTGGATGGGATTTCAGAGGTGTAACCTGCGGCGAAACCGAGGCTCTGGAGCGAGAACCGGGTGGGGGCGGTGCCGTACTTTACCTCGCCGCTCTCGTTGTTGGTGAAACGTATGCCGAGCGAACCGCTTGCCGTGGCGATCGAATAGTTTATGATACGTCCCCCCACCTGGAGCTGGTCGCCTGGGCGCGTGTCGACGCCGGTTTTCGCCGGTGATACTGTGAAGCCCTGGTCCATCATGAGGTTGAGGTACATCTTGGAGTTCTTTTTTGGCTTTCGTATGTTGGCCACGACGGCTTGGTTGTAGTTGAAGCCTGACGATGAGCCGCCGATTCCCTGGCTTGCGGGGTCGAGGGCCGAGAGACGGAAGTATCCGTCGCTCATGCCGCCCCATCCCCAGTTTATGTGGAAGAAGCCGTCGGAACTATAACCGTCGCATACGAACGAGTGGCCGCCGTCGCTGCTGGAGCCGGAATACTGCACCGGCCCGTAGTCGCGGAGCTGGCCGTAGATGAATTCCTCCCATTCCAACATTCCGAAATAGTCGCGCTCGGCGTAGCGGATTGCCGCGTCATAGTCGAAATAATCGACAAGGGCGGCCGGCACATAAGCGTCGGCGGTGCCGCTCTGCGACGGGGAGTACGCCATGTCGGTGCTCACCCCGCACGAGTACATCAGCTGCGCGACGGCGCTTTTCTGCCGTTCCGTCCCAGCGCCATCGGCGTAAGAGTCGATCATGCTTCCCCAGTCGTAAGTGATTTTCGAGAAGTCGAGCGAGATGGTTTCGTTCCTGTAATAATATTCGTGCTGTCCGCGCCCCTGCTCGGGCCATTTGTGGTAGGCCATGATCTGGGCCATTGCCGTGGCCACGCATCCTGTCATGGAGCGGCGGCCGTCATACGAGGGGCATAGCGCGTTATAGGGGCTGTCCTGGTTCCACCGGGTAGTGACCATCGGCTCGACAGGCTCGCGGACGGGTCGCTCTATCGCCGTCGCGATGGAGCGCATGGAGGCGGCTTGGGCGATCTGGCGCCCATACTCTTTCAGCCACCAGTCCATGGCCGGAGGGATGCCGGCCGGATCGAAGGTTCCTCGGTCTGAATATCCCAGGAGTGGCTCGGCGTTGTCATCCGCGCTGACTATCAGGTATCCTCCGTTCCGGGCGTTGAAGGCGTAGACAGCGTTTAGCTCTCTGCCGGGGGTTGTGCCCGTGAATGCCAGGCTTATGTCTTTCTGACCTGATGCGGCTAATGCCGTTTTTTTAGCCGCGCCCGATGCGAGAGCCCGGGAGAGCGCTTCCTCCGGGGTTAGCGGCGACGCTGCCGGTTGCCCGTGTCCTGCGGCGATCAGGAGGGTGGCGCAGAGCGCCTGGAATGTTTTCTGGGATTTCATTCTTGTTGTTCGTTTTTTGTTTCTGTGACAAAGATAATGTCATTGGCTGGATTTGCAAAACGAGCCTTATGCCGTTTGGTCCGGAATCTGGTGCTTTGTGGCGGCATACTGTTGCTCGATGTCATCCGATGATGGCAAAATGACATTGGTCGGGCGTTTGAGTTGGCGTTTTTGGGCTAATTATGGTATATTTACACCGATATACTTAAAATATGTTAATAAGTTAGTCGTTTGTTTCTTTTTTAACGGATAATTTGCTTAGATTTGTAGCGGAAACAGTCGTGTAAGTTAAAGACACCGCTTTCCGGCTGAATAAAAACGCGGTTAGGCTGATAGCCGCGATAAGTATATGTCCGGGTGTCTTCAATCGAATATTCATTCTCATTATGAAGAAAATCTACACAGCTCTCGCTCTGTTGGCCGCCGTCGGTCTGGGATCTGGTGCCCAGACTTTCAAATCGGTCGCGGTGAATCTCAAGGATGGCAGCAAGGTCGAGATTAACCTGACTGACGACCTGTCGGCGACTTTCGACGAGGAGAACCTTCTTGTCACGGCCGGCGACCAGGATGTCGCGGTGCCCCGCGGCACGATCGAGTCGTTCACATTCTCAGACAAGGCCTTTTCCGGCATCGACACCCCCCAGGCCGACGGTGCCGCTCCGGTTGTGGCGGGCGGGAATCTGGTGTTCGGCAATCTTCCCGGGGGTTCGCGGGTTGAGGTCTATTCCATTTCCGGCGCTCTTGTGAGCGAGGTCGTTGTCTCGGGGGAGTATACGCTCGGTCTTGACACTCTCCCTGCGGGCGCCGTGGTTGTGAAAGTTAACGGAGTAGCTTACAAAATAGCCGCAAGAAGATGAAAA
>CAJTRT010000068.1 GCA_910579105.1 uncultured Muribaculaceae bacterium | reverse complement strand
CCTCGTCGGCTCCCGCGGTGAAGAAAGTCTGCAAGTTCAGCAGGGCGTAGGCGGCGCGTATAAGGCGCGACACGCCCGATTCCTCCAGCCCGATCTCGTTAAGGAACTCCTGTCGCTCCTCGTAGGTGTCGAGCTCGGCGATCTCGCTCTCGGTCTGCGCGGCCACGATGAGGATTTGGGCGTTCTCGTCCTTGATGGCCTCGCGCACGGCATCGACATACTTGTTGCCGCTTGCGGCGGAAGCGTCGTCTACGTTGCATACGTAGAGTACCGGCTTGTTGGTCAGCAGGAAGAGTTCGCGGGCGAACTTCTGCTCGTCGGGGGTCTCGAGGGTCACGGTGCGGGCGGCCTTGCCCTGGTCAAGAGCCTCCTTGAAGCGAAGAAGTACCTCGTACTGCATCTTGGCCACCTTGTCGCCGCCGGTCTGTGCCTGTTTCTGCGTTTTGGCGATGCGGCTCTCGACGGTCTCGAGGTCTTTGAGCTGCAGCTCATAGTCGATTATCTCCTTGTCGCGCACGGGATCGACCGTGCCGTCGACGTGGGTTATGTTGTCGTCGTCGAAGCAGCGCAGGACATGCAGTATGGCGTCGGTCTCGCGGATGTTGGCCAGGAACTTGTTTCCCAGGCCCTCACCCTTGCTGGCCCCTTTGACCAGTCCGGCAATGTCGACTATCTCGACCGTGGCCGGCACGACGCTTTTGGGCTGGCACATGTCGACGAGCTTGTTAAGGCGCTCGTCGGGGACGGTGATCACGCCGACGTTCGGCTCTATGGTGCAGAAGGGGAAGTTGGCCGACTGGGCCTTGGCGTTGGAGAGACAGTTGAACAGGGTGGATTTGCCCACATTGGGCAGCCCCACTATGCCGCATTGAAGTGACATATCTTGTTATCTTTTCTTGTGTTACAAATGATTGGTTCAGGCAGGTGTCGCGACAACCCCGGTTTACTTTCTTCTGACTGAGCGCTTCGAGGTCTTCTTCACGCCAGCCTTGGTGGTTTTCCCTCCCTTGTCGGCTTTTTCCTTCCGGGCCTTTCGGGCGGCGGCGGTCGCTTTCTCGCCGCGGGTCATACGGCGTTCTTCGCGGCGCTCCCTTTCGCGGGGCGCTTTCGCTGGCTTGGGGCCGTGGGGGCCGTGCGCCTTGGGGTTAGTGTAGCCCAGGTCGTCCTCTCCGGGGCGGTTTCCCTGCGGATCCACAAGCAGGAAGTCGAGCTGCTTGCGCTCGAGGTTGGCGTTGGCCACGCGCACGCGTACCTTGTCGCCCAGGCGGTAGACGTTGCCGCGGCGACGCCCTCTGATCAGGAAGTTCTTGTCGTCGAAGTCATAGTAGTCGTCGGCCATGTCGCGCATGGGCACCAGGCCTTCGCACTTGTTTTCGTCGAGCTCGACATATATGCCCCATTCTGTAACGCCGGAAATCATGCCGTCATACTCTTCCGAAATGTGGTCGGCCATGTATTCGACCTGCTTGTATTTGATGGAGGCGCGTTCGGCGTTTGCCGCGAGCTGTTCCATTTCGGACGAGTGCTTGCACTCCTCCTCGAGCTTGTCGAGGCTTACGCTGCGTCCGCCGGCCAGGTAGCGGTCGAGCAGACGGTGCACCATCATGTCGGGGTAGCGGCGGATAGGCGAGGTGAAGTGGGTGTAGTAGTCGAATCCGAGGCCGTAGTGGCCGATGTTGTCGGTGGTGTAGAGTGCCTTGGCCATAGAGCGTATGGCGAGTACCGACAGGTAGTTCTCCTCGCCCTTTCCCTTGACATCCTGGAGCATCTTGTTGAGCGAGCGGTTGATCTCGCGAGGGGTGCCGGAGGTCTTTATTCGGTAGCCGAAGGCGGAGGCGATTTTCGAGAGGTCTTCCAGGCGCTGCGTGTCGGGCTGGTCATGGACGCGGTAGACGAACGCCTTGGCGCGCTTGCGCCCTTCGGCTTTGCCTATGGCGGCGGCCACGGTCCTGTTTGCCAGGAGCATGAATTCCTCGATGAGCTTGTTGGCGTCTTTCGACACCTTGAAGAACACCCCTACCGGGTGTCCTGTCTCGTCGATGTCGAACCGCACTTCCTCGCGGTCGAAGTCGACCGAGCCGTTCTCGAAGCGGCGTGCGCGGAGTTCCTTTGCGAGGCGGTCGAGGGTGAGGATTTCCTCCTTCATATCCCCCTGGCCGGTCTCGATCACATCCTGGGCCTCTTCGTAGGCGAAGCGGCGGTCGCTCTTGATCACGGTGCGGGCTATGCGGGAGGCGAGCACGTTGGCCTGGTTGTCAAGCTCGAAAATCACGGAGAACGCGAGTTTCTCCTCGTTGGGGCGAAGCGAGCAGATGCCGTTGCAGAGATGCTCGGGAAGCATCGGCACCACGCGGTCGACGAGGTAGACCGATGTGGCGCGTTTCTGCGCCTCCTTGTCGATCACGGAGTTGGGGGTGACGTAGTGGGTCACGTCTGCGATATGGACGCCTACTTCCCAGCGGCCGTTGCCGAGGCGGCGGATCGAGAGCGCGTCGTCGAAGTCCTTCGCGTCCTTCGGGTCGATTGTGAAGGTGGTGACTTTGCGGAAGTCCTCGCGGCGGGCAATCTCCTCGGGGGTGATTCCGGCATCAATCTTGTCGGCAGCTTTCTCAACATTCTGGGGATAGCGGTAGGGGAGGCCGAACTCGGCGAGTATGGCGTGGATTTCGGCGTTGTTTTCACCGGTTTTGCCCAGTATGTCGATTACCTCTCCGCGGGGGTTCTTCGAGTCCTCGGGCCAGTCGGTGATACGCACGACCGCCTTGTCGCCGTCGGCGCCACCCTTGATCTTGTTCTTGGGGATGAAGATGTCGAAGCCCATGAACTTCGAGTCGGTCTTGAGGAATGTGACGGCCTTGTCGACCTGCAGGGTGCCGATGAAGTTCTGCTCCTTGCGGTCGAGGATCTCGATTACCTCGGCCTCGGCCTCGGCGCCCTTGCGGGCGGCCGCGATTGTGACGCGCACGCGGTCGCCGTTGAGGGCGTGCTTCGAGTTTCGTTCGGCCACGAAGATTGTCTCGTTGTCGTCGTCGGTGATCACGCTGTTCTTGCCGTTGGAGCGGCGCACGAAGGTGCCGGTGGCCACGTTGGTGCGCTGCGGCGAGCGGTATGAGCCTGGGGCGTTCTCGATCAGGAGGCCGTCGAACGCCATCTCGGCCAGCATCATAGCCACTTGCTTCTGGGCCGCCGGGGTCTTGGCTCCGATGGCGAAGGATACCTGTTTGTAGTTGAACGAATTGTTTTTCTGCTCTGCGATATACTCCGCGATTCTGTCGCGCAGTTTCTGGACGGCTTGTTTAGCTTTGGCCATATGCTGTTGTTTAGTTGTCGTGTTATATGTGTAACGCTTAACACGGTTAAATGTTAAGCGTCACAGGGGTATGGGGCTTACGCGTCGATGTTCGCGTAGTTGGCGTTGGCCTCGATGAACTCGCGGCGGGGTGCCACGTCCTCGCCCATGAGCATGGAGAAGATGCGGTCGGCAGCCGCGGCGTCGGAAATCCGCACCTGTTTGAGCATGCGTCCCTCGGGCGACATGGTGGTGTCGCGGAGTTCTTCGGCGCTCATCTCGCCGAGACCCTTGTAGCGCTGCACGCGGGTCTGCGGGCCGTACTTGTCGATGAACGCCTGGCGCTGCTGCTCGGTCCAGCAATATTCCTCGACTTTGCCGCGGACGCACTTGTACAGTGGCGGGGTGGCGAGGTAGAGGTAGCCCTGCTCGATGATGGGGCGCATGCGGCGGAAGAAGAGGGTCATGAGAAGGGTGGCGATGTGGGAGCCGTCGACATCGGCATCGGTCATTATGATCACCTTGTGGTAGGCGAGCTTCGAGAGGTTGGCTTCCTTGGGGTCGTTCTCGGTGCCGATGGTCACGCGCAGGGCGCGGAAGATGTTGGTAATCTGTTCCGACTCGAACACTTTGTGGTCCATTGCCTTCTCCACGTTCAGCACCTTGCCTCGCAGGGGCAGGATTGCCTGGAAGCGGCGGTCGCGGCCGCTTTTGGCCGTACCGCCCGCGGAGTCACCCTCGACAAGGAAGATCTCGCACTCCTCGGCCGTGCGGCTCGAGCAGTCGGCCAGCTTGCCGGGTAGGCCGCCCCCGCTCAGGGGCGACTTGCGCTGTATCTTCACCCTGGCGTTGTAGGCCGCCTGGCGCGCCTGCGCGGCGAGAACCACCTTCTCGACGATTGTCTTCGCTTCCTTCGGGTGCTCTTCGAGGTAGTTGCGCAGGGCGTCGCTGACAGCGGCGCTGACAGCTCCCGCCACCTCGGAGTTGCCGAGCTTTGTCTTGGTCTGTCCCTCGAACTGGGGCTCCATGACCTTTACGGAGATGACGGCTGTAAGACCCTCGCGGAAGTCGTCGCCGGCGATCTCGACCTTGCTCTTTTCGAGGAGCTTGTTGTCGTCGGCGTATTTTTTCAGGGTGGTGGTCAGGCCGCGGCGGAAACCGCTCAGGTGCGTGCCGCCCTCTATGGTGTTGATGTTGTTGACAAACGAGTATACGTTTTCGTTGAAGGAGGTGTTGTAGGTCAGTGCCACCTCCACGGGAATCCCCTGCCGCTCGGTGGTCAGGTGTATGACGTGCTGGATCAGCGGCTCCTTGTTGGAGTCGATGTACTGCACGAACTCTTCCAGGCCGTTGGCCGAGTAGAACACCTCGCGGCGGGCGTTGCCCTCGGTGTCGCGCTGGCGCAGGTCGGTGAGGGTCAGCGATATTCCGGCGTTGAGGAACGCCAGGTCGCGCAGACGGTTGGCCAGCACGTCGTAGTCATAGATGCTGACGGTGAATATCGACGAGTCAGGCAGGAAGGTGATCGACGTGCCGTGGTCGTCGCTCTCGCCTATCACTTTCAGCTCCGAGGTCGGCTTGCCGCAGGAGTACTCCTGCATGTAGACCTTGCCGCCGCGGCGCACCTCGGCGCGCAGGTAGGTCGACAGGGCGTTTACGCAGCTCACGCCAACGCCGTGCAGGCCGCCGGAAACCTTGTATGAGCCCTTGTCGAATTTGCCGCCCGCGTGCAGCACCGTGAGAACCACCTCCAGGGCGCTCTTGTGCTCCTTCTCGTGCATGTCAACCGGGATGCCGCGGCCGTTGTCGACGACGGTTATGGAGTTGTCTTCGTTGATTGTCACCTCTATATGGGTGCAGAAGCCGGCGAGGGCCTCGTCGATCGAGTTGTCGACCACCTCGTAGACCAGGTGGTGCAGACCTTTGGCGCTGATGTCGCCTATGTACATCGCCGGACGCTTGCGCACGGCTTCGAGTCCTTCGAGCACCTGGATGTTGCTGGCGCTGTATTCTTCCTGTTTCTGCTCTTTTTCGTCTAAGTCAAATAAGTCGTTTGACATACCTGTGTAGTAAGTGTTGCGAGCTTTTCTAAAAGCCTGTTATTGTCGTTCTAATTTCACAACAAAGGTACGCGAAAAAACTGAAACAGCCAACTCCCGGGCACCCAAATCGCCCCCTCGTCGGGACTGCCGGCGGCTGTGCCGGATTATGCCGTCAGGGGCATGCCGGCGGGAGGCGTAGGGCTTTGTGGGCCACTCGCTCGCGGCGCCAGGTGTAGACGGTGTGGATGGTGCCGTCGCGGCCGGCGATCACGGCCGGATAGGAGTACTGGCTTACCGGGGAGTCCTCGAGGGTAACGACGTTACGCCAGGTATTCCCGTCGTCGTCGCTGACGGCGACGCGCAACGGGGTGCGCGGACCCTTTTTCGTTCCGGGAAGGGTGGCGAAATCGTTGTAGACCAGGACGTGCCGCCCGTCGGAAAGCGTCACCGCGTCGGTGCCCGACTGGTTGTTGGGGAGGTCTGTCAGGGTGACCGAGCTCCAGGTATCGCCGCCGTCGGAGCTGTACGAGGCGGCGAGCCGCCCGTTGCGGGTGCGGGCAAGCACCATCAGCCGCCCGTCGGAAAGGCGCAGGAGGGAGGGCTGGATGCAGTCGACGGGCCTCTTCCTGGCTCCGGGAGCGGGAGTGCCGTCGGGCAGGAGGTCGTCGGTTCGGTAGGCAAGCTCCGCCGCGACTGGGCCGACGTATCGCCATTCGCCTGTGGCGAGGTCGAGAATCTCGAAATGGAGCTTCCAACCGCCTCGTTCGGTGCTGCTCGGACACACGAGCCGGTTGCCTATTAGTTCCGGCTTGTTTTTCACGGGGCCGAGGAATCCTTCGGGCAATGGTTCGCGGGGCGACCATGTGCGTCCTCCGTCTTTCGACTTCGTAAGCCAGCCAGTCCAGTCGGCCACCCGCGAGCCGATTTTGAAGAATAGCCACAGTTCGCCGTCGGGCATCTCGAACAGCACCGGGTTCCAGCATGCCTTCCGGCTGACGGAGTCCCCCTCCATGACCCCGTCGGCGGCCATGATCGGCGCTTCCCAGCGGTCGGCGCCCCTGGGCTTGCGGCTTACCCACACGCATACGTCGGGATGCCGTTCGTGGGTGCCGCCGAAATACGCGGCTACGAGGTCGCCCCGGCGTGTCTCGACCATGGTGGCGGCGTGGCACTGCGGGAACGGGGCGGACGTGTACAGGAACTCGTCGGTGACAATCGCCGGGTCACGCGCTGGAATGGCCGAGGTGAATCTGTGTGTGCCCGAGCCGGCTTCCCTGACGCGGCCGTCGGGGAGGATGACAGTGGCGGTGGTATTTGGGGGAAGCGTTACCTCCCAGTCGACTTTCATGAGTGTCTTTTTCCAGTAGCTGAGGACGGGACCGAACGGGGTGGGAATCTCCGCCTCGGCCCACTCGCAGTCGGGAATCGAAAAATCGGGTCGCAGGACGAAGTGGTTGCCGGCATCGCCGGGGCGGAAGCCTCCGAGTTCGCGGAAGCACCATGCCAGCAGGTCGCCGAGGAGCATGACGTGGTTGCCGCTGTTCATCCAGGGGCGCGCCTTGTCGCCGTTCCAGAGTTCCCAGATCGTGGTCGCCCCGTTTTCCGCCATATACCCCCAGGACGGGTATGTCGAATTTGTGGCGAGCAGCCAGGCGATTTCGCCATATCCCTGGTCGCTGAGTGCGCGCAGCAGCCAGGAAGTGCCGATTACCCCGCATGGGATGTGGCCGTTGTCGCGGGTTATGATGTCCGTGACGATGTTTTTGGCTATTTCCGAACGCAGCGAGTCAGGCGCGATGCCGAAAGCGAGCGGCAGCACGTTGGCGGTCGCGGTATTGTTGCCGTAGAACACGCTGTCGGGGTAGAGCGTGTGGCCGGGCACCCGGGATGTGCCGCGGCGGATGGTCAGGAATTTGTCGTTGAAGGCCTTGACCGATTGTTTGCGGAGTGCCTGCCATCGTGCCGCGTCGTCGGATTGTTCAAGCAGGGCCGCGAACTTCGCGAGCAGTCTCAGACATTCGATTGTGTATGCCGTGGCAATCAACGCGCCATCGGTTTTGCGGGAGGGATCCTCGCTGTGTATCAGGTCGAGCCGCTCGGGAGGCACGCACCAGTCGCCGTAGCGGTCGCGGCTTACGATTCCGCCGCGCGAGTATTCGTCGAGGATGTGCCTCATCCATTTGGCTATGTGGGGGTAGGCATACGCAGCGGGTGCCGTATCGCCGTAACGGGTGAGAAGCATATCGCATACGAAGGGGAGTGCGGCGGGCCACGTAACGTTGTCTGTGTAATAGTTCCAGAAGGCGGGCGCCACGTCGGGTATGCAGCCGTCCTCGCGCTGTGCCTCGCATATGTCGCGCACCCATTTCGAGTAGATCGCCGCGTTGTCGAAGAGGAATGTCTCGCCCAGGGCGCCGGCGGCGCGGTCGCCCAGCCAGGGCTGGCGTTCGTTGCGTTGCGGGCAGTCGACCGGCATCCCCTTGTAATTGGAGCGTATGCCGCGGGCAGCGTTTTCTATCACTCTGTTCAATATGGTGTCGGAACAGGCGAACGAACCGGCGCGCCCGACGGGGTCGCCGGTATGGATGGCGGCGAAGTCTTCCGCCACGGCCCCGGGCAAGCCCGAAACCTCGGCGTAGCGGAAGCCATGGTAGGTGAACGATGGCGACCAGAATCTGCCTGTCTCATTTCCGGAACATATGTAGGTGTCGGTGGAGAGGGCGTCGCGGAGATTGGCGGTGAAAATCGAGCCGTCGCTATCCAGTTTTTCCGCATACCGGATTCTGATGGTGTCTCCCCGGTTGCCGCGGGGCCGGAAGGCGACGTGTCCGGCCATGTTTTCCCCGAAGTCCAGGATCAGTTTGCCGTCTGTCGCGCTTACGGATAGCGGGCTGCCGAGGGTGTCGGCGCGCATGTTCGGCGCGGGCTGGGCACGGAGTGTCCCGTAAGGTATTGCCGAGCGTTCGGCTTTCTGCCAGGCGCTGTCGTCGAAGCCGGGGCGCGTCCATCCGTCAAGTTCCAGGCGGGCGTCGTAGGTCTCGCCGTCATATTCGTTGTTGGATCGTATTGGGCCGCGGTCGGTAACCCGCCATGTCTCGTCGGTCGCCAGCCGCTGCCGGGATCCGTCGGCATACTCGACGATGAGGTTCAGGCGGCATGTCGGCAGTCCGAAATACGGAATCTTGTGCGGCTTGTTTGCCCTCGGGGGAAAATACCGGCCGTTGCCGAGCATGATGCCCACGGCCGTCAGGGTGTCGATTCTGTCGGTTACGTCGTAGGTGTTGTAGTAAACGGTTCGCCGGTAGTCGGACGGCGCTGGCTTGAGGACTTCCTCCGGGGCGACTTCCGCGCCGTTGATGAACAGACGGTATAGGCCGAGGCCCGAGATGTGGGCCGTTGCGCGCCTGACCGGAAGCTCTTTAAGTCTGAACTCTTTGCGGAGATAGCGGGCAGGGAGTTCCGTGTGAAGTTTCATACGGTTGTCGCCGCCGTGGCTTTCCAGCCCTATCCAGCGCCCACCCCAGCGGTTTTCGCCGAGCGGCCCGACGCCGAAAGGCGCGGGGGCGCTCCATCGCGATGCTCCTTTGTTGGTGTCGATTCTGACGCTCCACCACGCCCGGGTGCCGTCTTTAAGTGTTTTCCCTCCGTAAGGTACGAGGGTCTGCTGCCGCGACGCGCGGATGCCGCTGTCCCATAGGTCGCCTTCTCCGTTGGCTGCTTTTTCGGGTGTCGAGCTGACGATTATCCGGTATGACTTCTGCACGACGCCGCTCTTGTCGCTCTCGGTCTGCCAGGAGAAGCGCGGGGTCGCGGCGGGGATGCTCGCTGGATTCTCGATGTGATCGACTGTTGTACGCGTGACGGTTATATGCGCGCTGGTGGCGAATGTGCCACATATGAGAGCCGGCAGAATCAGCCGCCGTGATATTCGGTTCATTCCGTGAGGTCTCTCTTTGTTTTGGTGACGGCTGTGCGGAGGGTCGGGGTTTCTCTTGAAAAATATCCGAGCGAGGGGTCGGTGACGACCAGCACGCCGTCGGCCTCCCGGTTGGCGGGCCGGTAGAGGATTTCATCACCGAACTCGCCGATGTAGCTCATCCCGCCGGTCGCGGCATCCATCCAGAAAGCGTCCTTCCGGTTGGCGGATACTTTGGAAATGTCGATGTCCATCGGGCGTCCCGTGTGGTTGTAGACAAGCAGATAGCCTGGTCCGCGGGTGGCGATCAGGCGGTCGTAGCGCTCTCCGTTGCCGCGGATCACGCTTTGGTCTGGAACCCTCTCGAAATAAGGGAGCGACAGCATAAGGTCTTTCAAGTGCTTCGTCTGGCCGTAACCTTCGTCATCGAGCGCCTTGTACCAGGGCTTGGTGATGCCGTCGGCGAAGTACGCGCCGTTGTAGCCTGGTTTCGCGAACTGCATGATGGCGTTATGGCCGTAGGTGTGGCCGCACGAGCCGGCGAACACCGACCAGTAGGCATAGCGGCGGATGTCCCTGGCCGTCCAGCGCGGCTCGCTGTCGGAGTGCAGACCCTGGGGAATGTCCTCGTAGCTCGGTTCGCCGTCGATCACGGGGCGGATAGGCTTCCTGGTCCATGTCGAGTCGACATACATCCAGGAGTCCTCCTCAGTGCCTTCCTCGATCGGGTAATAGGCGTTTCCCATGCGCTGGTTGTAGCGCCGGTGGCCGCTCTGGAACATATGGAAGTCGATCCAGTCGCGGTCGTTGAACCACCGGGCCGACGTATGCCGTCCCCTGGGGTGGAAAGTCATGATATGGTTCTTGTCAATCGCCTTTATGGAGCGGGCGAGGGTGTCCCAGACTTCCGGGTGTACGTCGCCCTGTATGTCGCCCCCCATGATCCACACGATGTTGGGGCGGTCCTTGTAGCGGTTGGCGAGGAATGTGCCGTAGCGCGCGGCCTGCTCCTGGTCCATCATCCCGGCCTTGACCATGCCTCCCCATATGGCCACCATGCCGATGTATATGTTGTTCCTGGCGGCGAGGTCCACGATATAGTCGAGGTGGTCCCAGTAACCGTAGACTCCCGGGCGGTCGATTCGGGAGAAATCAAAGCCGTCGGGCATAGACATCTGCCCGTAGGTGTTGAACGCCGGTATGCCGTTGATCACCTGTATCTGCACCACGTTGAACCCGGCTTCGGCGGCTCGTTTGAGATAATACGCGGCCTCGTCGCGGTCGAGCCGCTGGGGCAGCAGCCACCCCGTGTCCCCGAGCCAGAAAAAGGGTGTGCTGTCGGCGTGGCACAGGAACCGCGAATTGGCCGACACGGTGAGCCGGCCGTGGTCCCAGGGGCGCTTGGCGCCAGTGGCAGAGAATAGGCAGCAGATGGCCGCGAGTATTGCGGCGGGTATGATCCGTTGTGGTTTCATGGCGTTGTGAATCGTAAGGTCACGCGAATTTAGCGATTTTCTTCCGAACCATCAGCCTGCGCGGAACGGTTCGCGCGCCACGATACCGAAACATCGCCTGTCCGCGTCCTGCCGTAACGTCGTCCCGAGGCTATTTGAGACTGTTATGCGTGTGTGGCGGCAGAAGTGCGCGGAATAGCTCGATCACGTCGGCGCGGTCCGCCCCCTCGGCGAGGGCGGCGAAAACGGTGTCGGCCCCGGATATAGTGCCGGCGATCAGGGGGGAGTCGAGCGTGTCGATGTCGTACGCGAGCCCTTGCGCGTATCCGTTGCGGGTTTTCACTACGACGAGGTTGCCGGTGATGCTCGCGCTTATCACCGAGCTGTGCTGGAGGTGTGATGCCCCGGTGGCATATTGCCGGCCGCGCCGGTTTCCGCGGTGGAAGGAGCCGCTGTCCCCGACGATGTAGCGATACATCCCCTTGTCGGTCGAGATTTTGGTGGCCTTTATGCTCTTGAGGTCGCGCGAGAGGGTCGCCTGTGTGACGATGTGGCCTCGTATGGCGAGCTGCTTCGACAGTTCTTCCTGCGAACCTATGACCTGGTGTGAAATTATGTCGATAATTTCTGCTAAACGGGTATTCCTGTTCTTCATTGGCCTGCGATTGATTTGCCGGCGGGAGCGGCTGTTATTGAATTATTGCTGTCCGATAAAACTTGAAGATGGCAAAAAGGCATGGCTCGAACGC
>CAJTRT010000067.1 GCA_910579105.1 uncultured Muribaculaceae bacterium | reverse complement strand
CTCCACCGGGCGTGCCGGGCGCAATCCGGCCAACGCAAGACAAATTTAAGACAAGCCGCAGAATATCAATATGTTCTGCGGTTTTTAATTTCCAATACCACCTAAATCGAACTGATGCGATAAATATCCTGACAAAAGTATTGCATAGGTGGTGCGAAATATCTAACTTTGCGCTAACAGCAATGTTAGTCAATTGTGTTTAATACATAAGTTAGAGATGGCCGAAGAACCAAAACAACCGCGGGACACGGAGACCCTCATTCTGAAAGCCGCTGAAAAGGAATTTCTTGAAAATGGATACGCGGGGGCGAAGACCACCACAATCGCCGAAGCCGCTGGGGTTACCCACGCGATGCTCCACTACTATTTCCGCACCAAAGACAAACTATTCGAGAAAATCGTAGGCGACAAAATTGACTGCCTGAGTGAGATCCTGCTGGGATCCGTCGGCAATCCGGAACTGCCATTAAAAGAACGGCTACGCGAAGGCATAGAGCGTCACTTCGACTTTCTCGTGGCCAACCCCACCCTTCCACGGTTCATAATCAACGAGCTTGCCATACATCCCGACCGCATCATTCCCATACGCGAGAAGCTCCTTCAAAGAGCGGAGACCGTGTTGAAAAGCATACAGTCGGAGCTTGACCGACTGCCCGGCGTAAAGACAAACGCGATCATGCTCCTTTCCGACATAATATCGCTAAATGTGTTCCCGTTTGTCGCGACGCCACTGCTTACAGCTTTTGCCGGAAATTTCTTCAATGATTACGAAGAATTTCTCGAAATGCGTAAGAAGGAGAATGTCAAGACCATACTGACAAAACTAAATCTGACCTGACAATGATAAAGCGATTTTTACTCGGAGTGGCTCTGCTATTTTCCGCTGTCGCACCACACGCGCAGGTCACGCTGGAAGAATGTGTGGAACGCGCGCAGGAAAACTATCCCCTCATAAAGAAATACGAGCTTCTCAGCCGCACGCGGGAAATCAGCCTTTCCGACATAAACAAAGGGTGGCTTCCGCAAATAGGAATTTACGGGCAGGGAACCGCTCAGAACGCCGTACCATCGTTTCCCGACGCGCTTTCCGACATCATGAACCAGATGGGGACCGACATACGGGGGCTCGGAAAACTGCAATACAAAGTCGGGGCGGAGCTGAGCCAGACGATATGGGACGGCGGAGCGTCGAAATCACAGCGCGAGATTGTCCGCTCCGACGACGCCGAGCGCCAGGCCCAGCTTGATGTTCAGCTATACTCAGTCCGTGAACGCGTGGAGAACCTGTTTTTCGGCATCCTGCTGATAGACGAGCAGATAAAACAGACCCAGGCCACGCAAGCGTTACTGCTCGGCAATCTCGATCGGTTGCGGGCAATGAAAGCTAACGGCACAGCCATGCAAAGCGATGTGGATATGGTAGAAGCCCAGTATCTCTCCGTTTCGCAACAGCTCATACAGGCGCGGAGCAATTCGCAGAGCTATCGGCGGATGCTTGAAACATTCACCGGTATGGACATAGCCGGGCAGCAGTTAGTGAGACCTGCCGCCGATATGCCAGGAAACATGGCCCCGAACCGCCCGGAAATGGCTCTTTTCGATGCCCAGGACCAGGTCAATGAAGCCCGGTCAGGCACGATAAAATCCAGCCTTATGCCTAAAATAGGGCTGTTCGCACAGGCATACTACGGCTACCCCGGATTCGACAACTTCAAGAGCATGATGAACCGCGACCTGTCGTTCAACGTACTCGCCGGTATAAAGGTCTCGTGGAATATCGGTTCATTATATACGAAAAAGAACAGCGAACAAAAAATACGAATCGCCTCCGATAACATTGCCGCCGACCGTGACCTGTTCCTTTTCAACACATCACTCCAGACTCAGCAGCAGGTCGACCGCGTCAACGAGATCGGGAATGTGATGAAAGAGGACGCCAGGATTGTCAGGCTGCGCGCCAATGTGCGCCGAGCCGCCGAATCGCAATTGGAAAACGGTGTTATCGACGCGACCGCACTGCTGGCCAAAATCACCGAAGAGAACCAGGCGCGCCTTTCGGCAACTTATCACGAAATCCAACTCATCCAAAGCATCTATCAATTAAAATACACGCTCAACCGATGAAAAAAGCAATCCTTCTTCCAGCCATTACCATATTGCTGGCAGCGTGCCAAGGCAAGCAGGAATATGACGCGACAGGCATTTTCGAGGCTACCACCGTCACCATATCAGCTGAAACGAGCGGCAAGATACTTGACTTTGGCATAGCCGAGGGGGACAGCGTGGCTATGGGGCAGAATGTGGCGACCATCGACACGGCGTTGCTCGCCCTGCAATACAAGCAGATCCAGAGCCAGCAGTCATCTACCGAACAATCCTCGCCCGACATAGCCGCGCAGGCGGCGGCGTTGCGCTCTCAGATCGCGCACCAGCAGAACGAATGTGCCCGTATCGCCAGGCTGCTTGCCGACGGAGCGGCGACTCAGAAACAGAGCGACGACGCGGAGGCACAGTTGAAGGTGTCGCGCGGACAGCTCGACGCATTGCTATCCACTCTCGGGAAAAACCGCGGCTCCATCACAGAAAACGCCCTCGCCCTGCAATATCAAAAAGAGCAGATCGAGGAACAGATAGCCAAAAGCCACATCACATCGCCTATCACCGGCACAGTGTTGCAGAAATACGCGGAACCGGGAGAATTCGCCACCCCGGGGCGGCCGCTCTTCAAAGTGGCTGACCTGGACAACATTTATCTGCGCGGCTATTTCACCGCCTCGCGACTCGCCGACATCAAAATCGGTCAGAAAGTGACGGTCATAGCCGACTTCGGCGGTGACGAGCAGTTTGAGTACCCCGGCACTATAACCTGGATCGCGCAGGAAAGCGAGTTCACGCCGAAATCCATCCAGACCAACGACTCCCGCGCGAATCTCGTATATGCGGTAAAGATCGCGGTGAAGAACGACGGGCGGCTGAAACTCGGCCAATATGGCGAAGTACGCCTATAAGCGTCTGTGATATGGGAAATGCTATCGACATACAAGGCGTCACCAAGAAGTACGGAAGCCTGAAAGCCCTCGACAACGCGACCTTTTCCGTGCCGGAAGGGATGATGTTCGGGCTTATCGGCCCCGACGGAGCCGGCAAGACCACACTCTACAAGATACTGACCACACTTTTGTCACCCGACGCGGGAACGGCGACTGTGGCAGGACTTGATGCCGTCAAGGATTACAAACGAATCCGTGCCGAAATCGGATATATGCCGGAAAGGTTTTCACTGTATCCCGACCTGACGGTGAATGAAAACCTGAATTTCTTCGCATCGCTGTTCGGTGTGCGCGTCGCGGACAACTACGACCTCATCGCCCCCGTTTTCAGCCAACTCGCGAAATTCCCGAACCGACGCGCCGGAGCTTTATCGGGAGGCATGAAGCAGAAACTGGCACTCAGCTGCGCCCTGATACACCGTCCGAAGGTGCTATTGCTCGACGAACCGACAACCGGCGTTGACGCCGTGTCGAGGAGCGAATTCTGGGACATGCTCGCCACTTTGAAAGAAAAAGGGATAACCATACTGGTCTCAACCTCCTATATGGACGAGGCGCGGCGCTGTGAGCGCATAGCCCTTATTAACAGAGGAAGGATACTTGATGTCAACACCCCGTCTAAATTAGTTGAGAGCCTGGAAGAAAACCTTTACAATGCCTCCGCGAAAGAGATGTACCCGCTCCTGGAAGCCTTGAGGTCGCTACCCGGTGTGAAGAAATGCTACACATTCGGAGCCACGCTGCACATAGTCACTGAAAACGATTTCAACCCTGCCGGCGCTGTAAGCAGACTTTCCGATATGGGATTGACCCACGTAAGTATATCTCCGGCAAAAGGCGACGTAGAGGACTTATTCATAAAACTGGCTGACAATGGATAACGACATAGCCATATCCGTAAATGAGCTGACAAAACGCTTCGGCGACTTCACAGCCGTGGACAACATAAGTTTCGAGGTCAGGAAAGGGGAAATCTTCGGCTTTCTCGGGGCCAACGGAGCCGGCAAGACCACCGCGATGCGCATGCTTT
Organism: uncultured Muribaculaceae bacterium; assembly: GCA_910579105.1. Classification (GTDB taxonomy): domain Bacteria; phylum Bacteroidota; class Bacteroidia; order Bacteroidales; family Muribaculaceae; genus UBA7173. The sequence goes on along the minus strand of CAJTRT010000067.1, from coordinate 7,858 downwards.
GCGGATTGAGCTACCCGACCTCCGGCAGCGGGACTGTCGCCGGTTACGACATAACCCGCCAGCCAGAGGAGATCAAGCGGCATATCGGGTACATGAGCCAGAAATTCTCGCTGTACGAGGAACTCACCGTAATCGAAAACCTCACGCTGTTCTCGACTATTTACGGCATGACGGACAAAGCTATAAGGGAAAAGACAGCGGAAGTGTTCCGCACCCTCGGGATGGAGGGTATGCGCGACACGCTTGTTAAGGAGATCCCTGTGGGGTGGAAACAGAAGCTGGCTTTTTCAGCTGCCACCATGCACACCCCGGAGGTGGTTTTCCTCGATGAGCCGACAGGCGGGGTAGACCCGGCGACGCGCCGCAAGTTCTGGGAGACGATATACCGGGCGTCATCGGAAGGTATGACGGTTTTTGTCACCACCCATTATCTTGACGAAGCCGAATACTGCGACCGCGTGTCAATAATGGTTGACGGACGCATAAAGGCACTCGACAGCCCTGACGGACTGAAAAACGAATACGGAGCCGCTACTATGGACGAGGTATTCCGCATAGTGGCGAAAGGCGCCCAAAGAGGTGATTAAACGAGAAGGAGTCAGAACCATGTCGATATTCGCGTCAATGATAGAGAAGGAAACGCTGCACCTGCTGCGCGATTTCCGCACGATGACAGTGGTGTTGGTAATGCCGCTGGTGTTGCTGCTGTTGTTCGGCTTCGCCATATCCACGGAGGTCAACAATGTCAATGTTGTCGCTGTCGTGGAACGTCATACCGACGACACACGGCAGGTATTGGAGAAATTCCGGGTGAATCCATATTTCACCTTCAAGGGGATAGTGTCTTTCAACGAGGTAGAGCCGATGCTGCGCGCCGGCAGCACCGATGCCGCGGTAGTGCTGAGTTATGACGGCGACCGCCTGTGCCACCAGACAATAGTCGACGCGTCCAACACCAACACCGCCCAGACCTCCGCGGCATACATCGAGAACCTGCTGAACGGAAGCGCCGAAATGCCGATAATAACGCATACCCTCTATAATCCGCGGTTGAAAAGCGCGTATAATTTCGTACCAGGCATAATGGGTATGATTTTCATACTGATATGCGCCATGATGACCTCGGTGTCGATCGTGAGCGAGAAGGAAACGGGCACCATGGACCTTCTGCTCGTGTCGCCGGTACGCCCCCGCACGATAATACTCGGCAAGATTGTCCCGTACTTCCTGCTTTCGTGCGTCATGCTGGCACTTATGCTGGCATTGGGCTACACAGTTCTCGGTCTGCCGTTCTCCGCCAGCGTGTTGAATGTCATATGGGTGACAATTCTTTACATAGTGCTTGCCCTCTCGCTCGGGCTGCTTATCTCCACACTCGTGTCGAACCAGGTTACCGCTCTGTTGGTATCCGGCGTCCTGCTCATGATTCCCGTGATAATGCTCTCAGGAATGATATTCCCGGTTGAGAATATGCCGGCACTCTTGCAGTGGCTATCATGCGTAATACCGGCCCGCTGGTATATATCGGCAATGCGCGTGCTTATGATACAGCAGCTACCAGTTTCATACATAATCACCGAAATAACGATTTTAGCCTCGATGACAATGGCTGCCCTCATACTGGCGGTCATGAAATTCAAAACCAACCGCTGACCCGCGAGATGAATCCAAGGATCCTCAAAATACTGCTTACAAAGGAAATCCGTCTCATGCGGCGGAATCCTTTCATCCCCCGTATCATAGTGGCAATGCCGCTTATGGTGATGCTCGTCCTCCCGCTTGTGGCAAATATGGATGTCAGGAACGTCGGCATAGCCGTGGTTGACAATGACCGTTCCGAACTGTCACGGCGGATTATAGCCGATATGGATGCGTCGGAATTTCTGTCGGTCAACGGCCGCGTGTTCACTTATGACGACGCCTTGGAACTTCTGGAACAAGGCAACGCCGACGCAATCGTGGCAATACCCCCGCAATATTCCAAAAATCTCGTACTGGGAAATATTCCGAAACTGGAAATTGACGCCAACGGCGTAAACGCCACCAAAGGCATGCTGGGCGCTAACTACGCGGCACAGTCAATAATCTCCACGTTGGCGCGATGGCAGGCCGAGAACGGTATTGAACCACTCGTCCCTTCGGGCAGCGTAATGAACTATTTCAATCCGACACTCGATTTCCGCAATTACATGATACCGGCATTGATGGTGGTGCTCATAATAATCATCTGCGGCTTCCTTCCCACATTGAATCTTGTCAGCGAGAAAGAAACCGGCACGATCGAGGCGATGAACGTCACCCCGGTAGGACGGTTCACATTCGTGCTGTCGAAACTGATACCTTATTGGGTTGTCGGCCTGCTGGTCATAACCATCGGTATGATTATCGGCTGGCTTGTATACGGCCTTGTCCCGGCCGGGAACATCGCCGACATATATCTTGCCGCGGTACTGTTCAGCCTCGTGATGTCCGGCCTGGGAATCACAATCGCCAACAAGTCGGCCACGATACTGCAAAGCATCTTCATAATGTTCGCCTTCATTATGATTTTCCAGCTCATGGGGGGCCTGTTCACGCCTATCGCCTCAATGCCTGAGTGGGCCCGATACATCACCTACGCCGTCCCCCCACGCTATTTCATCGAGATAATACGCTCAGTCTACCTGAAAGGGGCGACCCTGACCGATTTGTGGCCCCAGTATGCCGCTCTCGGCTCCTTCGCCCTGCTGCTCTGCGGAGTCGCGGCCGCAACATATAAAAAACGAGCGTGAATCAGGACACAAAAAGAGGGTGTGTCATAATGGCTCATCTGGGTCGTCGCTTGAAGTATTCGGTCTCGGTCACAATCTTCAGATTGCTCCCATCGACCTCACCTCCAAGCTCCTACCATCTGAACCATTCTGACAGCACCCTCCCATTCGGGTATGAATAAAGGCGTTGTGTCTTATTTTGACACAGCGCCACTTTGAATCTAAAACTGAATCAGCGGTTGAAGAACTTGCGACCGTTATGAATTACAAACCCGCGGTAATCCTTACTGACTTTCTGACCAAGAACGTTGAAGTAATCCGAGGATGTTTCCTCTTTCCCGGCCGACACCTCGTCGATGAACGACGTGCCGCTCGTCAGCACGATTTCCTGGCCAGGCTCGGTCGGTATGTCATAAAGGTATGTCTGGGGGAGGCGCGTTTCCGGAATCTTCGACGCGTCGGCAACGATAGGCTCCGGCATAGCGTAGGGCTTGTTCAGCTCGTTGGCGTTCGAGCCCTCAGCCGCCGCGAGCGCGGAGCCGTCGTTCATGCGCAGCACGGAATTTGAGCGCAGGCGCAGGTTGCCGCCAAGGGTCGACTTGATCGTCACGCTCGCCACTTTGCCGTCTCGCCAGGTCAGGGCCGACACTTCGAAACCGCCGCGGGCGCGCAGACCGCAGACCTCGCCGTCGTTCCATGCCGCGGGAAGAGCGGGAAGCAGGTGCACAAATCCGGCGTGCGACTGCAAAAGCATCTCGGCGATACCGGCGCAGCAGCCGAAGTTGCCGTCTATCTGGAACGGGGCGTGCGCGTCGAACATATTGGCGTAAGTGCCACCATTGGGATCCGACATCGTTATGTCGGGGTGTACGAGGCGCAGCTGGTTCTTGATGATCGACAGGGCGTGGTCGCCATCGAGCATACGGGCCCATTCGCAGACCTTCCAGCCCATCGACCATCCGCGGGCGGCGTCGCCGCGGCCAACGAGAGCCTTATGGACGCCTTGGAAGAGTGTCGGATTCTCGTAGGGCGACACCTGGTTGCCGGGATACGCGCCCCAAAGGTGCGACAGATGGCGGTGGCTGCTCGATTCGCGGTCCCAGTCTTCCTGCCATTCCTGAACCTGGCCGTAACGCCCGATCTTATACGGGGTGAGTTTGGCTTTCAGAGCGTCAAGGTCGGCGGCGAAATCAGAGTCCTTGCCAAGCGCGCGGGCCGCTTCGGCAGTGTTTTTCAAAACATCGTAGACCATCTGGTTATCCATAGCGACCCCGCCGAAGAGCGCCACATTCATCTCCTTCCCCTCATCGTTGGTGTACTTCCACTTTCCTGGGTGGTTCTCAGGCGAATTGGAAGGGCAGACCACCATATAGCCAGTGTTCGGATCCTTCACCAGGAAATCCTGGAAGAACTGCGCGCAACCTTTCAGCACGGGATATACCTCGGCGAGATATTCCTTGTCGCCGGAGAACTGGTACTTTTCCCAAAGATGGGAGCAGAACCACGCGTTGCAGGTGGGCCACACACCCACGGAACCATTGTCAACAGCTCCCGTGACGCGCCAGAGGTCGGTATTGTGGTGCAGGGTCCATCCGCGGGCGCCATACATCTCGCGGGCGGTCTCGGCGCCGGTAACCGACACATCCTTGACCATTTCGATAAACGGATTGTGGCACTCAGCGAGGTTGGTCACCTCGGCGGCCCAATAGTTCATCTCCACGTTGATATTGGTGGTGTACTTGGAGTCCCAGGCAGGGTACTGGCGAGCGTTCGGGTTCCATATGCCTTGCAGGTTGGCGGGCTGCGTGCCAGGCTGCGAGGAGCTGATCAGCAGATAGCGGCCAAACTGGAAATAATTCGAGATAAGACCCGGGTCATTCCCGTCGGTATAATATTCCTTTATGCGTGTCTCGGTATCCTTCTTCTCCTGCGCGGGGTTCTCGCCCAGATCGAGGCTGACGCGGTTGAACTGTTCCTGATATTTGGCTGTATGGTCGGCCAGCGTGGCGTCGTAATCCTTTTCCTTGGCGATATAATCGTTGATGGCCGCGAGAGCCTTTGCCTCGGCATCGCCGCTTATGTCATTGTAGCTGATGAAGTTGGTGGCCGAAGATATGATGATTGTGGCGCTGTTGGCGCCTGACACCTCTATCGCGGGAGCGGCGTTGTTTCCGGCCACTATGCCCTGCTGCATGATATTCCGCTTCCCGGAAGTCGACAGCGTGCCGCCGTCGTTGATTACCTTTATGAAGGTGAAGCAGTTGAGCTTGTTGTCCACTTTTTCCGACTGCTCTCGGGCAGGCACAAGCGATGCCTTTAAAAGTCCGTCACCTGTAACTTCGCAAAACCCCAGCTTGGCCATATTTGTCTTTATCGGGGCCGCGTAGCAGAGGTTGAAATCGAGCTTGCCAGGTTGAGATGCCTCGAGACGGATCACCGTCACATTGTCGGCGAAGGAAGTGAACACCTCGCGGGTGTATGTCACGCCATCGGCCACATAAGAGGTTGAGGCAACAGCCCTTGACATATCAAGGTCGCGGACATAGGCCTGCACGTCGCGGGCGTCATCGGTAGCCGCCGGGTCCTCGTCGTTATAGCGGTGGCCGGGGAAACCCAGGAGCACGCATCCCGCGGCCTGGTATTGCGCGCCGTGCGAGCCTTCCGACTGGAAGTTAGGTATGGCGAGTTTCTGAGCCGCCACATAATCCTTGTTAAATATATAGTCGCGCACCTGCGAAAGCACTGCCTTCGCCTTTGAGTTGTAATTCTTATTGGGCGACTGGCCCCAGAACGTGTCCTCGTTAAGCTGGATAGTGTCCATGGCCACACTGCCGCTGACCATCGCGCCCAGGCGTCCGTTGCCGAGCGGAAGAGCCTCTTCCCAATACGATGCCGGACGATTGTACCACAGGCGGTTGTGGCTGTCGAGCACTGGCGGGGGCACGGGATGGCTGTCGGCTGTCGTGAACGTCGCCTTGTATTCCCTGGCGCATATGTTGCCAGCGAGGTCGGTAAAGGTATTCGCCGGTATGGTGAAGGTATAGGAAGTTGAAAGGTCGAGATTCTCATACGGGAAAGACACCTTCGCGTTGTTTACTACCGGAGTTATTTTAACCGACTTCTTGGTGGCGTTGTTGGTAAGCGTGCCGGCGGCACCTGCCTTCGCCACCACGCTCTCGTTGAAGCGCACGATAATCTTGCCGGTGGTGACAACGTTGGTCTCGCCATCGGCGGGTGCCATTACGGCCAGTTCGGGGGCCTGGAAGTCGTCGGCCAGGATGTTGAGGTATTTCAGATTGTAGTTGCTGGTCTTGGTGGCCGACTGGATGAGCATGCGCACTATCAGGCTCTCCTTGTTGTCGGCGCTCAGCTCATAGGTAGCGTCGTTGTAGCTGTTCCAATGGCTCGCGGCCGCATAGTCGTTGAGCACGGTCCACGTCTGGCCCCCGTCTGTCGAATAGACAACTCCGAAACGGGTCGACGAGCTGGATCCGTCGCCGATAGCGAAATTCAATCTTACGTTAGTCAGCGCCGTCGTCGGCATCGAAACCTCGAAGAACTGGTCGTGCTTCGAGCCGTCGGCATAATCGGCCTTGGCGGTAAACTTGTCGGTAGAGGCGGTGTTCAGCCGCAGGAGGTAGCTCGGGGTGGAACCGCTCGTGGTGAGCTGCCACTTGCCGTCGCTCGTATGCGCGGTGACCTGGCACTCCTCCTGGCTCATGGCACAGGTATTCGGCAGGAAATAGGGCTGTCTCTTCGCCCACTGCTCGTTGGCGGTAGCCGCCCATCCGGCATCGTTGGGAGTATACACCGCCGTCGTGCCGTTGGTGGCGACGTCGTATCCGGTGGTGAACTCCCAATGTGCCACGGTAGTCTGTTCCGCTCCTATCGCGGAAAGAACACTCATCGCCGCCATCGAAGCGGCCAAAAGGCATCTCGTTGTTCGCATTTTTTATGGATGAAATTAAGGTTTGTCCGATGACGCGAATGTAGGGGGTTATGCCGCGTCGCGATGTGAAAAACCGGTCAAACGCCGTTAAAATCGGGTCAAACACGCGTCAAGGTGTGTTTTTTATCCAAATTAGCGCTAAATTTGGGGAATAATTGAAGTTCCGCCGATGAGACACATATGCCGCCCCATATCAATCCTGTTGCTCTTCGCTACCGCCCTTTCCCTGTCAGCGGCCAGCATAACCAAGCGCTACGATTTCAGCAGCGGACTGTCAAGTTCCCGTGTCGGCGGAGGCGTGCTCGACCGCGACGGGCTGCTATGGTTCGCGACCTGGAACGGGCTGAACTGCTATGACGGTTACGAGTTCCACTGGCTGAAAATACAGCCTGGCGACAAAGCCTCGATCGGGACCGACCTTATCCGCGACATACTACTGTCGCCCGAGGGCAACATACTATGCCATACCGACAACGACATTTACGAGTTCTGCCTTGACACATATTCATTCAACGACATACCCGACGAACGGAAAGACTCGCTGCAAGGGATGATGGGAATGAACTGGCCGGGAGTGACCGACCGACAGGGCAACCTATGGACCGCCGACCGACAGGGCCTCTACAAAACATACACCCCGCATCATCCTGCCACGACGCTCAAAGTCACAGAGGGAGAGCATCCCCGGGCATTCCTGCTGACCCGCGACGGCAGGCTCATGGTGGGGACCCGCGCCAACCGAGGCATAAAGATTTACGACCGAGGCAGGAACCTGGTGGAGACCATTCCCCTCCGGACGACCCCATACTGCATGTTCCAGACCCGCGACGGCGGCATATGGATCGGTGGAAAGCCCGGCGCCCTGATGAGGCTGGGAGAGGAAAGCATCTCGTCCGATGCCGTGTACGACCTCAAAGAAGACAGCCGCGGCAGGCTATGGGTGGCCACTTTCGGCGACGGAGTGAAATGCGTTCCGGAACCCGCTGACGAAAATCCGCGGCTTTCAGCTTCATTCGGAGGCAAAAAAATCAGGCAGCTGCTGATCACGCCTTCCGACAATATCATAGCGGCCACCACCGACGGCCTACTGATCGGCCATATCGACCCCGGAGATTACCGCTCGACAAAACTCCGCCCCGTACGGCGCGACGGCGACAAC
>CAJTRT010000066.1 GCA_910579105.1 uncultured Muribaculaceae bacterium | reverse complement strand
GAACTCGCGCCCCATGTAGCCCGTGCGCTTCTGGCGGAAGAAAACGCCCCCCTTCGACGTGAGCGCGATCCACAGGCCCACGACGACCCACACCGGCAGCAGCAGCAGCAGCGCCAGCGCGGAGAATATGATGTCGAAAAGTCGTTTGATCGCTTTCTGCATACTCGGGAGCGGCCGGGCTTTCCCGGCTTTCCTCTCTATAACGTTAACAAATTCTAATTATTGCTCCCTCCCCTCTTTTTTTGCTACCTTTGCGTTGGGGCCGCCTTAACTATTGTCACGCGCGAGGCCCCAGCGCTCCCCTTTATGGAAGAAAAATATATCGTATCGGCCCGCAAGTACCGCCCGTCGACGTTCTCGTCGGTGGTCGGCCAGAAGGCCCTCACCGCGACGCTCCGCAACGCCATCGCCACCGACAGGCTGGCCCACGCGTACCTCTTCTGCGGATCCCGCGGGGTGGGAAAGACCTCCTGCGCCCGAATCTTCGCGAAATCTATCAACTGCGCCAACCCCACGCCCGACGGCGATCCCTGCAACGAGTGCCCCTCCTGCCGGGCGTTCAACGAGAACCGCTCGCTGAACATCATCGAGCTTGACGCCGCCTCGAACAACGGCGTGGAGGACATCCGCTCTCTGACCGACCAGGTGCAGATTCCCCCGACGGAGGGGAAGTACCGCGTGTTCATCATCGACGAGGTACACATGCTCTCCTCCGCGGCCTTCAACGCCTTCCTCAAAACCCTCGAGGAACCGCCATCCTACGTCATCTTCATCCTGGCCACCACCGAGAAACACAAGATCATCCCCACCATCCTCTCGCGGTGCCAGATCTACGACTTCGCCCGCATCACCGTCGGCGACATAACCGACCATCTCGCGTATGTCGCCCAGAGCGAGGGGATAAAGGCCGAGCGCCCCGCCCTCGGAGTGATCGCCCGCAAGGCCGACGGCGCGATGCGCGACGCGCTGTCGATCTTCGACCAGGTCGCTGCATCCTCCCGGGGCGACATAACCTACCGGTCGGCGGTGGAGGCTCTGAACGTGCTCGACGAGCGATATTACTCGCGTCTGTTCGACGCTTTCCGTGCCGGCGACGTCCCGGCGGCCCTGCTGGTCTACAAGGAGGTGCGCGACCGCGGCTTCGACTCCCTCTTCTTCGTCAACGGCCTCGCCTCCTACCTCCGCGACCTCATGGTGGCCCGCGAGCCGAAGACGCTATCCCTGCTCGACACCGACGACGAGACCCGCGCCGCTATGGCCGCCCAGGGCGCTCTCCTCGACCCGGAGTTCTTCTACTCTGCCATGAGCCTCTGCAACGAGGCCGACATGGCCTACCGAGCCTCCTCCTCCAAGACATTCCTTGTAGAGCTGCTGCTCATCAGGCTGTGCCAACTAACCGGCCCCTCCCCCATCTCTGACGGCTCCGGGGAGGGGCGCGTGATAAAGAAAATCGAGCCGGCCTCTCCCTCCGCTTCCGTTCCCCAGTCCTCTCCTGTTTTCGGGGGCGCGCCTGCGAGTAGGGACGCGGCGTGCCGCGTAAAAGAGGAAAACCAACAAGCCGCAAACCAACAGGCCACCCTGGCGGATCATACGCGGCACGCCGCGTCCCTGCAACCAGGGGCCGTCGGGTTGAACGAGCCGCGGCGAGCGGCTTCCCCGTCCCTGTCTGTCTCCTCGTCCCCGGTTCCGGCCTCACAGCGCCGCCCCGGCCCGCGGCTGAGCCACACTCCCTCGATGCGCGACGCCCTGGCCGACAGGACGCCCGCCGAACAGGCCGCGACCGAGCAGGCCGCGGCACCGAGGGTCAACAGGCAACCGTTTGCCGACGACGCCCTCCTCGCCATATGGAGCCGCTATGCCGCCGAGCGCCCCAGGCAGCACCTGCTGGTCAACACAATGCGCCAGTCGGTCCCAGCCAGGCAGAATCCCCAAGCCGAGCTGTTCACCGTCACAGTCGAGAACCAGGGGCAGGTCGAGCTGCTGACCGCCGAGATGCCCGAACTCCTGCGCCAGCTCCGCTCGGAACTCGCCAACGATTTCATAGAGCTGCGCCTGACGGTCTCCGACAAGGCTCTCGCCCCGACCGCCTGGAACGACCGCGACCTCCTGGCCCACCTCGTTGAGACCCATCCCCAGACCGCCGACTTCATCCGCACCCTGCGGCTCAGCCTCTGATTCCCTGCCATCCCGGACGCGATGTGTCGCGTCCCTACCCGTGGTCGCCTCTTCCCTGAGGTCGCCGTTTCCATAAAGTTGCCGTTCTCCCGCTTGTAGGGACGCGGCGTGCCGCGTATGATTCACCCGCAAGTCCTGTCGGGTTGCGCGAGCTTCAGCGAGCGCTCTTTCCCCTTTAATCCCCCCTCACCCCAATGAAAAGAATCGTGATTGTCGGCGCAAGCTCCGGCATCGGCCTCTATGCCGCCCGCGCTTTCGCCTCAATGGGCTGGCGCGTCGGCACCGCGGCCCGCGACATCGCCTCCCTTGAAAAGTTGTGCCTGGAATTTCCAGAAAACATCCTGTGCGAGCGGCTCGATATTACCTCTTCCGAGGCTCCCGCCGCTCTCGGGCGCCTGGCGGAGCGTCTCGGGGGCATGAATGTCTACTTCCACGTCGCCGGTATCGGCTTCGACAATCCTGGCTTCCTCCCGGATTCAGACCTCCGCACCGCCGCGACAAATGTCGATGGCTTCACACGCATGATGGATGCCGCCTGGGCGTACTTCGCCTCCTCCGGCCGCTGCGGGCAGATCGCGGCCGTCACCTCCGTCGCCGGAACCATGGGAATCGGCACCCTCGCCTCCTATTCCGCCTCGAAGGCCTACCAGCAGCACTATCTGCAAGCCATGCGCCAGCGCGCACATACCCTCGGCCTCCCGCTGAAAGTCACCGATATCCGCCCGGGCTGGGTGCTGACCTCCCTTCTGCCCGGCGCCCACTCCTCCTATCCGCTGGCCATGGCGCCGGACCGCGCCTCCCGCCTGGTTGTAGAGGCCGTGCTGAAAGGGCGCCCCGTCGCCACCGTCGACTGGCGCTGGCGCGTGGTCCGCGCCCTGTGGCGCCTCCTCCCAGGCCCCGTTTGGACACGGCTGCGCCTCCCCGACTGGAAGCTCGGCAACCACAGCTGAAAATCCTCGGTTTGCCCTGCGCAAGGCTGTCGATTTCAAGCCATACGCGGCACGCCGCGTCCCTACACCGGAATCCAACCACGGAGACCGGTTGTATGTAGGGACGCGGCGTGCCGCGTATGGCTTGGTCAGTTATTGCCTGGCGGGTATGGCCGCGTTCTGCTTATTCCCCGTAGTACTTCTGGAAGAAGCCCTGGGGCTTGCCGCACACGGGGCATCCTTTCGGAGCGTCCTTCCCCTTGGTGACGTAGCCGCAGTAGCGGCACTGCCAGGTGGTCTCCGGGTCGTCGGAGGTGAAGAAAGTGCCGGTCTCCACCCGTTCGAGCAGCCTGCGGTAGCGCGCCTCGTGGAATTTCTCCACGCCCGATATGTTGCGGTAGAGGGCGGCGATGGCGGGGAACCCTTCCTGCTCGGCCGTCACGGCGAACGACGCGTAGAGGTCCGACCACTCCTCGTGCTCCCCGGCCGCGGCTTCCGCCAGGTTGCGCCTGGTGTCGCCCACGGGGCCGGCGGGGTAGGCGGCTGTAATCTCCAGCATCCCCTCGTCGAGCATCGAGAAGAAGCGTTTGGCGTGAATCAGTTCCTGCTCCGCGGTCTCCATGAAGATGGCGGCGATCTCCTCGTAACCCTCCTTGCGGGCTACTTCGGCGAAGATGGTGTAGCGGTTACGCGCCTGCGATTCGCCCGCGAACGATTTCAGCAGGTTCTTTTCGGTTTCTGTTCCTTTGATATTTTTCATTTCGGTAGGTTGTTGATTCTCTTTAAGCAAAATAATAACAACCTCCCCCTCTCCGTTGTTCACGACACCGGCAGGTTCCTGATTTCGTCGAGGATGGCAGCGGCGGCCTCCACCGTCGGCACTGCCGCGATGGAGAACGAGCGCCGACCCGTTGTCGGGTTGGTGCGGATTTTCACCCGCTGCGGGTTCTTCTGCAAGTAGCTCACTATCCGCCCGAAAGCCGCCGACTGGTAGTAGGCTTCGTTCGTGTCGTCGACGAAGTAGAGGTACATAAGCCCCCCTTTCAGCGCCACTTTCTCGATTCCGAGCCGCCGCGCCAGCCGCCGCAGCCGGGGGACGCGCGCGAGTTCCATAGCCTCCGGCGGCACGGGGCCGAAGCGGTCGGTCAGCCGCGACAGGAAGCGCTCCACATCCTCGTCGCGCTCCATCGCGTCGAGTTCCCGGTAGAGGTTGATGCGCTCGCTCTCCTGCGGCACATAGAGCGCCGGCAGCAGCAGCTCCATGTCGCTCTCCACCACCGTGTCGGCCACGAAGTCCTGCCCCTCGACTCCGGCCGCGTCATCCTCTTCGGCGAAGGTCGAGGCGAACTCCTGCGTGCGCAGCTCTGTCATGGCCTCTTTGAGGATTTTCTGGTAGGTCTCGTAACCGAGGTCGGCTATGAAGCCGCTCTGTTCGGCTCCCAGAAGGTTCCCGGCGCCGCGGATGTCGAGGTCCTGCATCGCGATGTGGATGCCGGAACCGAGGTCGGAGAAGCTCTCGATAGCCTGGAGCCTCCTGCGCGCCACAGGGCTGAGGGGGTTGCCGGGGGGCACCATCAGGTAGCAGAACGCTTTCTTCGACGACCGCCCCACGCGCCCGCGGAGCTGGTGAAGCTCGCTGAGGCCGAAGTTCTGCGCGTTGTTCACTATTATGGTGTTGACGTTCGGCATGTCTATGCCGCTCTCTATTATGGTGGTGGCCAGGAGTATGTCGTATTCGTGGTTGGTGAAGTCGAGAATCGCCTGCTCCAGCTTGTCGGGGGGCATCTGCCCGTGGGCCACCAGCGTCCGGGCGTCCGGAACGACCCGTTTCAGCATGGCCTCGAGCTGGTAAAGCCCCTCGATGCGGTGGTTCACGATGAATACCTGCCCGTTGCGCGACAGCTCGAAGTTCACCGCCTCGGCAAGGATGTCGTCGTCGAGGGTGTTCACCGACGTCAGGATGGGGTAACGGTTGGCCGGCGGGGTGGTGATGGAGCTGAGGTCGCGCGCCCCCATAAGCGAGAACTGCAACGTGCGCGGAATCGGCGTGGCCGACATCGTGAGGGTGTCCACGTTCACCTTCATCTGTTTCAGCTTCTCCTTGACGGCGACCCCGAACTTCTGCTCCTCGTCAACGACCAGCAGCCCCAGGTCCTTGAACCTCACGTCCTTGCCCACGATGCGGTGCGTCCCTATGAGTATGTCGATTTTCCCTTCCCCTAAGTCTTTGAGAATCTCTTTCGACTGCTTGGCGCTGCGGGCCCTGGAAAGGTAGTCGATCCTCACGGGGAAGTCGGCCAGGCGCTCGCGGAAGGTGTTGTAGTGCTGGTAGGCGAGCACCGTCGTCGGCACCAACACCGCCGTCTGCTTCCCGTCGGTCGCGGCCTTGAACGCCGCCCGGATCGCCACCTCGGTCTTGCCGAAGCCAACGTCGCCGCACACCAGGCGGTCCATCGGCCGCGGGCTCTCCATGTCCTTCTTCACCGCCGCCGTGGCCGTCACCTGGTCGGGGGTGTCCTCGTAGATGAACGAGGCCTCCAGCTCGTGTTGCAGGTAGGAGTCGGGCGAGAACTGGAACCCCTTCTCCTCCTTGCGCGCCGCGTAGAGCTTTATAAGGTCGCGCGCTATGTCCTTTAACTTGTTCTTGGTCTTCTCTTTGAGCTTGTTCCAGGCTCCCGAGCCGAGCTTGTTGATCGTGGGCTCCACCCCCTCCTTGCCCCGGTATTTGGCTAACTTGTGCAGCGAGTGGATCGACACGAAGATGCAGTCGTTGTTCTTGTAGACGAGCTTGATCATCTCCTGCGTCGTCCCGTTGACCTGCGTGCGCAGCAGCCCTCCGAACTTACCGACTCCGTGGTCCGAGTGCACGATGTAGTCCCCCGGCTCTATCGCCTGCAACTCCTTGATCGACAGCGCCAGTTTCCCCGACCGCGCCCGCTCGCTTTTGAGCGTGTATTTGTGGAAGCGGTCGAAAATCTGGTGGTCGGTGAACAGGCACAGCTTCTGCGCGTGGTCCGTGAAACCCTCGTGCAGCGTCCCCAACACCGGCGTGAACGGGATTTTGTCACCCCTCTCGGCGAAAATATCCCCTAAGCGCCGCGTCTGCTGCTCCGAGTCCGAAAGGATGTAGATCCTGTATCCCTCCCCGAGCAGCTTCGTAAACGCCCCCCCTAACAGGTCGAAGTTCTTGTGGAACAGCCCCTGCGGCGAGCATCGGAAGTCAACCCCTGCGCTCCCCTCCTTGCTGTCGGGTGGAGCGAGCCGCTGGCGAGCGGCTTTCCCTCCCTCTCCGGCTTCCCCCTCTCCCCCTCTCGCGAGGCTCAGTTTCAGAATCGGGAAGCTCAGCAGTTTCTCCCTGAACGCCGCCGCGTCGACCAGGTTTTTCATCGCGTCGGAGTCCCCCTCGCCGCTGTATGCCGCCGAGGCCGAGAAGCTCTGCGCGGCCACGGCCTCCACCCGCGACAGCAGCCATTCCGGGTCACCCGTGGCAACCAGCGTCCCCTCCGGCATGAAGTCGGGCACGCTTTCCCCCCGGCCGTCGGCTCCCTGTGCCATGTTGGCCGTGATCACCGCGCTCTCGACTTTCTTTTCCGATAGCTGCGTCTCGATGTTGAAGGTCCTGATCGACTCTATCTCGTCGCCGAAAAGGTCGACGCGGTAGGGGAGCTCGTTGGAGTAGCCGAAGATGTCGAGTATCGACCCGCGCACGGCGAAATGCCCCGGCTCATACACATAATCCTCCTCCTTGAACCCGTTGTCGCGCAACCATTTGCAGGTCTCGGTGAGGTTGATTTCCTTTCCCGCGGCGAGTTGCAGAGTATGCTCTTCCAGCAGTTTACGCGACGCCACCTTCTCGGCCAGCGCCTCCGGGTAGCTCACCACGAAACGCAGTGTTTTCGCCGCCTCCCGGTCACCCCACCGCGATATGGTCTCTGTCCTGAGGATTTGCTGGGGAGGGTCGGGCTGCCCGTAGCGTATGTCGCGCTTGTAGCCCGACGGCAGGAACATCACCTTTTGCGGTTCCCCGTCCCCCAACAGCTTCACCAGGTCCTGGTATAGATAGCCCGCCTGGTCGAGGTCGGCCGCCGCGACCAGTACGGGCGCGTCCTGCTCCGGCAGCGCCGCCAGCAGCATCGCCGCCGCGCTCCCCGCCAGCCCCCTCACCTCCGCGACGCCGCTGGCGCCGTTTCCGGCGCTCTTCCTCGCCAGCTCAATGGCTTTCGCGACCGCCTTTATCCGCGCCTTTCCCGGGAAAATCCCTTCCAGCTCCCTTATATCCATCAGAAATCCGATATTTTAAATTCAATTCTCCCTCCCCGTCCTGTGCGCTCGGCGGAAGCCGGGCGAGGAATCAGGGTGAGGAATCCGCGCGACGAATCCGCGCACCCCGCTGCCGGGAGTAGGGACGCGGCGTGCCGCGTATAATTTTCTCGCGTATGATTTTCTCGCGAAGCCGTTCCGTGGAGCGAGCGTAAGCGAGCGGCTTCCCCTCTAAACCATCAGCCGGTAAACCGCCTCCGTGTCCTCCGGCGCCAGCGATATGTAGGCCCCGAACGGCGTCCCCTTGTCGCGGTGGAACATCGCCGTTATGGCCTCGAAGTCCGGGTTCTCGATTCCAAGCTCCCCGAGGGTCAGCGGCAGCCCCAGCGACCCGTAGAAGCTCCGCAGCGCCGCGATGGCGGCTTCCGCGGCCTTGCTGTCGTCCGGCTCGGTGATGCCGAAGACCCGGCGCCCGAACTGCGCGACCTTCCCAGGCTTCGTCCGCGAAGCGTAGGTCAGCCACGCGGGGAAGACAACCGCCAACCCGGCCCCGTGCGTCACCCCGTAGAGCGCTGACAGGACGTGTTCCAGCCCGTGCGAGGCCCAGTCCTCCCTGCGCCCGCAGCCGCAGATGCCGTTGTGGGCCAGCGTCCCGCACCACATTATGTTGGCGCGGGCGTCGTAGTCGTCGGGCCGGGTCATCACCTTTGGTGCCTCGGTTATTATGGCCTGAAGCACCCCTTCCGCCACGCGGTCGGTCACCTCCACCCCCTCCGTGGGGGTGAAGTAGCGCTCCATGATGTGCGCCATCATGTCGGCCACCCCCGCCGCCGTCTGTTCCGGCGGCAGCGTGAAGGTCAGCTCGGGGTTCATCACGGCGAACCTCGGACGCAGGGCGCTGTCGGTGCGCAGCGATATTTTGCGCATGCCGTCGAGCTTGGTGATCACGGAGTTGCCGCTACCCTCGCTCCCCGCCGCCGGTATCGTGAGCACGACCCCCACGGGCAGCGCCTTCTCCATCACGGCCTTTCCGGCCCAGAAGTCCCAGAAATCACCGTCGTAGGGCACGCCTCCCGCGATCGCCTTGGCGGTGTCGATCACCGAGCCGCCCCCGACGGCGATCACGCCGTCAATCCCCTCTTTCCGGCAGAGGTCGATTCCCTCGTAAACCCGGTCGTCGGTGGGGTTCGGCCTGATGCCGGTAAGCTCGGCGGTCGCGATGCCGGCTTCCCGCAGGCTGTCAAGCACCCGTCCCAGAAGCCCGGAACGGCGGGCCGAGCTTCCGCCGCTGACTACAAGCACCTTGCGGCAACCCATGGCGGCCGCCAGCGCCCCGGTCTGTGCCTCCGCCCCGCGCCCGAAGACGTAGCGCGTAGGCGTTATGTATGAGAAGTTCTCCATATTAAATGCCTGTGTATGTGGAGGGGGACAGCGCGCGAAGCTCCGCCTTTACGGCCTCGCTCACGTCAAGCGTCCCGATAAATTCAGCGATGCTCTCGGCTGTCACCTTCGAGTTGGTGCGCGTCAGCTGTTTGAGCGTCTCGTAGGGGTGGGGGTAACCCTCGCGGCGAAGTATCGTCTGGATCCCCTCGGCAACGACGTTCCACATCGCGTCGAGGTCGCGGGCGATGGCCTCCTCGTTCAGCAGCAGCTTGCCCAGCCCTTTCAGCGTTGAATGTATGGCGATCACGCTGTGCGCCATCGGCACACCGACGTTCCTCAGCACCGTCGAGTCCGTCAGGTCGCGTTGCAGACGCGACACCGGCAGCTTCTGCGCCAGGTGGGCGTACACGGCGTTCGCGATTCCCAGGTTACCCTCCGAGTTCTCGAAGTCGATGGGGTTCACCTTGTGGGGCATCGCCGACGAACCGACCTCCCCGGCCTTGATCTTCTGCTTGAAATACTCCATCGAGACGTACATCCACACGTCCCGGTCCAGGTCCAGTACGATGGTGTTGACCCTCCGCAGCGCGTCGAAAAGCGCCGCCAGGTTGTCGTAGTTGGAAATCTGCGTCGTGTATTCCTCGCGTTCTATCCCGAGGCTCTCTTTCAGGAAACGCGCCGCGAAACCCTTCCAGTCGGTCGAGGGGTAGGCCGCATGGTGGGCGTTGAAGTTACCCGTCGCTCCCCCGAACTTCCCCGATACGGGCACCGCCGCCAACTGCTCGCGCTGGCGGCGCAGGCGGTAGGCGAACACCTCGATCTCCTTCCCCAGGCGGGTGGGGGAGGCGGGCTGCCCGTGGGTCTTCGCCAGCATCGGGATCCCCTTCCACTCCTCGGCCCTGGCTTCCAGCGCCCCGATCAGCTCGTCGAGCAGCGGCAGGAACACCTCGTGCAGCGCGTCCTTCACCGACATGGGCACCGACGTGTTGTTGATGTCCTGCGACGTAAGCCCGAAGTGGATGAACTCTTTCCACTCCGCCAGCCCCAGCGCGTCGAAACGCTCTTTCAGGAAGTATTCCACTGCCTTGACGTCGTGGTTCGTCACCGATTCAAACTCCTTTACTTTCGCCGCGTCCGCCTCTGTGAAGTCGCTGTAGATTCCCGGAAGCGCCTCCAGGGCCTCTCCCGGCACACCCGCCAGCTGCGGAAGCCCCAGGCGGCACAGCGCGATGAAATATTCCACTTCCACTTTCACGCGGTAGCGGATCAGTGCGAATTCCGAGAAATACATGTCGAGTCCCGAAGTCTTCGACCGGTAGCGCCCGTCGACCGGCGAAATCGCCGTTAGCGTTGTCAGTTCCATACGATTGTCTGTCTTTTTGGAAAGTCTGTTGTCTCTTTATAAGAAAGCCCGTTCTCTCTTTTTAGAAAGCCTGCCGCCTCTCTTATTGGAAAGCCCGTTCTCTCTTTTTAGAAAGTCTGCCGCCTCTCTTATTGGAAAGCCTGTTCTCCCTTTTTAGAAAGCCTGCCGTCTCCCTTATATTATTAAAGTGCAAAATTACGCAAAACTCTTGGCCGCGCCAAAAATCTTTCTTAACTTTGCGCCGCCTAAGAGGGTTCCGCCTCATTCATCGCGGTAGGGACGCGGCGTGCCGCGTATAATTCCCATCCGCGCGGGCTTCCCCCCTCTTCCAGGCCGAAGGATTGTCTTATGGTGTAATGGTAGCACAACAGGTTTTGGTTCTGTTTGTCCAGGTTCGAATCCTGGTAAGACAACCGCTCCCGGAGCCGCGCCCCTTCCAGGGCCGCGGCTCCCTCTGTTTCCAGGGCTCCTTTTATTTCCCCTCCCTTCGCTTCCTCCTCGTTTCCCCCCTCGTAGTAGGGACGCGGCGTGCCGCGTATAATCCGAATATCTGCGTGCGCGAGGTGGAAGCCGAGCCAAGGGCCAGCCTTGTCTGTCGGGTGCGGCGAGCTTCAGCGAGCCGTCTTTCCCTCCTCTATTTCAGCACCCTGGTGAGGAAGGGGATCATCGCGGCCAGGGTGCGCTCGGCGTAGGGGTGGAAGAACCAGAACGGATGGAAGGGCGCGCCCACCCGGTGCGCCTCCGTCGCGATGCCGAGCGCCGCGTACCGCGCCCGCAGCACGTCGCGCCCCTCGCTGTAACGCGGCAGTTCCGAGTTGATGAAGCACACCGGCGCCGACCGCTCCGTGATCCAGTTCAGCGCCGAGGCCTCCTCCCAGTTATCTGGCGAATCCTCGTAGACCCCTCCGAGCCATTGCGCATTCACAGGCAGGCTCCCCTTTTTCTTTATATGTTCTTTCACCGATTGCAGGTTGCTGTCGGTCAGGAAGGTGGCTATCCCGTCGATGCTGACCACCGCCTGCACGTCGCTCGAAACCGCCCCCGCGTTTCCCTGTTTTTCCCCAGGGTTCCCCCGCTTCCCCCCGCTTTCCAGGTCTGTCGGGTGGAGCGAGCCGCAGGCGAGCGGCTTCCCGTCCCCCTCGTGCCGCGCCGACCCGTTGGTGACCCCTGCGAGGGTCGCCAGCTGGGCTCCCGCCGAGCATCCTGCCACTGCGATCCGTTCAGGGTTGATTCCGAAACGCCCGGCGTTGGCCCGCAGGAAACGGATGGCCGTCTTTATGTCGTGCAGCCCGGCGGGGTAGAGAGCCTCGGGTATCAGCCGGTACTCGACAGGCACCGCCACGAACCCTGCGGCCGCCAGCCGCTGAGCCAGCGGGGTCTGCAGCCCGCGGTTCCCCGAGTTCCACCCTCCTCCGTGGATCATCAGCACCGCCGGGAGAACGCTGTCGTTGTCAGGCCGGTAGATGTCGCACCGCAGCGGGCGCGCGCCGTCGGGCGTGTCCAGAACCGTGTAGGCCACGTTCTCCTCGGCATGCACTCCGGCGGGGAGCGCCGGAGCGAGGATTGATACCTCCGGGTGCTTTTTCAGCGTCTTCTTGTAGGTCGACCACAGGGCGAAGGTCGTGTCGCGGCGCACTTTCAGTTCCGCCGCCGTGGGGCCTTCCGCGACCTGCGCCGCGGGCGCTGCCAACGGAAGCAGCCACGCCGTGATTGCCGGCAGTAGTTTTCTCATTTTCATAGGTGTTGTTTTCCGCGAATTTAGCGATTTTTTTCGTTCGGGAGTCGCGTTATCGCATACGCCGCCCCCTCGCGGGGCGTTAATTTTGCCCGCAAAAAACATATACTTATATTGCTGTCCGATAAAACTTTTTGAGGTCTCAAAAAATTAGGACTGATTC
>CAJTRT010000065.1 GCA_910579105.1 uncultured Muribaculaceae bacterium | reverse complement strand
GAATCGCGATAAACTTATATAGCTTATAAAATCTATAATTCTTATAACTCTTATAAAACCGGTTTGATTTCTACTTCTCATTTCCCCAGCGACACCTCGTCGAGGAACATGTGGGCCGGCTTGCCGGCGCCGCGGTGCCATGCCGGGAGGGAGCGGGTGGATTTCACCGTCAGACGCACGCGGTCCACTTTCGCGGGCTTGTCGAATCTGATTTCGTGGGTAGCGACGTCGAGGCGCTTGTCGGCCTGCGAGCGTTCGGGAAGCGCGCCCTCGGCCAGTGTCGTCCATTTGCCGCCGGGGCCTTCAGCGCCCTCGACCTTGTAGCCGGTCGCGTCGGCCACCCAGTCGCCGATGTTGATGCATGTGTTGAATGTCAGGGAGCCGACCGTCGCGGGCTCCGCGAGCGTCAGCGTGATCACTGGGTCCTGGTTGTTGAAGCCAACCCAGCGGCCTGTCTTGTAGCTTGAATTGCCCGAGAGGCCGTCGGTGAGGGTCTGCGGTCCGTCGTAGGCGTAGTTGCGGGCGAACGGCGCGTCGATCTCGACCTTGGCGAAAGTCGCCGGGTTCACCTTGATCTCGTCGGTGTTCACCCTGCCCGTTTTCCCTTCCACCTTGGCGGCGGTTTTCAGCGTGGCGGTCTTGGCGATCAGGAACGGCTTGTCGTAAAGAATCGAGGAGGGGGCGGGATTCCCGTTGGTGTCAAACGGGTCGGTCCCGTCGAGCGTGTAGCGTATTTCGGCCCCTCCGAGCGATTCGAGGGTGACGCGCAGGGCGCGTGCCTCCAGGTCGGGGGTGAACTTGGCGTTCACGTCGGCCAGGTGGCGGGCGTAGTTGTAGCCGTAGTGGTCATAGACGCGCCACATAGCCGGCATGCGCCGCAGGAAGCTGTCGTAGTCCTTGCGGTCGAGCGGTGTCCAGCCCACCTCGCTGAGGGCCGACATGCGCGGCAGCTCCATATATTCCACATAGTCGAAATCCTTGATGAACTCCGTCCAGAGGTTCGCCTGCGGTCCGAGCACGAGCGACGCTTCCTCCGGGGTCATACCCTGCGTCGGGTTGAAGCCATAGGCCCTGTCTACGGGGTTGTAGCCCCCGAGGGCTTCCGGCTCGCGGCCGGTGTCCTGGCTCTGATAGTAGTCGAAGTAGAAGTAGGTGTTCGGCGAGAGGACCACCGGGTGCCCTTTCTTGACCCCCTGGGTGGCGCCGTCGATGCCGCGCCACGACATGATGACGGTGCTCTGCGGGATGTCACCTTCGAGAATCTCGTCCCAGCCGATCATCTTGCGGCCGCGCGCGCCTATGGTCTTGGCCGCGCGGGAGGTTATGAAGCCTTGCAGGCGCTGCTCGGCGGTGAATTTGTCGGTGGCGGTGATTCCCTCGTCCTTTATCCGCTTCTGGCATTTGGGGCACTCCTTCCAGCGGGTCTTCGGGGCCTCGTCACCACCGATGTGGATATATTCCGAGGGGAATATGTCCATTATCTCGTTGAGCACGTCGTCGATGAACACCAGCGTGGAGTCGTTGCCGGCGCACAGGATGTCGTCGGATATCCCCCAGCGCCCCCAGACGTGGTACGGCCCCCCGGTGCATCCCAGGTGCGGGTAAGCCGTCAGGGCGGCGAGCATGTGGCCCGGCAGGTCGATTTCAGGTATCACGTTGATATGGCGCTTCGCGGCGTAGTCGACAATCTCGCGGGCCTGCTCCTGTGTGAAGTATCCTTCCACGGGGATGTTGTCATACTTGTCGGTGTGGCCGATAATGGTGCTGTCGCGGTGCGACCCCACCTCGGTCAGGCGCGGGTATTTCTTGATCTCTATGCGCCACCCCTGGTCCTCGGAGATGTGCCAGTGGAAGGTGTTGAGGTTGTGGAGCGCCATCATGTCGATGAAGCGCTTGACCTCGTCGGGGGTGAAGTAGTGGCGGCATATGTCGAACATGGCGCCGCGGTAGGCGAAGCGGGGCGCGTCGCTGACCTTTCCGGATGGTATCACCGCGGCCTGTCCCGCGGGAGCGCCGAAGGCGGCCTTGCGCAGCGTCTGTATGCCGTAAAAGAGTCCCGCCGGCGAGGCACCGTTTATAACTATCTCCGAGGGGGTCACCTCGAGGGTGTATGCTTCGGGATTCTTGTCGGCCAGGTCGGCGCGGAGGGTAATCTCCCCCGACGGGGTGGCCGCGGGGAGTGCCGACATGTATTCTTTGAGCAGCGAAGCTTCGTTTTCAAGGCCGGGAACAGCCTTAACGCGGGTGTCCGGACCGAGGGTGAAGCCGTCGGCCTGGGGTGTCTCGGCCACTTCGCGGGGCTGCGGGATCACGGCCAGGGAGGTGTTCGGATGCGCTGCCTGGGCCGCTGATGCCGCGGCGGCGGCCATCAGGGTCGCGATGAAATACTTGATTTTCATGGTATGCGGGGTAAAACTTGATTATGAACCGGTGTATACTTCCGCGAATATACGTATTTTATTTCACTATCCACGAAAAATCGTTATGGCGGAGGCTATTATTCGCGGGGTTTTTGTAATTTTGCCCCCGGATTGAAAACACTCCTCCACACCTTATATAGGACGATGCCGGGGGCGGTCGCTCCCGGCATCGGGCAATATGTTTAATAGCCAACGAATTATGTTGAAGAATCTCGTGATTGTCGAATCGCCGGCGAAGGCGAAGACCATAGGTAAGTTCCTGGGTCCCGATTTCAAAGTGATGTCGAGCTACGGCCACATCCGCGACCTGCAGAAGAAAAATTTCACGGTAGGGGCCGACAAGGGCTTCGAGCCGGTCTACGAGATTCCCGACGACAAGAAAGCCCTCGTGGCCGAGCTGAAAAAGAACGCGAAGGAGGCACAGACGGTGTGGCTCGCGTCCGATGAGGACCGCGAGGGAGAGGCGATCGCCTGGCACCTGTTCGAGGTGCTCGGCCTCAAGCCCGAGAACACCCGCCGCATCGTGTTCCACGAAATCACCAAGGAGGCGATTCTCGCAGCCATAGAGCACCCCCGCGACATAGACCTCAACCTGGTCGACGCGCAGCAGGCCCGGCGCCTGCTCGACCGCATCGTGGGTTTCGAGCTAAGCCCGGTACTCTGGCGCAAGATACGCCCCTCGCTGTCGGCCGGCCGCGTGCAGTCGGTGGCCGTGCGCCTGATCGTGGAGCGCGAGAACGAGATCAAGAACTTCCGCCAGGAGGAGAGCTACCGCGTGGTGGCCGGGTTCCGCTCCCCCACCGGGATGCCGGTCCGCGCCGAGCTTAACCGGCGGTTCGCCACCGAGGGGGAGGCCGCGGAGTTCCTGGCCGCCTGCCGGGGCGCGGAATTCTCGGTTGACAGCGTCAGCGTGCGCCCGCTGAGGAAGTCCCCCGCCCCACCCTTCACCACCTCCACGTTGCAGCAGGAAGCCGCCCGAAAGCTCGGTTTCACCGTCTCGCAGACGATGATGATAGCCCAGCGCCTCTACGAGGCCGGCCATATCACCTACATGCGTACCGACTCGCTAAACCTCTCCTCGCTCGCCATAGCCGCCATGCGCAAGGAAATCTCGGCGACCCTCGGGACCGAATACTTCAAGGAACGCCACTACCACACTTCCTCCAAGGGCGCGCAGGAAGCTCACGAGGCCATACGCCCCACTTACGCCTCGAACCACACCATCGACGGCACGCCACAGGAGAAGCGCCTCTACGGCCTGATATGGAAGCGCGCCATCGCCTCGCAGATGGCCGACGCCGAGATTGAGAAGACAACAGTCGACATCCTCCCCTCCACCCGCGCCGAGCGCTTCTCCGCCTCCGGCGAGGTGATCAAGTTCGACGGCTTCCTGAAGGTCTATATGGAGGGTTCCGACAAGGAGGATTCCTCCGAACAGCTCGAAGGAATCCTGCCGGAGCTTGCCGAGGGGGAGAAAATGACCCTGGAAGAGCTGACAGCCACACAGCGCTTCACGCAGACGCCGCCGCGCTACACCGAGGCCTCGCTTGTCAAGAAGCTCGAGGAGCTGGGCATCGGCCGCCCGTCGACCTACGCCCCCACGATCTCCACCATCCAGCAGCGCGAATATGTCGAGAAGGGGGAGAAGGAGGGTGTCGCGCGCGACTTCCGGGTGCTGTCGCTCCGCCCTGACGGCGGAATCGACACCCGCGTCAAGACCGAGAACGTCGGCTCGGAGAAGGGGAAACTCATCCCCACCGACATCGGCGAGATCGTCAACACATACCTCACCGAGTACTTCCCCAACATCCTTGACTACAACTTCACGGCCCAGATCGAGGAGAAGTTCGACAAGATAGCCGAGGGA
Organism: uncultured Muribaculaceae bacterium; assembly: GCA_910579105.1. Lineage (GTDB taxonomy): Bacteria > Bacteroidota > Bacteroidia > Bacteroidales > Muribaculaceae > UBA7173. The sequence continues at coordinate 8,148 of CAJTRT010000065.1, read as the reverse complement.
AACCTCCCCTGGCACAAGGAGATCGAGGATTTCTACGACGGTTTCCATCCCGGGGTGGAGAGTGCCCTCAACACCCGCCTGGAACACAAGGTCGGTGAGCGCGTCCTCGGCACGGATCCCGCCACGGGGAAACCGGTGTCGGTGAAAATCGGCCGCTTCGGCCCCATGGTGCAGCTCGGCGACAGCGAGGGCGACGAGAAACCGGAATTTGCCTCCCTCCTCAAAGGGCAGAGCGTCAACACTATAACGCTCGAAGAGGCGCTGAAGCTCTTCGCCTTCCCCCGCCATATCGGCGAGTTCGAGGGTAAGGAGGTGACGGTGGCCATAGGCCGCTTCGGCCCCTATGTGAAGCACGACGGCAAGTTCGTGTCCATTCCCAAGGAGATGTCACCTTCCCACATAACCCTTGACGAGGCCGAGCGCCTTATCGTCGAAAAACGGCAGGCTGAGGCAAACCGCCTGGTGAAGACCTTCGACGAGGATCCGGAGATACAGATTCTGAACGGGCGCTACGGTGTGTACATCGCCAAGGGTAAGTCAAACTACAAGATTCCCAAGACTGTGGAGAATCCCGCCGCGCTGACTCTCGATGAGTGCCGACTGATTATCGAGGAGCAGGACGCCAAACCGAAACGCCCCACCACAACACGCCGCCGCAAATGAAAACCAAGAGATACGCCCCGAAACCGGGGGCCGAGAAGCGACCCTTCCGCCCCGACACGATTCTCTCCTTCTCCCCGGCGGAGGAGACCCCCCTGCTTGAATACCTATTCCAGGCGATGCCCGACCGCAAGCGCACCGCCATAAAGGAGCTGCTGAAATACGGCCAGGTGATGGTCGGCGGCGACATACAGCGCCAGTTCGACCTCCCGGTGGCGGCAGGCACGGAGGTCAAGGTAAACCTCACCCGCCCGTTCGTCACCTTCTACGACCGCCGTCTAAAACTCGTCTACGAGGACGACGACATCATAGTGGTCAACAAGGGCTACGGCCTCCTCTCGATGGGCAACGACAAGATAAAGGAGGGCACCGCCTACTCCATCCTCCGCGCCTATCTCAAAGCCAAGGACCCGCGCAACAAGCTCTTCATCGTCCACCGCCTCGACCAGCACACATCCGGGCTGATGCTCTTCGCCAAGAACGAGGAGGCCAAAAACGCCATGCAGCACAACTGGAACAACATGGTGCTCAAACGCCAGTATGTGTGCGTGGTCGAAGGGAAGCTCGATCCCCCGGAGGGGGAGGTCAAGAGCTACCTCGCAGAGAACTCGCAGCACATCGTCTACTCCACCGACAACCCCGACGAGGGGCAGCTCGCCTACACCCGATACAAGGCAGTGCGCCAGGCCAACGGCTACACCCTGGTGGAAGTCGAGCTGGAGACAGGCCGCAAGAACCAGATCCGCGTGCATATGAAGGACCTCGGCCACCCCATAGCCGGCGACCGCAAGTACGGCGCCAAGTCCTCCCCTATCCGCCGCCTGGCGCTCCACGCCCGCACCCTCCGCTTCGTCCACCCGGTCACCCGCAAGCTGATGGATTTCACCACCCCGGTCCCCACTCCGTTCCTCAACTGCGTCACCGGCGGCTGGGCCCGCCCCTGATCTCAATCTCTTAAAAACCACATATATGGCTCTTTTCGACCAAATCTCAGAAGACATAAAGAAGGCGATGCTCGCCCGCGACGCCGCCCGTCTCGAGGCGCTCCGCGGCATCAAGAAGGAGTTTCTCGAAGCCAGGACCGCCAAAGGTTCCGACGGCACCCTCACCGACGAGCGCGCCACACAGATTCTCGCCAAGATGATCAAGCAGCGCCGCGAGAGCGCCCAGATCTACACCGAGCAGAACCGCCCCGAACTGGCACAGGCCGAGCTGGCCCAGGCCGCCGTGATCGAGGAGTACATGCCACGGCAGCTCAGCCAGGAAGAGCTGGAGACCCGTCTGCGCGAGATTATCGCCCAGGTAGGCGCCACCTCCCCCCGCGACATGGGCAAGGTGATGGGTGCCGCCACCAAGGCTCTCGCCGGAGCCGCCGACGGCCGCGCCATCTCCGCCACCGTCAAAGCCCTCCTCTCTTAAACTCGTGCGCTATGGCGGACGCGATATATCGCGTCCCTACCCCGTCCTCCCCGGCTCTCCCCGCCCGTAGGGACGCGGCGTGCCGCGTATAATCCACCCTCCCCCTCCGCCCTGCCTGTCGGGTACCGCGTAAAGCCCCCCTCGCGCAGCCGTCCTGTGGAGCGAGCGTAAGCGAGCGGCTTCCGATTCCCTTTTCCCTCTTTCTATTCCACCATTCCTTCCCCAATAAGAATTATGCTTACTCTTCAACAGATAAAAACCAACCCCGCGGAGGTGGTCGAGCGCCTCGCCGTGAAGGGTTTCGACGGCAAAGAGCCTATAAACAGGGTTCTCGCCCTCGACGAGCAGCGCCGACAGCTGCAGCTCGACAACGACAACAAGGCCGCGCGGCTCAACCGCATCGCCACCTCCATAGGCGCTCTGATGAAGCAGGGAAAACGCGACGAGGCCGAGGAGGCCAAGAAGGAGGTCGCGGCCCTCAAAGAGGAGCAGCGGGCCATCGCCGACCGCCTCGCCGAGACGGAGCAGGCGCAGCACGACCTGCTGGTCACCATCCCCAACCTCCCCTGCGCCATGGTGCCCAAGGGAACCTCCGCCGCCGACAACGTGGTAGAGAAGACCGGCGGACCGATGCCTGACCTCCCCGAGGACGCGCTTCCCCACTGGGACCTCGCCAAAAAGTACAACCTCATCGACTTCGACCTCGGGGTGAAGATCACCGGCGCCGGCTTCCCCGTCTACGTCGGCAAGGGCGCGCGTCTGCAACGCGCCCTCATCCAGTTCTTCCTCGACCAGGCCGACGAGGCCGGCTACACCGAGATCGAACCACCCTACGTCGTCAACGAGGATTCGGCCTACGGTACCGGCCAGCTCCCCGACAAGGAGGCCCAGATGTACCACTGCGAGCTCGACAACCTCTACCTCATCCCCACCGCCGAGGTGCCCGTCACGAACATCTACCGCGACGTGATAATCCCCGAGGACGCGCTCCCCAAGAAGAACTGCGCCTACTCCGCATGCTTCCGCCGCGAGGCCGGCAGCTACGGCAAGGACGTGCGCGGCCTGAACCGCCTCCACCAGTTCGACAAGGTGGAAATCGTGCGCATCGAGCGTCCAGAAGATTCTTACGCCGCCCTCGAGGAGATGAAGGACCACGTCCAGGGTCTCCTGGAGAAGCTCGGCCTCCCCTGGCACATTCTGCGCCTCTGCGGCGGCGACATGAGCTTCACCTCCGCCATTACCTTTGACTTCGAGGTGTGGTCGGCCGCCCAGAAGCGCTGGCTCGAGGTCTCCTCCGTCTCCAACTTCGAGACCTACCAGGCCAACCGCCTGAAATGCCGTTACCGCGGTGCCGACAAGAAGACGCGCCTCTGCCACACCCTCAACGGCTCAGCTCTCGCCCTGCCGCGTATCGTGGCCGCCCTCCTCGAGAACAACCAGACCCCCGAGGGTATCGTCGTCCCCGAGTGCCTCCGCAAGTACACCGGCTTCGACATCATCAACTGATCCCGGCTCCATCACGGGCACCGGCCCCGGTGCTATTCCGGCACCCCGACCCCGGTTCCGAAAACAGGCCCGGCTCCGCTTCGCCACTGTGGCGAGGCAGAGCCGAGCCTGCTTCTTTTCCCGTTTCTCTTTTTCCTGCTTTCTTTTTCCTTTGCGTTCAGTCGCGGAGCAGCAGCGCCGAGGCCTGGGCCGCTATTCCCTCGCCGCGGCCTGTAAAGCCGAGGCGCTCGGTGGTGGTGGCCTTCACTGAAACCGCGTCGAGCGGGAGGGAGAGGTCTGAGGCGATGTTGGCGCGCATGGCCGGGATATGCGGGGCCATCTTCGGGGCCTGGGCGATTATGGTAACGTCCACGTTGCCCGGACGGTAGCCTTTTCCGGCGATCAGCCGCGCCGTCTCGCGGAGCAGGACGCGGGAATCCGCCCCCTCGAACCGCGGGTCGGTGTCCGGGAAGTGCTTCCCGATGTCGCCCAGCGCCGCGGCGCCTAAGAGCGCGTCACAGAGGGCGTGGAGCGCCACGTCGGCGTCGCTGTGGCCGAGCAGCCCGACAGGGTGGGGAATATCCACCCCGCATACCACGCACCGCCGCCCCTCGGCGAAGCGGTGCACGTCAAATCCGTTCCCGATTCTTATTTCCATGTTTTTATGAGTGGTTATCGGAGGTGTTGTGAAAATCTATGCTTTTTTCGTGGCCGGATGTGAGGGCGCTGTCAGAATGGTTCAGATGGTAGGAGCTTGGAGGTGAGGCCGACGGGAGCAATCCAAGGATTGTGACCGAGGCTGAATCCTTCAAGCGACGACCCAGATGAGCCATTATGACGCGCCATCAGCGGCGGCCGCCGAAAAGGTCGCGCAGCCCGTCCATATCGAACGACAGCGTGAAGCGCAGCGTCTGGTCCAGGGGGGAGGTCTGCGCCGTTGCCAGCATATACGACGCGTCGAGGCGCACCACGTTCAGCGAGAAGCCCGCTCCGAAGCCGAAATACTGGCGGTTACCCTTGTACTGGCTCTCGTGGTAGTAGCCCGCGCGGAGGAAGAACTGCTGGTTGTAGCTGTATTCCGCGCCTATGGAGTAGTTGATCTCGCGGAACTCCTCCTTGGCACCGCCGGGAGCGTCGGTGAACGACTTGAAGATACCCGTGATGGGCGACATCGCCTCCCAGTCGTCGTAGGCCTCCTGCCAGGCTTTCGTGTCCTCCTGGCCGTCGGCGTCGAGGTAGTCGCTCTGCCGGGGCATGGCCGGTACCAAGAGCTTGTTGAGGTCAAGCGACAGTGCCAGCGTGTGGTAGTCGGCAAGGGGGAACATGAACGTGGTGCCGATCTTCAGGTTCGTGGGGAGGAACGCCGGGCGGTCGCCGTTGTCGTAGGAGACCTTCGAGCCGATGTTGGAGATGTTCCACCCCCACGACCACTGGCACTCGTTCTGCCCGATGATCGGGTAGGTGGTGAAGTAGCCGGCGATGTCGGCGGCGAACGCCGAGGCGCCCGTCACCTGGCTCCCGGCCTCCGAGGGGCTGAAACCCAGGGCCGAATAGATGTAGCGGAACACCACGCCCATGGAGAATTTCTCCGACAGCTTGCGCGAATAGCCCACGTCGATCGCCATCTCGTAGGGGTTAACGCTGTTTGAAACGCCGTCGAGGCCCGTGGCGTTTACCTCGCCGAGCGAGAAGTAGCGCAGCGAGGCCGATATGGCCTGGTTATCGCCGCTGCCGAGCTTCCAGTAGCCCGCGAGGTTGGCAAGGAATATGTCGTTGACGAGTTTGCGGAGCCAGGGGGTGTAGCTCAGCGACACTCCGCCCTGGGAGTAGGCAAAGGCGTATTTTGATGGGTTCCAGAACTGGGAGTTGACGTCGGGGTCGGTGGCAGCGCCGAGGTCGCCGAGCGAGGCTCCTCGCGCGTCGGGGGCGATGCTCAGGGAGGTCACGCCGGTCTGGATCGGGTTGAACTCGTTCTTTATGTCCTCGGCGGCCGAAGCCCGCGGGGCGCCCAGCAGCGCGAGCGCCGCGGCGATGCCCGGGAACGCGTATTTCAGTGGATTGGTGTTCATCGGAGAAATTAGGATTCAATACTATAACTCCGATTCAGCCGAAATATTGTGCCGACGACCCACCGCTAAGCGCCCATGGGTATATAGACCAGCGTAAATGCGAATATGGAACGAATATGTAATTTCCCATCCGGATGGGAGGGCGATGTCAGAACGGGTCGGATGGTAGGAGCTTGGAGGTAAGGCCGATGGGAGCAATCCAAGGATTGTGACCGAGGCCGAGCCTTCAAGCGACGACCCAGACGGCCCGTTATGGCGCGCCCTCAACAGCGCCCTCAGAGGCGCTCGAGGCGGCCGAGCAGCTCCATCACCCGGTCGCGCTCCATGGAGCGCTCCGCCACGAGCAGGTCGGCGAACTCGCCCACCATCGAGGCCACGGCGGGGTAGGCGAGCACCTGCGAGAAGTAGCCGATGATCTTGTCGGCCACGGCTCTTACCTCGGCTTCCTCCAGGCCGCACTCCTCGCTTCCACGTTCGGCGAGGTTCTTCACGATAAGCTCGCGCATCTCGCGGCTGATAGGCTCGCGGCTCCCTATGTAGGCGCGGCTGGCGAGGTTGGCGATCACCATTCCCGCCTCTGTCTGGAACACCTCCACGTCGCGGGTCCACACGGCCTTGGCCGATGCGCGCTGGTTGCGTTGTGGGAAGAAGTCGGGGGTCAGCGCCACCCCTTCGCCCACCGGGGCGTCGAGCGACAGCCGTCGCAGAAACCGGGCGTTTTCCCACACCACGAGGCTGACGGCCATGCCGCCAAGCCCCAGCGCGCGGTCTCGTTCATCCTTGTATTTCAGAGTCAGCATAGGTCTTTCCGTTCTTTTATGCCGCGAAATTACGCGAAAATATCGTTAATAAATGTAAAATAACGGGGCGCGGTTAAACCATCGCCCTGTTTCGAGCGTCAAAAAGACAGAAAATAATAAAGCAATAGCCGCCCCCGTAAGCGGAGCCGCCATCCGGCGGCTCCGCTTCGTGTTTCAGCTCCGAGCATCGGGAAGGACGCTCGCCTTCGGCTCGCTCCACCCGACATTCCGCGTGAGCCATTTATCTTCGAGGCGAAATTTACGCGGCACGCCGCGTAAATTTCGCGGGGCGGGGCAGGAAGGCTTCCGCGCCTCAGAAAGAGTCGAAAGCCAGCGGCAAGGTGCTCTTGACGGATTCCAGGCGGTAGATCTTGTCGCGCCCCGCCAGCAGGACCTCGACGGGGCTTCCGGCCAGGGTCTCGTATTCGAGCAGTGCCTGCCGGCACGCCCCGCAGGGCGCCGCCGGCTCGTCGACGAACTCGCCGTCGGTGCCGCGGGCGGCTATGGCGATTTTCAGGAACCTGGCCTCCGGGTAGCGGGCGTGGGCGTAGTAGCACGCCGAGCGCTCGGCGCAGGTGCCCGAGGGGTAGGCGGCGTTCTCCTGGTTGGCCCCGGTGACCACCTCGCCGTTGCTGAGCAGTATGGCCGCCCCCACGCGGAAGCGCGAGTAGGGGGAGTAGCTGCGGAATGTCGCCTGCCGGGCCTGCTCCACCAGGTCGGCGTCGGCGGGTGCCAGCTCGTCGTAGGCGAGCTGCGTGATTCTCACGGTGATGTCGCGGTTTGTCATGTGTCGGTTCGGTTTTGAGTGTAAAGTTACGGCTATTAGCGGAAAAAAGCCGGAAAAAGGATGTTTTTTTTTGCCGTTTGGGCTTTATTCACTAATTTTGCGCTCCAACGCGGCCGTGTGTCAGCGGGGCCCGCGTCTGGCGAAGTCGCTTATAATAACAACACTCATAGAACAAAATGTCGAAACAGAACCCCGTAACCGGGCAGACCGGGCTTGAGGAAGTCAACGACAACCTCACCAAGATGACCCAGAAAATGCAGGACAACAAGAAGATGATCGCCATATGGAGCTGCGTGGCAGTCGCGGTGGTGGTCCTGATTCTCGCATACGTCTACTTCTTCCGCAACCCCCGCATCATGAAGGCCGACGAGGCAATCGGCAACGCCGACCTCGAGCTGGCGCTCGGAAACGACTCAACCGCCCTTGCCCAGTACAAGGTCCTGGCCGACGACGGTGCCTACGAGGCAGGTAACCGCGCCGCCCTCCAGGCAGCCATAATCCTCTACAAGGAGGGCAAGTACCAGGAGGCGATCAAGTACCTCGACGACTACTCCGCGCAGGAGAACATCATCGGGCCGGCCGCTTACTCGCTCAAAGGTGACTGCTACGTCAACCTCGACACCCCCGACTACGCCAAGGCAGCCGACGCTTTCCGCAAGGCCGCCAGCGAGAGCGACGAGAACCCCGCCTACACCCCCTTCTTCCTCATGAAACTCGCCCGCGTCTACGCCGCGCAGCAGAACTATGCCGAGGAGGCCAATGTCTACGAGCAGATCCTCGCCGACTACCCCCTCTACGGAGCCGCCCACAATCTCGACGTCGAGAAGCTCCTCGACCGCGCCAAACTCCGCGCCGGAAGCAAGTAAGAGCCCCGCTCTGGCGAATACGCAAGCCGTCATTAATTTACCGATATACTCCGAAGCCGCGC
>CAJTRT010000064.1 GCA_910579105.1 uncultured Muribaculaceae bacterium | reverse complement strand
ACACTTCGACTCGATACACAATCCGGCCGGACTGCTGCCGGTGCTCGACTACATCGGCTCGCACGACCGCTGGAGCCATATCATAGGGCAGTACCGCGTGCTTCCCGGCTCGCGCGACATAATCCTGGTTCCCATGATCCGCGGCCATGTGATAAATATCGGCGACACGGCTGACCTCGAATCTAAGCTGGCGCGGGTAGGCGCGTTCTACGACAAGGTGCTTCCTCTGAAAGGATGGGAATTCTACGACACGATTTCCGTCAAGTGGGGGGGGCAGGTGGTGGCCTCCAGGCGCGACAAGCCGCTCCCCGAGCCCGCGATCCTGTTCGACCAGGAGGGGGAGGCCGAGGAGGAGGACGTCAATTCGATGCTCGTGGCCACGGCGACCGATACCTGCGCCGTCAAGCAACCCAGGTTCTGAACAATTACGAATATCATAACATACAGCATAAATGTCTGAGAGATACATAGCGGCAATAGAGATAGGCAGCTCGAAGATCCGCGGCGGGGTCGGCCTGGCCGATGCTGCCGGCCACCTCGACGTGGTGGCGGTGGAAGAGGAGAAACTCACCGGGCGCGTGCGCTACGGGTGCATCCAGAACGTCGACGTCAGCAACACCATCATGCGCGTCTGCGAGCGCCTGGAAGGGTATCCGCGCGTCGAGCCCCGCAAGATAAAGGGCATATACATCTCGCTCGGCGGCCGTTCCATGGTCAGCGAGCTGGTCGATGTGTCGACCTCCTTCTCTTCGGAAATCGAGATTACCGACCAGATTATCGACAGCCTCAAGGAGCAGGCGGCAGCGAGCGCCCCCGAGGGCTACGACGTGGCGGAGGTTGTCCCCGTGAAGTTCTCGGTTGACAACAAGAGCGTTTCAAACCCTGTCGGCTCGTACGGTATGACCGTCAGCGCGACGATGCTGGTTGTCGTGTGCGCGGCGTCGGTAAAGCGCATGATCCGCCGGGTGGTCAACGAACGCCTCGGTCTCGAGATATGCGGCTATGTGACGCGCCCGACCGCCGAAGCCGCCCTGGTGCTTTCCGAGGAGGAGAAACGGCTGGGGTGCATGCTGGTCGATTTCGGAGCGGAGACCACGACAGTGGCCATATACAAGGACGGGGCCCCGGTCTATGTCGCCACACTTCCGATGGGGTCGCGCAACATATCGCTCGACCTCGTGGCTCTGAACCATACCGAGGAACGCGCCGAGGAAATAAAGAAAGTCAGCGGTAACGCCCTGCCGCTCGACGGCCAGCGCCGCCAGGGAGCCGACGGCGTGGACTACACCGAAGTCAACAACTACATCCACGCCCGCGCCGCGGAGATTGTCTCAAACATACTCGCCCAGATCGATTACGCCGGCTTGAAGCCGCAGGCGCTTCCGAAGGGGATCGTGATGGTGGGCGCCGGCGGGCGTCTCCGGGGTTTCTCGGAATTGCTCGAACAGCACTCGAAGCTGAAAGTGCGCCAGGGCTCCCCTTCGAGTATGGTGCGTATCTCCGACGGACAGATCCACCCTGCCGAGAACACCGACATAATCGCCATACTCGCCGGCGCGGCCCGCATGCCGCTCAAAGAATGTTTCGAGCTTCCCGCTTCCGCGGCGGGAAGTGCCGACGGGACCCGGAGCCAGGGATCGTATGAGGATATATACGGCGATGACGCGGCCGACGGTTCCGAGGAACGCGCCGACGGCGCCCCCGTCGATGATTTCGAGCCGGAGGAGAAGCCCAAGAAGCCCAAAAAAGGCATCTTCCAGATTCTGCGCGACCGCCTGGCTGGAACATTCGACAGCGAGGGGGAGTCATTCGACGAGTGACATCCTGAACGAACTTATTACACCAAACGACTACGAAATAGCTACTTATGACAAGCGACGATATAAACAACCTCGCCAATTTCGTTGAGGCTCCGCGACAGGGGGTTATTATCAAGGCCATCGGCGTGGGAGGCGGTGGCAACAACGCTGTTAACCATATGTTCGCACAGAACATCGAGCAGGTGTCGTTCGCCGTGTGCAACACCGACCGCCAGGCGCTGAACAATTCCCCGGTGCCCAACCGCGTGCTGCTCGGCCCGACGATTACTGCCGGCCTTGGCGCGGGCAATGACCCTGAAATCGCGAAGCAGGCCGCCGAGGAGAGCGCCGACGACATCGCCAAGCTCTTCGACGACGGGACGAAGATGGTGTTCATAACCGCCGGAATGGGTGGCGGCACCGGCACCGGCGCGGCTCCCGTCGTGGCAAAGATCGCCCGCGACCGCGGCCTGCTGACGGTGGGCATCGTCACCATACCCTTCCTCTTCGAAGGAGAGCGCAAGATCATCAAGGCGCTCGACGGCGCCGAGGAGCTGAGCAAGTATGTCGACTCGCTCCTGGTGGTCAACAACGAGCAGCTGACGGAGATTTACCCCGACCTTGACTGGATCAACGCTTTCGGCAAGGCCGACGACACCCTTTCGACAGCGGCCCGGTCCATATCCGAGCTCATTACCTGCACGGGGCATATAAACCTCGACTTCAAGGATGTCGACAAGACGCTCCGCAACGGAGGCGCGGCGATCATCTCCACCGGTTACGGCGAAGGGGAGCACCGCGTGACAAAGGCCATAAACGACGCCCTGAATTCGCCGCTGTTGAAAAACCGCGACATAATGGGGTCGAAGCACCTGCTGTTCAACCTCTATTTCTCACCCCAGGCAGAGCGCAAGTTCGCCATGGGCGAGGCCAACGAGCTTACCTCCTTCATCTCGCAGATTGACAAGAACGTGGACGTGATCTACGGTATCGCCTTCGACGACACCCTCGGCGACAAGATCAAGATCACCATCCTCGCCTCCGGTTTCGAGCTGGTGATCAAGGGCGACCGCAAGTTCAGGCCCAAGCAGGCAGAGGAACACCGCCACGGGGCCGGCTTCACCCCCCGGCGCGAGGAACAGGCCGAGCAGCCGGCCGCTGCCGATGTCCTCTCGGAGGCCTACGGGCGCGAGAAGATCGACGAGCTTAACAAGAAGCGCGAGACGCTGCGTTACGTCGTGCTGCGTCCCGAGCAGTTCAACGACGATACCGTGATCGAGAAGTTCGAGCGCACGCCGGCCTACAACCGCGACCGCGCCCTTACCGACGAGCTCCGCAACGATACCTCTGCCAGCCGCGACGCGGTGGCTCTCCCCTCCGCCCAGCCCCTGCCGGGCGCGGCTACTGCCTCGCCGTCCGCCCGGGAGCAGGCCGTCCCCGCGGCCCCGGTTCCACCCCCCTCGCGCGAGATCAAGTTCTGAAACGCGTGCGACAACGCCTTTGGTGTGGCCGAAATGGCATATATTTGGCGTTATTAACGCATTTTAACCAAATAGCTCATTAAAACTACGGTGAAACGTAGTAATTTTGCATTGTCGGAAGTCGAAAGCTTGCCGACACTCCGCGAGAGCGGAGACAGTTGATATTAGAAGATTGTTAGACGAAAAGAATATATACTTGAATTTTGGTTATGAGGGAGGAGTCAATCTGTGAAGATTGACTCTTTTCGCGTATAGATATTATCTCCATATTATATATCGTATCTCTATATCGGTTTTAGCCGCGAACGTTATGGCCGGTTGTTAAAAAACGGGCCGCATCCGAAAGGATGCGGCCCGGTATATTTTGTCGTTCAAGGAAAATTCGTCAGTCCATAAAATGATACACTTCGTTGAAAATTTCCACCTCCTTGGGGCTGTCAAGCGATTCGCGGATTATTTCAGACACTTCGACGTAGCGCTCCGCGTCCTCTGCGGACTTTGCGTATGGCGAGAGATCGTATGGCTCGCCCTGCTTGTGGGCAGGGAAGGCCCGATTCACGGCGGCATCGAGATAGTTAAACATAGTCGGTTAGTTATGTGGTACTTACGTGTATTTAGACGGGTATGTTTCCGATTTTGATTTGAAGATTCGCAAAGTTAGCGAAAATATTGAAAACAACCAAAAAAATCTGACATTCGGGCGATTAGTCGTCATATTGCCGTCATATTTCCGATATGACCAGCTCTCCGGCCATAAGGAGCGACTGAGACTCGCGCTCTATCGCGAGCAGGTCTCTGCGGCGGTCGTCGTCCAGATATTCCTTTAAGGTAAGAACAACGTGAATGACGCCATTGTTCGCTTCCGGCAGGCGGAGCGGGGTGCCCCAGCGAGGGCTGTTTCCGACGATTGAAACATAGGCCGTTATTCCGCCTGTCGTTCCGGCCAGCTCATAGTGTGCCGGTTCGCCGATTTTTTTAATGCGGCGGTTGCCGAACCGTTCCAGGAGAAGCTGTTCGCACAGGACTATGTCCTCTTCCACTCCCCGCTGGAGACTCGCGTCGGTGGAATCGGTTTCCATCACACCCGGCAGCGGTTCGCTGGCTCCGAAGCTGGTTGAAAAACGCTTTGCCGGATAGCCTTCAAACCAGTCGTTGATGTCGTCGAATGTGAACCGCCTTAGCTCGACCGACCCGTTGACGGGGTCGATTCTCAGCAAGGATGCCCCTGACTCCATCTTTTCATTGACTGAGTCGATGGCGAAAAATCCAGAGTTCAGGATATACTGGCATTTGTTGCCGAGGAAATCGGGATCCTTCGCCTTGTCGCCGTGCTCGTGGCCTGACAGGCAGAGGTCGCACATCTTCACTATGAGGTCATAGACCGGGACGAACGAGCGCGCCTGGTACTCGTTGTCGGCGATAAACCTCAACGGGTGGTGGAACACTCCCACGATGTAATATCCCTGGTGTTTGAGGGTCGTGACGCGCTTTTCAAGCGATTGGATCACGTTGGCTCCGAAGACGCACTCCCTGTTCCCCTCGCCGGGAAGGTCCACCCAGGCACTGTTGAGTTCCAGAAAGGCCACTTTTCTCTCGGGGTAGGCCCGTATGCCGCATAGCGTCGACAGCTCCGGGGGGAACAGCTTTTTCAGGAGGTCGTCGCCGGCATCGAGGCTGTCGGTTGTGTCCTTTTCCAAGAAGCGGTTTCTGAATTCGGCATATCGCGCGAACAGGTTCCCCGCCTCTTGGGGGATATCAGCATTGTTTGACCATAAGGAGTGCAGCCATCTGAGGATGGCTTTCTGATAGTCTGCTTTGTATTTTTTGTATTCTTTCGTGCCTCTGCTTTCCTTTGGGCGGAATTCTTCGGGAAGCGACATGTCGTGGTTGCCTGGCACCATGATGACGCGTCTCGTTGGCACGCGGGCGCAGTCGGCTATGCGGCGTATGAGCTGTTCCGCCTCGTCGTATTCGCTTGCCGCGCCTTTGAACGCGATGTCGCCGGCCACGCAGATGAATGTCGGCGTCCAGTCTGGAAATTTCGAACAGAATGACTGGAAGAAATGACAGAAGGACTCGACCCTGTTGCGCAGTTGCTCGTTGTCTGTTTTCGAGTGAAAGTCGGCTAAACTTAGAATAACCATATTCGGGACGGGTGTTACCGGTTATTTTGTCTCTGGCTCATCAGAGACACGATGTTACGGTGATAAAAATGGAAAAGCACCAGCATGAACACCGAGCGCAGCTGGAAATAGCGGCGTTGTATGTTGCCGTCGATGCAGAATGTGCCACCTAAGGGGTCGGCAAGGATATTGCTGAACAGGCCGGCGTTGTCATGCGTGAGCAGCGGCGCGCCGTTGTCGTCGCGCCATAGCGTGTGGCTGGCCGAAGGGGGGCAGTTCTCGCTGTCGAGGTCCCTTAGCGCTTTAAGGAAAGCGGGAAGGAAATTGCCGACGAGCATTCTTTCGTGGCTCACGGTGCCGATGTCGAAGCGTCCGTCGAGGAGCATGCGGGTGAATTCGTCGCTGCATCGCCCGCGGGCGTCAGCCAACGCCGAGTGGGCCGCTTCAAGTAGCTCTGGCGCCACCGGCCCGGAACCGGTGCCGGAATCGAGCTTGACGAGCAGTTCGTTGTATTCGTCGGGGTATGTGTTGGTCAGAATGAACCGGCCGACGGCCTCTATGTCCTTGCGGAATCCGTAATGCCGCAGCGTTTCCACTATTATGTCGGCCATGGTGTTGACATCCTCGAAATTGGCGATCCATGCCGGGCCGAAAACTCCGTCAAAGCCATGGAAACGGAGCTCCTCCAGGGAGGGTTCTTCCACTTCGAAAATCTTGTGGACTATGAGCAGCCGTCCGAGTATCCCGATAAGCCGCTGCTCGTCGACAGTGCCGTCGGGCCCGTACATCACGGATGTCTGCTGTGTGTTGCGGGCGTACCAGTAGAAAAACGCCCTGTAATCTTTCGCGTATCCGTAGACGTATGCCAGAGCGTCTGCCACGATGCTCGACATGTATTCGAGGTTGATGCGGTTCAGGAACGACTGGTGGTTGCAGCGCGCCCTGTTGAAGCGGAAATGCCGGGAGATTTCGCTTTTAAGGCGGTTCATGAATTCTTCTCTTCGGAACAGCCTGAGCGGCAGTTTGTCCTGGCGGTCGGTGTTGGTGTACTCGTAAGGGAGGAAGTTGAACATCTCCTTCCATACCGATGAGGCGAACAGCTCGGGATACGTTATGTGCTGCATGTTCACCCGGTAGGAGCGGTGGGAAACGTGCACGCGCTCGTAGCCCGACACATACATGAATTTTGAATATTCCTTTATGCCGCAGCAGGCCATGAACGTCTTGTAGAGCCAGTCAAGCGAGGATATGAGTTGCTGGATCCCTCCGTTCCATTCGAGGTTGAAGTCGGAGAGGGTGCGCATGCGGTTGCTCTGATGGAAACGGTTCAGGTAGGCCTGCTCGAAGTCGCGGACCCCGTTGTCGAGCCAGTCGTGGATGTCAGACGGGGTGTAGGCGCGTTTTTCTGAATATGCTCGGAGCCGCTGTGGGATTGAGTCGAGGAAATGCCTGAAGCCTATCGTGGAAACGGCGAATGACGGGTCGGTCAGGCAGTCATTGTAAAGATGGTACATCTTCATTATGCGCTCTTTCAGGATCTTGGCCATCCTGCATTTGTCGAGCATCTCCCTTAGGCCCAGCAGTTCCGACGCCGGATAAATGAAATCCTTGAACCGTGACCTGACGCTCGGATGGGTTGCGGCGTCGAATATGGGTACCACGTCGCCTGAAATCAGGTTGGATCCGTCTGAGGCCGAAACGGCGATCTGGAGCTTCCGGGAATTTTCTTTGCCGATGTCGATTCCCCGGATTTCGTCGAGCAGTTCCAGCAGCTCGGCTATGGACGGGAACTGCGTGTCGTCATACTCGTAGTCGAACTTTACGATGGTGTTGTTCATATACAGCCTGTCAGGCGGTATGTCGGCTGGTATGCGGTCGGCGTACTTTCCTTTCAGCTCTTCGAGCTTGGCGTTGAACTGTCGGGCGAAATTCGTTATGTGGCCGGGCTTTATCAGCCAGTTGAAGGAAATGCGGCAGTTGTCGTCATTAAGCCTTTCTGGCAGGTCGCCGCGTTCGATGGCGTATCCGCTGAGCGAGTATGACGACGCGAACACATGGGCGTCGTCATAGTCGTGCTTTTTCGGCTCCGGGTCTGATTCGATTCTGTCGAATTCGGCAAGCCCCTCGCTGACGATGCCGAATTCTTTCTTTAAGTCGGCGTTGTCGAGATCGGCGAAGCGGAGGTTGCGGATTCTGAATACGAACTCAGCTATATCTTTCAGGCTGTTGGCGAAGTTCAGAACGATCATCTCGTCACAACCCACCCCGTTTAGCACTGCCGTCAGCCCGTTGTGACCCTGGTCTTTGGATAACTGGTTTATCTTGTTTTTCACCAGGGCGGTGTAGACCATTCCTCCGGCGCACAGGATGATCGGGTTCAGTTTAAGGCGTGTCACGCAGGAGAAAGCGTACTTGCGCAGCCTCGAAGGGAGAAGCAGCGTGTCCAACCGGTCGCCGCCATCTTTCCCGAGCAGGTTCAAGCCTATCACGAGCTGGTAGTCGTAACTTTGGTAAAGCCGTCGTTTCGCGGATTCATCCTGGTTCTCATCGACGGCCCCGTTTCCGTGGAAAGGATGGAATACTCTGTTGGGGAAGGCGAAATCGTCGAAAAGGCTGAAAAACATCAGGTCGTTTTCGCCGAGGACCCTGAACCCGACCGGGTCGTACATCAGCGCGGCTCCGCGTCGTTCATTGTCGGTTCGATTCCTAAGGGTGAACGCGTCGCGCCCCTTGCGATACGAGCCCAGGAGGTCATTCTTTATGTAGGTTGTGTAGAATTGGTCGTCCTTGTCGTCGGGAGGTGCCGACACAAGACCTATTAGCACGCCGCAGTCGTCGGCGGCGAGGTTGTAGCCGGGGGCTTGGGTTTGGTTTTGTCGTGATTGGTCCATGGCTTAGATTTTGTGGGGTGGTTATCTAAGGGCGAGGTAGAAATGCCAGATGGCCAGGGCGGTCGAGACGGCCACGTTGAGGGAGTGCTTGGTGCCCTCCTGGGGTATTTCGAGGCAGAGGTCGGCCGCGTCGACCACCTCCTGGCTCACGCCGTTGACCTCGTGGCCCGCGATGACGGCGTACTTTTTCCCTGCTTCCGGGCGGAAGCGGTCGAGGGGCACGCTGTCGTGGGCGAGCTCGAGGGCGCATACCGTGTAGCCCTCGCAGCGCAGCCGGCTGACAGCTTCCACAGTGTCGGCGCTGTATTCCCAGGCGACCGTGTCCTCGGCTCCGAGAGCGGTCTTGTGGATTTCGGGCGACGGGGGGGTGGCCGAGATGCCGCACAGGATCAGGCGCTCGACGCGGAACGCGTCGCTGGTGCGGAACACGGAGCCGATGTTGTTGAGGCTCCGCACGTTGTCGAGCACTATCGCGAGAGGTATCTTGGCCGCGTCGCGAAACTCCTCGGGGGTGGCCCGGTTCATTTCCCAGATGGTCTTTTTCTGCATATCCGATCCTATTTGAACGCAAAGTTACTTAATTTGCCGCTTTTTCAGTAACTTTGTGTCAATTTCCTCTGTTGTACCTACGAGTGGTCGCGCGCGGCGCGGCCCGTATGTTCATAACGTCATCATATATCTGAAATGGAATCAACACGTCAAGCCAAAATATCGCGCCTCATACAGAAGGAGCTGAGCGAGATTCTGCGCCGCGAAACCGCCAAGACCCACGGGGTGCTGGTGTCGGTTTCGGCCGTCAGGGTAAGTCCCGATCTCTCGATAGCGAAAGTCTACCTGTCGATTTTCCCTTCGGCCCAGGCCAAGGAGATTCTCGGCAACATCGAACGCAACGCCCGCACCATACGCTACGACCTGGGGACGAAGGTGCGCTTCCAGCTCCGGAAAATTCCCGAACTCGCGTTCTATCTCGACGACTCCCTCGACTATATCGAAAACATCGACAATCTCCTTGGTGGCGGTGCGTCATAACGCGTCACTGGGGATGCCGATATGGCAAAGCCGGCATTGTGTAGGGACGCGATACATCGCGTCCGCGTTCCGGATGACTTTAATTGATTCGGAGGCCGCACGACTGTGTGGGAATCGCATGTCGTTTATGCGGACGCGATATATCGCGTCCCTACTATTAAGACACTTTAATTCATCATCGTTATGCTCGCGTTGCGGATAGCGCTGCGATACCTGTTTTCGAGGAAGAGCCACGGGGCGGTGAATATCATTTCGGCCGTCTCGGTGGGCGGAGTGGCCGTCGCCGTGGCCGCCATGGTGGTCGTCATGTCGGTGTTCAACGGGTTCCGCTATCTGGCCGAATCAAAATTGTCGCGTATCGACCCCGACCTGGCGGTTGTCCCGGCGGGCGGGAAAGTGTTCGCGGGAGCCGACTCGCTCGCGGCTGTGCTGCGCGGTATCGGCGGCGTGGCCTCGGCCGAGCCGGTGCTCACGGAGCAGGCTTTCGCCTCGGTTGAGGAGAAGCAGATGCCGGTGACGCTCCGCGGCATGACCCGTGCGGGAATCGCCGCGTCAGGTATCGGGGGGGCTGTGATCGACGGGGAGCCATTTCCCGACGGCAGGGGCGCGCTTCTTTCCGTGGGAGCCGCCGTGGGGCTGAACGTGCGCCCGTCCACGGGGCTGCCCGTGGCGGTGTTCGAGCCTCGGCGCGTGGGCCGCGTCAATCCTTCGAACCCGGGGGCGGCGTTCCGTTCCGACACGCTGGAGGTCGGAGGGGTGTTCCAGATCGAGCAGGAGGAGTATGACCGCGACCTGGTGGTGGCGCCGCTGCCGGTGGTAAGGAGGCTCCTCGACTACGACACGGAGGCATCGTCGCTCGCTCTGACCCTCGCCCCGGACGCGGATTTCGCCAAGGTGCGCGGGGAGGTCGAGGCCGCGCTCCCCGACGGACTGAAAACGCTTGACCGGCGGGAGCAGCAGGCCGACGCGTTCCGAATGATCGAGGTCGAGAAGTGGATCACCTTTATGATGCTGGCCTTTATCCTCGCTGTGGCGTCGTTCAACATCGTCAGCACGCTGTCGATGCTCGTCATTGAGAAGGAAGCGAATATGGGCGTCCTCAGGGCCATTGGGGGGAGCCGGAGCTTTATCAGCGGCATTTTCGCAAACCAGGGCTGGCTTGTGACAGTGGCGGGGGGAGTGGTCGGGATGGTGGCCGGGAGCGCGCTCGTGCTCGGCCAGCAGCATTTCGGCTGGGTGAAGCTGCAGGCCGCGGACATGGCTTTGCTGTCGGTCGACAGCTACCCGGTCCGTCTGGCGTGCGGCGATCTCGCAGTGGTGGCGGCCGCGGTGCTCCTCGGGGCAGTAATAATGGCGGCCGTCGCCGGAGCGATGGCCGCCAAAAAGTCAGAGGGTGTTTCCTGATAGGCTGTCAGAACGAGGGGACCATGCCGCGGGGCGCCTCCTCGTCGGCGTCTCCGCCTGAGGCGATGGAGTTGGCCATGACTACGGCTTTGGAGATATGGTCGCATATGTTGGCGGCTCCGATCAGTTTGTCGATTCCGGCATGCACCAGCGTGTCCTTTACCTGGGGCCGCACACCCGACAGCACTATGGCGATTCCCTCCACCTGCGACGATCTGATAAGAATCTCGAGGTTGTGGAGGGCGGTGGAGTCGATGAACGGCACTTTGCGCATGCGCAGTATGCGCACGCTGGGCTTGGATCCGGGTGTGGAGCGCATCAGCTCGTCAAACTTGGTGGCGACTCCGAAGAAAAACGGGCCGTCGATTTCGTAGACCTCCACACCTGGGAGCACGTCGAGCACTTCGTGGTGGGAATAGTCGAGGTCTGTGCCCTCGGCCACGTCGAGCTGCTCGGAGTAGACGCGGATCTGGGTGTTCTCCATGACGCGGCGCAGGAAGAGCACGACGGCCAGCAGGAGGCCGATCTCAATGGCGATAGTGAGGTCGAAAACCACGGTCAGCAGGAAGGTCACGGCCATCACCGACACGTCGCCTTTGGGGTTCTTCATCATACCCGCGATAGTGCGCCAGCCGCTCATGTTGTAGGCCACGACCACCAGCACCGCCGACAGGCACGCCATGGGCACATAGCTGATAAGGGGCATCGCGAAGATGAAGATCAGCAGGAGCGTCACGGCGTGGATCACTCCGGCGAGGGGGGTGCGCCCACCGTTGGTTATGTTGGTCATCGTGCGGGCGATCGCGCCTGTGACGGGTATCCCCCCGAAGAACGGGACAACGGCGTTGGCTATGCCCTGGCCGATAAGCTCGGTGTTGGTGTTGGTGCGCGAGCCGGTGATGCCGTCGGCCACCGTCGCCGACAGGAGCGACTCTATGGCCCCCAGCACGGCGATGGTGAACGCCGAGGGGAGAAGCAGGTTGATGGTGGCCATGTCGAGGGTGAATCCGTGGAACTCGGGCATCGCGGCGCGCATCTCGCCGAAGCGGTCGCCGATGGTGGTTATCGCGAACCCGGGGAACGCCGTCTTGACCAGCGCCACGGCTATGGTGACCACGACTATGGCGGCAAGCGCGCCCGGCAGGCGCTTGGAAATCTTCGGCGTGAGGGTTATGATCAGCAGCGACACTGCCGAAACGGCGAGCGTCGCCGGATCGGTGAGGCCGAGGTTGCGGAGGTATACGCCCCATTTCGGAAGGAATTCCGAGGGTAGGTCGGTCAGTCCGAGGCCGAGGAAGTCGTTGACCTGCGTGGAGAATATAGTCAGCGCTATGCCGGCGGTGAACCCGACGACGATGGGGTAGGGGATGAACTTGATCACCGTGCCGAGGCGGAACAGCCCCATTATGACGAGTATCAGTCCCGCCATGAATGTGGCCATCGCCAGTCCTCCGAGGCCGAAGCGGGCGATTATTCCGTAGACGATGACGATGAACGCCCCCGTGGGGCCGCCGATCTGCACGGAGTTGCCGCCGAAGACCGATACCAGCAGGCCGCCGATAATGGCCGTGATGAGGCCCGTCGTGGGGCTTACGCCCGACGCGATACCGAAAGCTATGGCAAGCGGGAGGGCCACGATGCCCACCACCAGTCCCGCCGTCAGGTCGGCCTGGAACTTTTTGGCGCTGTAATGCCTGAGAGCCGACACCAGTTTGGGCCGGAAATCGATTTTACCTGAAAAAGTCATATGAATTTGTACCTAAAAAGATTGAAACCTATGCCTGTAAACATTGAAACCTGTGCCTCTCGGCCGTCGCGGCGGAAGCAGAGCGCGAAGTTACGAATTTCCCTGAAATGTTTTTTAACAATAGTTCGTTAAAAAATTATTCATAGGCTAAGCGGCATCTACCGCCAA
>CAJTRT010000063.1 GCA_910579105.1 uncultured Muribaculaceae bacterium | reverse complement strand
CCAGGTGACCATTACCATCCGCTCGACCGACGGGAAAGTTAACGGCACCAAGCGCATACCGGTGATATTCAGCAAGGACTGATGGAGGTATCGCTTATAATACTCGGCGCGCTGGTGATAGTAGGCAGCATTCTCTACGCCTTCCACCGCCGCGACCTGCGGCGCGGAGATGCGCAGACCCCCACGCTGCCCCCCGTCAGTGACCCGCCTGCGCCAGAGGATCCCGCGGGAGCGGAAGAGGTTTGCTGCGGCATGCACGTTACCTGCGAGCGCGACTCGCTGCTCGCGGGAGTGAGCGGCGAAATAGAATATTTCGACGACGAGGAGCTTGACACATACGCCGGCCGCGACGCAGACAGCTACACGGCGGAAGAAGCCGACCAGTTCAGGGAGGTGCTGCTGACGCTGCTGCCGGACGACATCGCGCCCTGGGCCAGGAGCGTGCAGCTGCGCGGCATAACCCTTCCGGCGGAAGTGAGGGAGGAGCTGCTGATGATAGTGGCCGAGGAGCGGGCCAAAAGGACAACTTAAATTCCGGCCCTATAACGGCCTATAAAACGCAACTAATACGCGGCATGCCGCCTCCGTACAGGCAACTGCTTGGCAACCAGGGTTAAGACAATGATAGAATATCTCAATTACAGCTTTTTCCAGAACGCGCTGGCGGGTGTCGCGATCATATCGGTCGCAGCGGCGATGATCGGCACCTACATCATAGCGCGCCGTCTCGTGGCCATATCGGGGGGAATCACCCACGCCTGCTTCGGGGGTCTGGGCCTGGGCTATTATTTAGGCATCAGCCCGATAGCCACCGCGGCCCTGTTCGCCGTCGGGTCGGCTCTCGGGGTTGAATGGCTGTCGGCCAAGGGGCGCGTGCGCGAGGACTCGGCGATAGCCGTGGTCTGGTCGGTGGGGATGGCCGTGGGTGTGCTGCTCGTGTTCCTGACCCCGGGCTTCGTGCCGGAGCTGAACACATTCCTGTTCGGCAACATACTGACCATCAGCCGCGGCGACCTGTGGGCGTTCGGCGCGTACACCATATTGCTGGCGGCGTTCTTCGCCTGGAAATTCAGGGTGATCGTGGCTTGCGCGTTCGACGCGGACTTCGCCCGCGTGAACCAACTGCCTGTAAGGTGGATCAATATGGCCATGACGATCATGACGGCTCTATGCATAGTGCTGACAATAAGACTTGTGGGCATCATGCTGCTGATGTCGATGATCTCGCTGCCGCAGATGACGGCGGAGGTGTTCGTCAGAAAGTTCAAGAGCATCATGGCGCTTTCCGCCGTAATCTCGCTGACATGCGGGCTTTGCGGGCTCGCGCTGGCCACGATTATCGACGTTCCGTGCTCGGCCCTGATGGTAGCCGTCATGTGCGGCGCCTACTTCATATGCCGCGTCGCGAAATACCTATCAGGCGTGACCGCCAAAAAAGCGCGCGATGAGGCATAGGAAGGGCATAACGATCCTGCTGACGGCCCTGCTGCTCGCCGGAGGCTCCTACGCCGGCCTGAGCCTGTACGGGCGCTATTTCGGGGAGGCCCCCGAACCGTCGGAGGAGGCCTACCCCGTCAGGGGGATCGACCTTTCGGCCCACAACGGCGCGGTAGACTTCGAGGAACTTTCATCGCAGGGGGTGAGCTTCGCGTATATAAAGGCGACCGAGGGGACAGACTTCGCCGACCGCTACTTCCTTGACAACGCCCGGCTTGCCGGCCGTAGCGGGATAGCGTGCGGTGCCTACCATTTCTTCCGCTTCGACACCGACGGCGAGCTGCAAGCGCTTAATTTCCACGACGCGCTGCGGGGACGGGAGTTCAGCCTCCCCCCGGCTATCGACATAGAGGAATGGGGCAACCCCGACGGCCACGCCACGGCCAAGATAGTGGAGCGACTGAGGAAGATGCTACAAACGCTGGAACGGCTGGGGCACAGACCGGTGCTCTACACCAACAAAGACGGCTACCACCGGTTTGTAAAGGGGAATTTCGACAGCTACCCGCTATGGATCTGCTCCTTTACCGATCCCCCGCTCGACGAGGCGCGCAAGCGCTGGACATTCTGGCAGTACAGCCACCGGGGTAGGCTCGACGGGATTGACGGGAAAGTCGACCTAGATGTTTTCAACGGGAGCCGGGAGGATTTCGAGAAGATGACAGGAAGAGAGAAACCCCAAGGGAGGAATACGGCTCGCTAAAGCTCGCCGCACCCGACAGCCCCCGCGACGCGCCTTCGCCCGGCTTCCGCCGGGCGCACCTTGCTAAGGGAAGAAGAGGAGAAAGATTAAGAGCCCCCCGCAAGCGGGGAAAAGAAACAAAGGAAAGAGGAGAACAAGGGAAGAGAGGAGGGAAAGGAATGAGAAGGGGGCAAGGCGCAGGAGAAGAACGCAAGGAACAGAAGGGAGGAAAAAGAACGGGACGCCGCTCACCTTCGGCTCGCTCCACCCAACATATAGGAAAGACAGAGGAGGGGGGAACAGAGGGGGAACAGAGGGGGAGAATGAAGGAGGGAGAACGAAGGAGGGAGGACAGAGGAGGGAGGACGGAGGAGGAGAACGAAGGAGGGAGGAAGGAAGCTGGGATCAGAAGGTGACGTGGAGGCCGAGGCGGAGGCCGGAACGGGCGGAGGCCGGGACGCCGAGGCGCTGGGAGACGCGCCATACATAATCGACGCGGAGGACGCGGAAGATGTTGTCAATGCCGACGGCGACCTCCATGTAGGGAGCGCCCTCGAGCATTTTCGCCTTGGCGTGGGCGGGGAAGGCGAAGAGTTCGGGATGGAGCCAGGGGCGGTTGGACCGGGAGAGACAGCCCCACCACCCGCGGAAGGAGAACACCTCGCGGAGTTTCAGCTTTTTCAGCAGGGGGATGTAATTGAAGATGGCGCCGCGTGCCTGGTAGGTTATGAACCATTCGGCATAAGTGTCGGCGACGAACTCCATAGGGTCCATCAGGGTGAATGTCTGGGAATGTATGATATATGACTGGCTGGAATTGGCGAGCGGAAGATTGGGGTACGGAGCGCGGCTCCACAGGTGGCCCGCCCCGACTTTCGCGTCGATGAAGCCGAAGGCGGAGAGCCATACGCGGCGCGAGACGGAAAACTCGGTGCGGTTTATCGTGAAGCGGCTACCGAGGAACCCTTTCGGGGCATAGAGGTGGTTGAGTTCGAGGACGACCTGGTCGTTGCCGATGTTCAAGCGCCCCTTCGGCCGTTCGAGGAATTTCTCGCCGGGGGCGTACCGGACGCCGAAAGAGAAACAGGCCTCATCGTAATGGCGCAGGGAGGACCCGTCGCCGAGCGTGAACGGCACCCAGGGGGAGGTCTCCTGCCGCTCGAAGTTGAAACCGGCGCGGAAAGAGAGGTGGTTTCGGAGCTCGAGGGTGTAGTCGAGACGCGTCTGGCGGCGGTAGGTCATCAGCTTGTTTCCTCCGCGGCCGAAGGAGTTGAAGAAGTTATCCTGGTTGCCGCTGACGAGGTTGGCTCCGAGACGGTCGAGGTCGTATTTCTCGGAGAGCTTTATCGAGTGGACGGGGAACTCCTTGGGGTGGTTCCGCTTGCGGTTGAAGGAGTATTCGACCTCCGCGCCGTATTTGAAGCGGCGGTCGTCGATGCCATACGCGACATACCCCTGGAAGAATAGATGAGGGTTCAGGGCGGCCGTGGTCATGCCGCCGAATCGGGGACGCCACCCTTCGAGGGCGTTGTGGCTGATGAAGGTGTTTATGGGACCTATGTCGAACTTCGAGTTCCTGCCTGTGGGGACATATCCCTGAAAGAGGCGGTTTATGAACTTCTCGCCCCAGTAGAAGAGGGGCCAGCGGCGCAGGGAGGCCATCATCGAGCCGACGCGGCTCTCTCCGCGGGAGTTGCCGACCAGGCGTGACTGCTGCCAGAACGCGTCGTCGCGGGAATAGACCGCCGGGTCGGAAAACTCGGCACCCAGCTCGTCGAGAATCGAGTCGCGGGGTGTCTCTCCGAAAGAGAAATCATCATAGGCGGCGATACGGCGGGCGAACACGCTGGGGGTGCCTGGCATGACCGACATCTCGGCGTAGAAATCATCGAGGGTCTTGAGGCGGGAGCCGTCGGGAGCCTTGTCGAATGTCTGGTATATCCTCAGGAAGTCGACGAAGTTGAGGTTTATGGAGGGAGGCACGTTCATGCGGGCCTCGCGGACGAACATAAGGGAATCGTCCTCGACCAGGAGGCGGCCGGTGAAACCGAAAGTCGCCGGGTTGCGGGGGGCGAAGCTCAGCTCGACGCAGCGGGTGCTGTCGGGGAGGAACACCGTGTCGGTGAGGTAGAACTTGTAGAAATCCGGAGCGAGGGGCGAAAGGGGGCTGACGAAGCGGTTGCGGAGGAAAGCGACATCGTTCTGGTACAGGTCGATCTCGCGGAAGGCGTCATCAAGGAGGGTCTGGAGGCTCGCGGCGTCGAACGCCTCGTCGATGCCCTGCTGGCGCACGGCGAGGCGGTATTCCTTAGCGGCCTCGGGATCGCGGCGGAAAAGGACTTCGGACAACTTTTCCTTGACGGCCATAGGCAGTATCCGTTTACCGGTGACGTCGGACGTGTCGACATGCTCCCGCATGAAATCGAACCGCCCCTTCTTCGCGTTTTCCGGGAGATCGCCGGCTCCGAAGGAGACATTGTTGAGGCCGTATGTTATACGCTCGTACTTTCGGTAGTTGAAGCGCGGATTGCGCCGCGGGTCGGTAAGGGGACCGGCGTGGCGGAGTCTCTCGGCGAAGGCCACCGCGGGATTGTTCTTCTTGGAATACTTCTCCTTTCCGCGGCGCACCACCACCTCGTCGAGGCGGTGGCCCGAAGGGGCGAGCGCGACCTTCACAGCCCGCTGCCCAGGCGCGAGGGGGAGGCGGAGCCTGTCATAGCCCATGACGGAGAATTCGAGCACCGCGTCGGGGGCGTGAATATCGAGCGACGCACGCCCGTGGTCGTCGGTCAGAGCGCCCTGCCCGGTGCCGACCACATAAACCGCGGCATACGGCACTCCCTCGGCGGTGACGGAATCTGTGACCGCCACATCAACCTTGCGCGCGAGCGCCGGCACCAGCGACGCGACGGCGCAAACCAGCGCCAAGACGACCGCCCTGACCGAAATAATATGTATGAAACGGGGAATTACCACTATTTTATATAACTTCGCGAAGTTAGCTATATTGTTTAAAACAGCCAATTAGTTTAGTTAACACAATATTAAATATGTCAAAAGAAACAGAATACAAATTCCTTGTGAGGGATGAGAGCTTCAAGCCGATGGCCACGGGGAGCTCGCGCATCGAGCAGGGGTACATCTCCCGGAAGAAGGAAGGAACCGTCAGGGTGCGGCTACGCGGCAACGAAGGGTTTCTGACGGTAAAGGGACCAAACGAGGGCGCCACGCGCGACGAATGGGAATATCAGATTCCAGCGGCAGACGCACGGGAGATGCTCGCACGGGTCTGCGACGACGGGAAGATAGAGAAAACACGCTGGATAGTGCCTTACGGAGGGCTTACGTGGGAGGTGGACGAGTTTCACGGGCGGCTCGCCGGACTGACTGTCGCCGAGGTGGAACTCCCCCACCCCGGCATGGCGCTCGCAGCGGAAGCCATCCCGCCGTTCGCCGGGGAGAACGTAACGGGGAATCCGCGGTACTATAACTCGAACCTATGAGACGGTATAATAAGTTATGCGGACGCACGAACAATGCGCCCCTACAAGCAGGGGGTTTGGAACGCCCACCGAGCAAATTGAAATAAATTAGCCAAAAACGACCGACAGGAGTTGGAATTATCGGAATTTTGCTTATCTTTGTGGCCAGACAGCATACGAAGAGCCAGTCATTTTGCCACAAGCTATAACCATACTTTCAATAATTCCAACAGCAATGAAGAGAACGCTCAACATTCTTTCAGCGATGGCAGTCGCAGCCGCAACGGCGCTGACAGTCGCGGCGGCCCCGCTCGCCGTGCTGAAACACGGCGCCGGCCATCACAAGGCGATCAGCCGCGCGGCGCTTGCCGAACAGCCCGCGGATGGTACCAGAGGATTCTGCCCGGTCAAAACGCGGACACTCGGCAGCAAGGGGGCAAAAGGCCTGACCGCGGCGCTCGGGAGCGCCCGCATGGCCTTTCCCGCGAGTTTATCAGGCACGGACGGCAACCTGCCGCAGCTCAACGGCGTGGTGGTCTACGCCGACAACTGGGGCTACAACGCCAAACCGGGGCTTTACGCGCTGCCCACCACGGCGGGAAGCGGATTCGAGATGCTGGTAGACGGCCCTTACGGGAGCAGCGTGGTGGCAGACGGCCGGGTTTATTCGGTCAGCCGCATAACGATGGTCGAGTTCGACATCGACTATCCCCGCTACACCATCTACGACCTTGAGACAGGGGAAGAGCTATTGTTCAAGAACTACCAGGAGGGGAATATCGACTGGTCGATAGTGCCGGTAGACATGGACATAGACCCCGTGAGCGGCGACATATACGCGATCACCTACAACAGTGACCTGACCGGCTACCAGCTGTCGAAGATGAACTTCACCGACGCGACGGTCACCTCCACCGAGATCGCAGGGCTTAACGGCAACTGGAACGCGATCGCGTTCGACGCCGAGGGACAGCTCTACGGCATAAGCAAGACCAACGTGGTGCAGAACAACTACTGGGTATGCGTGGGGTCGACCCTCAACAAGATAAACAAGGCGACAGGCGCGGTGACCCCCGTGGGCGAGACCGGGCAGATGCCCGAATACCCGACATCAGCCACCATCGACAAGCAGAGCGGCCGCATGTTCTGGACTGTCTGCCCGGCCGACGGGACAGGGCTGCTCACCGAGGTTAACATGGAGACCGGGGAGGCGACTGTGCTTAAATCCTTCGAGCACTCGGAAGAGGTAGTAGGGCTTTATGCCCCCACCCCCGCGGCCGCGGAAGGCGCGCCTGCGAAGGTGACCGACCTCGCAGCCGATTTCGCCAAAGGCTCACTCTCGGGAAAGGTCAGCTTCACCGCTCCCTCGACACTGTATGACGGGACACCGGCCAGCGGCACGCTGACATATGAAATCACAGCCAACGGCACCAAGAAGGCCGAGGGAACGACCTCGTTCGGTGGGAGCGTCGAGGCCGACGTGACCCTGGAAAGCGCGGGGACGTACGAGATACGCGCGACCGTGAGCAACGCGGCCGGCAAAAGCCCGGAGGCAAGGACCACCCTCTTTGTTGGCAACGGGGTTCCGGAAGCGCCGGAGGTCACCCTGAGCTACCGCAACGGCACCATGCTGCTGACGTGGAGCGAGGTCGACGCGACTGTTGACGGCGGCTATATAGATCCGTCGCAGGTGACCTATACAGTCACGCGTTATCCCGACGGGGCGACCGTCTCCACCGACCAGACCACGACGGCATACAGCGAGGCGGTAGCCGTCCCCGACACGTTCACCACCTATTATTACAGCGTGACGGCGAAGTATGCCGGCAACAGCTCTGAACCGGCCAACTCCAACCGCGTAGTGCTTGGCGACATAACGCCGCCTTACAGCGAGACATTCGACGAAGAGAGCTGCATGGACGGGTGGACGATTCTCGACGTGAACCAGGACCGCCGCATGTGGATGTGGAGCACGATGCAGAACCTTCGCATATCGTTCAACCAGTCGCAGGCGATGGACGACTGGGCGATCACACCGGCGATCCGCATGGAGGCCGGGCGCGTG
This sequence comes from uncultured Muribaculaceae bacterium, assembly GCA_910579105.1. GTDB lineage: Bacteria > Bacteroidota > Bacteroidia > Bacteroidales > Muribaculaceae > UBA7173. Next base: position 5,175 of record CAJTRT010000063.1, on the reverse strand, counting down.
TACCGCATGAGCTTCGACGTTTTCTGCGACGACCCGACCACGGCCGAGCGCATCGAGGTGAAGATGGGAGGCTCGCCGACCGCCGCCGCGATGGAGACTCTGATTGTGGCTCCCACCGACGTGCGGGCCTCGATAGATGAGCCGCTGACAATAACGGCGACCATCACGCCGGAAAGCAGCGGATCATACTTCATCGGCTTCCACTGCGTATCGCCCGCGGACTCCTACATGCTGAACCTCGACAACGTGAAAGTCGAGAGCGGCCTCGACGCCGGCGCCCCCGCGGCGGTGACAAACCTCAAAGCCGTAGCGGATCCGTCGGGAGCCTACAAGGCGACCATCAGCTTCAAGACCCCGTCGACCACCATAGCGGGAGGAGCGATCTGGCAGTCGTTCAAGAAAATGGAGATCTGGCGCGACGGCGAGCTTTGCAAGCTGTACAGCTCCGCCGAGCCGAACACCGACTACGATTTCACCGACGACAAGATCACCAAGGCGGGGAGCTACACCTACACCGTATACTGCTTCAACCTGTTCGGACAGGGAATGCCCGCCTCGACGACAGTATTCGTGGGGACCGACAAGCCTGCCAAACCGGCCTCGGCGACAATAGCGGAGACCGCCAAGGAGGGAGAAGTGACCGTGGGATGGGCGGAAGTGAGCACCGACCACAAGGGTAACGCCATACCCGCCTCCAAGATAACCTACACGATCGCCGAGCACAACGGCCGCGAATGGACACCCAAGTTCGAGGGGCTGACCGGCACCTCGCATACGTTCCAGGCCGCCGAGGGCGCGCAGGACATGGTTCAGTACGCCGTGTTCGCCGTGACCGAGGGCGGCATCGGCGAGGGAGCGCTGACTGACCTCATCCCTGTCGGGCCGGCGTTCAAGGGCTTGCGGGAATCGTTCCCTAACGCCCGACCCACGACCCTGTGGGGCATGCGCTCCATCAAGAACGCCAAGTTCGCGCTCTATGATGACGCGAGCGGCATCGCGGCGCAGGACGGCGACAACGGCTTCATGGGCATGGGAGGCGACACGCCCGACGACCAGGGCGCCCTGTTCAGCGGCAAGGTGTCGCTGGCCGGGATGCAGAACCCCGGGCTGAGCTTCCATACCTTCAACGTGAACTCCAACAACGTGAACGAGATCGCCATCCAGGTCAGGGAAGCGGGAGCCGCCTCCTACACGACGCTGAGGACGGTCAAGGTCAACGAGGCGTGCGGAGCCGACGAATGGGGGAAGGTATCCGTCCCGCTGGGAGCATACGCGGGCAAGACCATCCAGGTACAGTTCCTCTGCACGATAAAGAACTATCCGGTCATTCTGCTTGACAATATCGAGATCGGTTCGCTGGCCGACAACGACCTGGCGATCACCAATATCACCGCGCCTGAGACAGCGAAGACCGGCACGGGCTACACCGTGGCTGTAACCATCGCCAACGAGGGCACGAAAAGCGCCGACGGATACACGGTAGACCTGTTCGCCAACGGAATCAAGGCCGACAGCAAGAGCGGGACCCCCCTCGCGGCAGGCCAGAAAACCACGGTTGAGTTCGCCTGCCAGATGCACGCCCTGGCCAAGGAGCCGGTGGAGTATTACGCGGTTGTCAACCACGCGGCCGACGAGGTGCCGTCCAACAACACCTCCGGCTTCGCGGAAGTGACACCCAAGGCATCTCTCCTGCCCGCGCCCGAGCAGCTGACGGTGGCAGCCGAAGGCGGCGGCACGCGCCTCAGCTGGCAGGCGCCCGACCTCGGGAAAGCAGTGGCAGACGAGGTGACGGAGGACCTTGAGGACGCGGACCCGTTCGTCCGGGAGCTCGAAGGGTGGACCTTCGTCGATGTCGACGGAGCGGCACTGGGAGGCTTCAACGAACTTGACGACACCCCGATTCCCGTGCCAGGGCTTCTTCCCGGAAGCACGAAAGGCTCGTTCTTCGTGTGTGACGCGTCGTATGAGAGGTTCGACCAGTCGTATGCCGCGCACTCCGGCAGCAAGTACCTCGCGGCACTCTTCCGGTTCGACGACGGCCAGACCGACGACTGGGCAATCTCGCCCGAACTCGACGGGAAGGAGCAGAGCATCTCGTTCTTCGCCAAGAGCTTCTCCGGCAGCTATCCCGAATACATCCAGGTGCTCTACTCGACCGGCTCGCTCGACACGAAGAGCTTCCAGCCCCTTTGCGAGCTGACAAAGGTTCCCTCGGAATGGGCGCTGCTGTCAATCACCTTACCGGCGGGAGCCAAGCGCTTCGCGATCAGGTCGAGCAGCTCGGGCTCGTTCATGCTGATGATCGACGACATCACCTTCACCCCCACGGCATCGACGCTGAACCTCACCCTGGCCGGTTACAATGTTTACCGCGACGGGGAGAAACTGAACCTGTCGACCCTGACGGAAACCGCGTACCTCGACACCGAGGGCACAGCCGACCATAAGTATGTGGTTACCGCCGTATACGACGGCAAAGGGGAATCCGGAGCCTCCAACGAGGCATCGCTCAACTCGGGGCTTGACGAGATCACGCTCAATGCGGAAATCCACGCCGCCGACGGCCATATCATACTCAGCGGCCTGGGGAACGCCCCCGCGGCAATCCACTCGGTTGACGGCAAGGCGGTATACTCAGGCAAAGGCGACGCCAAGGTGACGGTCGCTCCGGGCATATATCTGGTGAAAGCCGGAAAGATGATTGAAAAGGTTGTTGTGAGATAACAGCCTCCAAAATACGCGACAAACCCCGCGGGAACGAGCTTCGATTCCGCGGGGTTTTCTATTGGCCGGAAGAGAGGAAATGGAGACTTCAACTTCGGCTTCGCCTCAGCACGGTGAGGAGCCGGGAGAGGAATGGCGGCTACTCGCTCGGCTTCCGCCTCGCGCACGATAAAAGGATGGGCGAGAGAAAAAGGAGGAAGAGGAAAGGAAAGGAAGCCGCTCGCCTACGGCTCGCTCCACCCGACATTCAGGGAAAAAGAAGAGAGAAGGGACGAGAAAGAATGATAGGGGATGAGAAAGAGGAAGAAAAAAGAGGGAGGGCGAGAGGAAATAAAGGAGGCAGATGGGAGAAAAGGGAAGGAGGATGGAAGGAAAATGGAGAGGAGGATGAAATACGGGATGAAATAAAGGAGGGGTATGAGAGGAAAAAGAAAGGGCGGATGGAAAGAAAAGGGAGGCGGGGAAGGGAAAGAGAACAGAACCCCGCGGAAACCACCATGGTTTCCGCGGGGTTCGTTATCGGGGGGAGTATGTGGGCGGGAATCAGATGCCGAGGTCCTTTTTGAGGAGCTCGATCTTGGCCTTGGCGGCCTCGTCGGCGGCATGGTAATCGGCAGCGGTGGCCATCTTGCCGTGTACCTCCATATAGAATTTGATCTTGGGCTCGGTGCCGGAGGGGCGTACGGAGATCTTGGAGCCGTCCTCGGTGAAGTATTGGAGGACGTTGGAGGTCGTGGGGAAGTCCATTTTGGTGACCTTTCCGGTGCGGAGGTCGGTCATGTTGAGGTCGGCGTAGTCCTTGACGATTACCACGGGGCTTCCGGCGAGCTGCTTGGGCGGGTTGGCGCGGAAATTCTTCATCATGGCCTGGATTTCCTCGGCGCCGGTCTTTCCGGGACGAACGACAGAAACACCTGTCTCATGGGAGAAGCCATACTTGACGTAGATATCCTGGAGCATCTCCATGAAGCTCATGCCCTTGTCCTTTGCCCAGGCGAGGCACTCGGCCATGAGGGATATGGCTGAGACGGAGTCCTTGTCGCGGGCAAAGGTCTCGGCGAGGAATCCGTAGCTCTCCTCGCCGCCGCCGAGGTAGCGGGCAGTGCCCTCGAGGTCGCGGATCACGGAGGCGATCCACTTGAAGCCGGTGTAGCAGTCGTACATGCGTATGTTGTTGGCATCGGCCACGGACTTGATGGTCTCGGTGGTGACGATGGTCTTTACGATGTACTCCTTGCCGGTGAGGCGTCCCAGCTCGGCGTTGCGGGTCATCAGGTAGTTGAGGAGGATGAGGCAGATCTGGTTGCCGTTGACGAGGACGTACTGGCCGTCGGTGTCGCGGACGACGCATCCGATTCGGTCGGCATCGGGGTCGGATGCGACCACGAGGTCGGCGTCGACCTCCTTTGCCTTGGCCACGGCCATGGCCATGGCGGAAGCGTTCTCGGGGTTGGGGGAATCGACGGTCGGGAAGTTGCCGTCGGGGATATCCTGCTCGGGGACGTGGATTATGTTCGTGAAGCCGTAGTTTTTGAGAGATTCGGGGACGAGCTTCACGCCGGTTCCGTGGATGGGGGTGTAGACAATCTTGAGGTCGGCGTGGCGCGCGATCACGTCGGGGCTGAGCGAAAGCTCCTTGATAGCGTCAAGGAAAGCCTTGTCGACATCGGGGCCGACGATCTGGATCAGTTCGGGATTTCCCTTGAACTTGATCTCGCCGACGTTCTTGATGCGGTTGACGTGGTCGATGATGTTAACGTCGTGCGGGGCGATAATCTGCGCGCCGTCGGCCCAGTATGCCTTGTATCCGTTGTATTCCTTGGGGTTGTGTGAGGCGGTGATGTTCACGCCGCTCTGGCATCCGAAGTGACGGATCGCGAAGGAAAGCTCCGGCGTGGGGCGGAAGCTGTCAAACAAGTATACCTTTATGCCGTTGGCGGAGAAAATGTTGGCGACGATTTCGGCGAACTTGCGGGAGTTGTTGCGCACGTCGTGGCCCACGGCGACGGAAATCTGAGGCATGTCGGGGAAAGCCTCTTTGAGGTAGTTGGCCAGGCCCTGGGTGGCGGCACCCACGGTGTATATGTTCATGCGGTTAGTGCCCGCGCCCATTATGCCGCGCAGGCCGCCTGTTCCGAATTCGAGGTCGCGGTAGAAAGCCTCGATGAGGGGGGTCGGATCCTCTGCCTCGAGCATCTGTTTGACCTCGGCGCGGGTGGCCTCGTCGTAGTCGGCGGTAAGCCAGCCCATGGCGCGCTCCTTGACTGTTTTCAGCAGTTCTTCCTTGTTTTCCATATAGTCTTATAAGGTGTTTGATGAAGTTCTACGATGATGTAGGTTTGTTCTCACAAAGATAACACCTCCACGGCTGACTGGCAAACAAAACCTCGATTTTTTAATATTGCTGTCCGATAAAACTTGAAGATGGCAAAAAGGCATGGCTCGAACGCT
>CAJTRT010000062.1 GCA_910579105.1 uncultured Muribaculaceae bacterium | reverse complement strand
GTTACAATAACAACCGAGGCGGTTACAACAACCGCCAGGGTGGCTACAACAACCGGCCCGGCGGTTACAATAACAACCGAGGCGGTTACAACAACCGCCAGGGTGGCTACAACAACCGGCCCGGCGGTTACAATAACAACCGAGGCGGTTACAACAACCGCCAGGGTGGCTACAACAACCGCCCCGGCAACCGATACGGCAACAACGGCCCCGTGCGCCAGGGAAAGAGCTTCACGCCCCGACCCAAACGCATCGAGTACGAGCTCCCCATACCAGACCCCAACGAGCAGATACGCCTCAACAAATTCATGGCCAACGCCGGAATATGCTCCCGCCGGGAAGCCGACGAATTCATCCAGCAGGGCCTCGTCAAAGTCAACGGACAGGTTGTCACCGAACTCGGAACCAAAATCTCCCACGACGACACCGTCGAATACGACGAGAAGGTAGTAGCCCTCGAAAGCAAGTGCTACATCCTCCTCAACAAGCCCAAGGACTGCGTCACAACATCCGACGACCCCAACGGACGCACAACCGTGCTCGACCTCGTCAAAGGAGCCTGCAACGAGCGCATATACCCCGTAGGCCGACTCGACCGCAACACCACGGGCGTCCTGCTCCTTACCAACGACGGCGACCTCGCCTCCAAGCTCACACACCCCAAGTACGTCAAGAAGAAAATCTACCACGTCTGGACCGACAAGGACATCGCCGAGGAAGACATGCAGCGGATCGCCGACGGCATAGAGCTCGAGGACGGCCCCATACACGCCGACGCCATCTCATACGCCACCGACACCGACCGCAACCAGGCCGGAATCGAAATCCACTCCGGACGCAACCGCATCGTCCGCCGCATATTCGAGTCACTCGGCTACCACGTCACAAAGCTCGACCGCGTGTACTTCGCCGGCCTCACAAAGAAGAACCTCCCCCGCGGACGCTGGCGCTACCTCACCCAGGAAGAAGTCAACTTCCTCAAAATGGGATCTTTTGAATAAAAGAAACTGACAAATGAAACGAACAAAGATAACCGACCTCCTCCAGGGCGCACCCGCCCTGGTAGGCCAGGAGGTCTGCGTCAAAGGATGGGTCCGCACCCGCCGCGGAAACAAGCACGTCCAGTTCATAGCACTCAACGACGGCTCCACGATCAAGAACATACAGATCGTGGCCGACATGGAACGCTTTACCGACGACCAGCTCAAACCCGTCACCACCGGAGCCGCCCTCCGCGTCGACGGCATCCTCGTCGAGAGCCAGGGCAAAGGACAGACCGTCGAGATCCAGGCCCGCGAGATAGAAATCTACGGAACAGCCGACCCAGAGCAGTACCCCCTCCAGAAAAAAGGGCACTCCCTCGAATTCCTCCGCGAGATCGCCCACCTGCGACCCCGCACAAACACATTCTCCGCGGTCCTCCGCGTCCGCTCAGCGCTCGCCTTCGCCATCCACCGCTACTTCCAGGAAAGAGGATTCTACTACCTCAACACACCCCTGATCACAGCCAGCGACTGCGAAGGCGCAGGAGCCATGTTCCAGGTCACAACAATGGACCTCCGCGACATCAAGAAGACAGAGGACGGCTCCGTCGACTACTCAGCCGACTTCTTCGGCAAGCCAACCGCCCTCACCGTCTCCGGACAGCTCGAAGGCGAGCTCGGGGCCACAGCCCTCGGCGCCATCTACACCTTCGGACCCACGTTCCGCGCCGAGAACTCCAACACACCCCGACACCTCGCCGAATTCTGGATGATCGAGCCCGAAGTAGCCTTCATCGACATCGACGAGAACATGGACCTCGCCGAAGACTTCCTCAAATACTGCATCCGCTACGCCCTCGACAACTGCCGCGACGACATCGAGTTCCTCGCCGAGCACTTCGACAAGGAACTCATCCAGCGCCTCGAGAGCGTCCTGAACCAGGACTTCCAGCGCCTCACCTACACCGAGGCAGTCGAAATCCTCGAGAAGTCCGGCAAAAAATTCGAGTTCCCCGTAAAGTGGGGCATCGACCTCCAGAGCGAGCACGAGCGCTACCTCGTCGAGCACCACTTCCGCCGCCCAGTCATCCTCACCGGCTACCCCAAGGAAATCAAAGCCTTCTACATGAAGCAGAACCCCGACGGGAAGACCGTCCGCGCCATGGACGTCCTCTTCCCCTCAATCGGCGAGATCATCGGAGGCTCCGAGCGCGAGGAAAACTACGACAAGCTCATGGCCCGCATCGAAGAGCTCGGCATCCCCATGAAGGACATGTGGTGGTATCTCGACACGCGCCGCTTCGGCACCGTACCCCACAGCGGCTTCGGCCTCGGCTTCGAGCGCCTCGTCCTCTTCGTCACCGGCATGACCAACATCCGCGACGTCATCCCCTTCCCCCGCACCCCGAAGTCCGCCGACTTCTGACCCCCGCCCAATCCCCTCCCTCCTCCCCAAAAAGGCCGCCCATCCCGGAGCGGCCTTTTTTAATCCCCTTCCCCTCCCCCCTGCGCGAGGCGGAAGCCGAGCGAAGAGTCCGCCTCCATCCCCGTAGGGACGCGGCGCGCCGCATATAACCCACCGGCGGAGCCTGTCGGGTGCAGCGAGCTTCAGCGAGCGGCCTCCGCTCCCCTAACCTATTCCTCTCCCAATGACTATGACCCCGACGACCTTCCCCTCGACCCCGACGACCTCCAGGACGCCATCGACGACCTCCAGGACCAGATAGACACCCTCGAGGACCGCCTCCTCGACATCGATCCCCTCTCTCCCCGCTATGACCGCCTACAAGACCGGATCGACCGCCTCCAGGAGCGCCTCGACACCCTCGAAGACCGCCAGGACACCCTCGACACCATCAATGGCACCGCCGCCCCCCTCCTATCCCACAACCTCCTAAGCTCCAACCTCGCCTGGACCGACCTCTACGCCGACGACTCCCCCGCCGATTACGACCTCTTAACCGACACCTCCGACCCCGCCCTCGACGACCCCTCCTATGACTGGTAACCATCCCCCGCAGTAGGGACGCGGCACGCCGCGTATGGTTTGCCATTCCGCCTGCCATAGTGGCCGCAGGGAATCTTGGGCGGGGGCGGTCAGCGGCGGCGGTAGTGGCGGGCGGAGAGGTAGGCCAGGACGGTGTAGAGGATGAAGAGGCCCCAGAGGGCGAGGTAAGGGAGGGCCTGCTGGCCAAGGGTGGCGCCGTTGTTGTTTATGCGCAGGAAGCCCTCGACGCCCCAGGTGGCCGGGACGAGGCTCCCCAGGCCGTACCACAGCGGCGACATCGCGAAGCGGGGCCAGGTCAGCCCCGAAAGGAACAGGAACACCACCGAGGTGAACACCACGATTATGAAGGCGCTCTCGCGCTCGGAGGCCATGAACCTCACGGCCTGTCCCAGCATGGCCGTGGCCAGCAGCATGGGAACCATCAGCAGGCACCCGTCAAACATGTTGCCAAGGTGGGGGAAGTTGAAAATCTCCGGTATGTAGTGGAGGATGTAGACCACCGCCGGGAGGTAGAGGAAAGTGTAGCTGAGCGTGCGCCCGGTGATTATGGCCGAGGGTGAGACGCCGCGCAGCTCCGGCAGGCCGTAGGCGTCGCGCCCGAGCCGGCGCTCGCGTTCCGTCCCGTCGAGCAGCACGATGCCCAGGAGCATCGACTGCTGCAATATCAGCACCACGATGCCGATCAGGATGAACGACGCGAAGCCCTGCTGCGGGTCTCCGAGGAAGTAGGCCTCGGTCTGCACGTTGGTGGGGGCGTCGGACACGAACCCCGCGGTGTTCATCATCTCGGTGCGCAAGCGAGTGTCGGTATCCATCTGCAACTCGGTGAAGGAGGAGAGGAACGTGCGGTAGCGCAGCAGCAGCCCAAGGTCATAGTAGACGGATATCACCCCCTGCTCGCCGCGGCCGAGCCGCTCGGAGTAGTCCGAAGGGATGTGGATTATGGCGTAGCATCGATGGTCGGCCATCCAGCGGCGCGCCTCGGCCATGTCGGCGGCGTAGCCGCACACCTTGGCGGCCTCGGTGGCGTCGGCGTCGCGGACGAAACGCCGCGACTCGGCTGTGCGGCAGTCGTCGACCACGGCCACCGGCATGTCGCGGGTGACCTCTGGGTCGTAAATCGCCGAATAGACCAGCGGGTAGGCGAACGGGAGGATGAAGAAGAAAATCAGCACCCCCACGTCGGACAGCGCGCGGGCCGTCTCGCGGCGGAACACGCGGGCCGTCTCCAGGAACCAGTTCTTTATGTCGCTGAAAAATTTCATCTATGCTAATTCAAAAAAACAGGGAACGTATGCCGGGCGGCGGTCAGGGAACGTAGACCGGCTTGCGGAGCGCGCGCTTCATCAGCGGCGCGGCCAGGGTCGCGGCTATCGGGAAGGCGAGCAGAGCGGCGTAGAATACGCGCGAATAGTAGAGCGGCACGCCGTTTAGCGCCTGGTCGATGTAGATCAGGAAGTACCAGCGCACCGGCAGTATGTCGGCGAAAATGGCGATCGCGCCGTACATGGCCTGCACCGGGAACGAGAACGCGGCCACGGAGAAAGCCAGGATGCCGATCAGCGACACCACCGACAGGGCCAGGCGGGGGTTGGGAAGCACCGAACAGACCACCACCGCGAAGCTCTGGCAGGCGATCACGAACAGGAGCATGCCGAGCGCCATATGCCACCAGGGGGAGTGTTCCGGGAAATGGTGGAAGCCGAACATCAGGGCGTTAATCCCCAGGCCGAGGATGAAGAAAATGACTGTCTGCGGCAGGAGCTTGCCCAGCAGGGCGGTGCCCACGCGGCCGCGCGCGGCAGCAAGCCATCCCGGCGCGGAGCCGGTTTTGATTTCCTGCGTTATGGAGAACACCGTCATAAGGAATATCATAAGCTCCAGCACTCCCGGCAGGAACGAGGAGGAGAGATAGTAGGAGTAGTTCAGATATGGGTTACCCATCGGGTGGTTGTCGATCACCATCGGCTGCAAGATCAGGCCGGCGGCGCGGGCCGACGCGCCCTTCGACACCAGGTCCTGCTGGACGAGCTGGCCGGAGGTGGTCACGGCAAGGGTCTTGAATCCCTTGAAAATCAAGGTTCCGGGCACATAGTACGTCAGGTTGGAGTAGAACGTCAGCGTCGGGGCGCGCCCGGCCAGGGCCTTTTTCTCAAACTCCGCGGGAATCACGAAGAAGCCGAAAATCTCGCCGCGCTGCACGGCATCCATCGCCTTGGAGTAGCTTTCCTTCTCGCAGGTGATGTCGCACAGCTCCGTGGCGTCGAGCTGGCGGGTTATGCGGCGCGAGATCTGCGAATGGTCGAGGTCGACGATCGCCACCGGCACCCTCCGCGGCAGCCCCTCGCCGAGAAGCGACAGGAAGAAGAACGCTATGAACAGGGGCACGAGCAGCATCCCCACCAGGTAGACCGGCCGGGAGCATAGCCTGCGGATCTCGCGTCGCGCCACTGAGAGTAAAGCCTTCATATTCTGAGCTGTGATCAGTCCTTGTAGATGACGGTCATGCCGGGGCGTAGGTCGGGGATGTCGTCGACGGGGCGCGCCTTGATTTCAAAGGTCTTGGAATCCCAGTCGCCGGTGGTCTTTGTGGCGTGCCAGGTGGCGTATGCCCCCATGTCGCGCACATAGTAGATTTTCACCTTGGCCTCCTTCTTTCCGAGGGCGGGAATCATGACGGTTATCTCGTCGCCGATTTTCAGCTTGTCGAGGTATTCCTCGCGTACATTGAAGGTCACCCACTTGTCGGCGATTTTAAGGACGTTCATAATCGGGGCGCCGAGCGCCACGAGTTCCCCCTCGTGGGGGAATATCACGTCGATCTGCCCGTCACAGGGGGCTGTGAGGTACTGGTCCTCGAGCATGGCCTCCACCTCGGCCACGCCACCCTTGGCGACGCTGACCATCGCGGCGGCCTGTGTCTTGTCCTCGCGCTGGGGACCCTGCTTTGCCAGCTCGTACTGGCTCTTGGCGGCTCTGGAGCCGGCCACGGCGGCATCATAGGCGGCCTTCGCCTCGTCGCGCTTCTGCTCGGAAATCACACCTTCGGCGAAGAGGCGCTGCATGCGGTCGTAGGTTTTCCTGGCGATACCCTCGGCGGCCTGTGCCTGCTGCCATACCGACTGCGCGCTCTGAATGATCTGCGAGCGGGTTCCCGCGTCGACCTTCTGGTCGACCGCCTTGGCCGCGGTCTCCATGGCCTGCGCCTGCTCCATCTTCGCCTCGGCCAGGGAGGAGTGGATGTGCACCAGGGTGTCCCCCTTGCTCACCATGTCACCCTCGCGGACGTAGAACTCGGCCACTCGTCCGGGGAGCTTGCCGCTGACGCGTACCGAAGTAGCCTCGGCCTGCCCTTCGAGCAGTTCCTCGGGCTTGTTTAGGAAGAGGAAGCCGATGATTGCCAGCGCGGCCACCGCGATGACCACACCGCCGAGAGCGCCGATGAGCAGGCGGTTCTCTTTCTTTTCCTGGGGGTTGAGTTTATCTGACATATGCTGGTTTTTTAACGTGGTTTATTTTTCTATGGCGAGGGTGCCGAGAGCCTTGGAGAGGTATACCTTGCAGAGGCGCACGTCGACCTCGGAATCTATTTCCTCGGAATGGGCTTTTAGCCAGGCGGTCTGCGCGGCCATCACGTCGTCGGCGGTTAGGACCCCCTCGCGGAATCCGGCCTGGGCGGTGCGGAGGTTCTCCTCGGCCTTGGCGAGGTTGGAGCGGGTGGCGGTGTAGGTTTTCAGGGCTTCCTGTGTCTTGAAGGCGGCCTGGCTCACCTGGAGGTTGACCATCTCGCGGGCATCCTGGAGCTGGAGCTCGCGGATGACGCGGTCGGTCTTTGCGGCGCGGTACTTGTTATAGTTTCCGCCCCAGTGCCATATGGGTATTTTGAGCATCACGCCCACGGAGAAGGCACCGTCGAAGCGCTTGCGGAAGCCGTCGAAGAGGTTGGGGTTGCTGAACGAGTACATCCCCATCAGCGCGAGCTGCGGCATCATGTCGGCCCGGGCCACCCGCGCCTGCTGCTCGGCGGCGTTTCCGGCGAGCTTGAGGGCCTCGAGGTCGGGGCGGCTGGCGTAGACGTCCTCCATGTCGTAGGAGGATGGGATTATCTCGGCGGCGTCAATGCCCGAGGCGCCCTCGTCGGCCACCTCCATGCGCGAGTCGACGGGGAGACCGCACACCTGCGCCAGAGCCATACGGCTCAGGGTCAGCCCGTTCTCCACTTTTAGAAGGTCGACGTTGGCCTCGTTGAGCTTCACCTCGACACTGAGGAGGTCGCTACGGGTTGCCACCCCCTGTTCGAGCATCAGGCGCACGTTGCGCGTCAGCGAGTCGAGGAGGTTGACATAGCTTGTGGCGAGCTCGTGCTTGGCATGGAGGGAGACTACTGTCCAGTATGCCGCGTCGACGGCGTACACGACGTTCTGCGCCTCGGCGAGCTGCTGCTTCCGGGCGATCTGCTCGGCGTAGCCCGTCAGCCGGTTCATGGCGACGATCTTGCCCCCCATGAATATGGGCTGAGTGAGGGTCACTGCCCCGAAGAACACGTTGTGGATGTCGTATTCGAGCGCCTCCTTCGGCAGAAGGGCTGTCTGCTCGGGGATGTACTGGCCTCCGGGCCCCTTTATCGGCTCGCCGGTAACGGGGTTCTTGACGACCGAGAACTCGTATTTCTGCGTCTGGAGGTTGAAATTCTGAACCGGGAGGTGTTGGTCCTCGCTGAGGATCGACAGCCCCTTCTGGTTGTAGAAATAGGCTCCCTGGAAATCGAACGCCGGCAGATAGGCGGCGAACGCCTCCTTCTTCTGATAGGAGGCCTTCTTGACGCGCTCGGCGCTGATCATCATCTGTTTGTTGTGGGAGAGCGCCATGGCGCGGCAGGAGTCGAGCGAGAACACTTCGCCGCCGGCGCGTCCGGCGGCGAGGGTGATCGCCGCCAGAACGACCGCGGCGCCCTTGCTACAAATTAAACTTCTCATAAACAATAGCTGCTTTGCGGGTGCAAAAATACTCAATGCATATATTTTAACAAAACAAGCGGGAGGAAAGTTCCAACTATCGCCCAAATCGCACATAAAAGGGGAAGATGGGAAGCCGCTCGCTTACGCCCGCTCCACCCGACGGGCCGCAACGGAAAGAGGGGCTTTTAGCTCGGCTTCGCCTCGCCACGGTGAGGGGCGAAGGGGGGGTATACGCGGCACGCCGCGTCCCTACCGGCGGGACGGAAGGGAGAGGGGGATTCTGGGAGGAGAGGACGGGATGGGGCGGGGGATTCAGGGGCCGGAGAGGAAGGAGCGGAGGTCGGGGTCGGAGGCGAGGGAGGGGGAAAGGGAGTGATGGAGGGAGCGGCAGGCGTGGAGGCCTATGGCGCGGGTCATGAGGATGTCGTCATGGTGGCCGGAGGAGGCGGCGTACGAGCCGTTGGGAAGCTGCTCGTAGACGGACAGCTCGTCGCAGGCGTGGGTGTCGCGCTCGACATACAGGCCGTCGCGGACGGCGGCGACCAGTTCGTTGATCACCATCTGCTTTGTGGAGCGGTTGGTGTGGAAGCCCGGGAGCGGCGAGGCCCCCGCGGCGTCCATGCGGTAGTAGAGGTTGTCGTAGTGGTCGTACAGCTCGTTGAGGATGTAGGCACCGTGGGCTGAGCCGTCGGGCGAGCCTCCGCTTTCGAGGGAGTTGCTTTCAAACACGAGGAGGGCGCGGCTGTAATAGGCGGCGACGCGGGCGGCTTTCCAGGTGAGTAGGTCGTGGTCGATGTGGCCGCGCCACTGGGCCGCGACGCGGGGAAGAATGGAGGGAAGAATGGAGGGAAGAATGGGGGGAACAGCGGGGACTTCGCCCGTCTCCCGACGGGCGCACCCGACGACAGCGGAGGGGGAAACCGAGGGGACGGCGAAAACCGAGATGACGGAATAATCGGCCCGGGCCGAGCGGCCTCCGACATCGACGGCGACGACATAGCGGGAAGGGGAAGGAGGGGAAGAGCGGGAAGGGGAAGGAGTGGAAGCCGCTCGCCGCGGCTCGCTCCACCCGACAGGAGACGGGGAGAGGAAATCATACGCGGCACGCCGCATCCCTACGGGTTCGGGAAATTCCCAGACTTTCAGGAGGCCGCGGGAATCGGGGCGGAAGGCGAGGTCGCAGAGCGAGAGGGGACCGGTGACGAAGCCAGTCGCGGAGTCTATCTCGCCGACGGCGAGCGGAGGGAGGCAGCCGGAGCGGAGGCGGTCGACGGCCTCCGCTGAGAACACGTTCGCACCGGTGTTGGAGAAGGCTTCGGCGGGGGTCGTGGGGAACTCGGCCATCATCTGGTAATGGTCGGGGTACTCGCGGCGCTTGTGATGGTACCAGTTGACGCGTTCGAGGGTCAGCCCCCTGGCGTGCCATAACTCGCGCTCGTAGGCATCCATCGCCTCCCAGAGCGCGGCCGGGTCGGCCACGGGACGCGAGTAGAGGTCGATCTCGTACCAGGGGACGAACACGGCCCGCTTGTCGGACTTCCCCTCCTCGGAGCGGAGCCACTCGCGGTGGAAGAAGGAACCCACGCCGTTGGCGGTCGACTCCATAGCGATGACAGTCAAGGGTGAGGGGTTGACCGCGCCGTAGATGGAGCGGATGAAGTCTGCGGCGGAGGCCTGTGGAGTGTCCTTCCAGAAACCGACCTCGGAGAGGTGGGCCATGGCGTAGTCGGAGCCGCGGACCGAGTTGACGCTCTCGGCGGTTCCGAGGGTGATATGGCAGTCGCGACCAGGGATGGAGCGTATGTCGGCGCGTCCCTGGTACGCGGCCAGGTCGCGCGGTTTTCCGTCGCCGTCCCAGAGTTCTTCGGGGTAGTTGAGCAGGAGGGTCGAGAGGGTTCCGCGGATGTCGGCGGCGGTCTTGGCGCAGTGGGCGGTGAGGAGCGAATGCCAGTTCCGCGCCTGGGTGAGCTGGATCCAGGCTATGTAAAGCGCTATTACGGTGGATGCACCCCACTGGCGGGCTTTGAGGATAATGACGCGCATAGGTTCCCCGGCCCGGCGCTGGCGCTCCAGCTCGGCCACGACGCGGCGCTGCCCGCGGTTCAGAACGAGCTTCACCAGGCGGGGCGACTCCTTGTCCTTTACGGAGGCGCAACGCGCGCACCAGTATTCAAAATCGTAGCGGCAGCGCAGGCGCGCCCATTCGTCGCGGGTGCGCACCCCTCGGAGCCCCTTGTCGTCGAGCATCTCGACGGGGATGTTCTCCACGCCGTCGGTGTAGAGTTCGGGGCCGTAGGGGACGCGGCGACCCGAGCATCCGATTCCCTTGACGGGGTCGAAGGCGTTAAGTTCGGCGTCGCGCTGCTTGCGGCGGGTGTTTTCCGCGATAATTTCCTTTATATCCATAAAATGAAGATTTTAAATCGGGGGGTGACGCTGGGAAGCCGCTCGCTTACGCTCGCTCCACAGAACGGCTTCGCGAGGGGAGGAGGGATACACCTCGAGGGATAAACCACGAATGGCGAGGTCGGGGGATGCCGAGCCGGAGACGGTGAGCCGTAGATAACGGCGCACGGGGGCCACCAGCGGGAGACGCAGGGGACCGTTAAGGGGACCGGAGACGCGAAAGCGCCCCAGGGAGCCGAAAACTTCGGAGCCGTCATGGCCGGACAGCGACAGCGAGCCGGTGATTTCCGCGGCGAACACTCGCGCCGTCAGCGCCTTTGGCCGCACGCCGATGGTGGCGTCGAGCGAGAGCCGGAAAGGGAGCGACCCGGCATCCTCCTCGGCGGAAGCGTCGTAAAGGGAGCCGTAACAGCCGATGAGGAGCCGTCCGCGCCAGAGGCGGCATGTCGCCGAGGAGTCAATTCCCGGCAGGTCGGCGCCCACCAGGGTGCCGTCGGAAAGAAGTCGGAGTGGAGAGGGGGAGGATTCCCCGCCCGGCTCCAGCCCCGCGCCCGGCGGGGAGACACCGAAGAGCCATATCTCGTTCCAAGGAGGGCACCAACCCGGCCTCGCCGCACCGCAGCGGGCCAGCAGCGTCTCGATCCGCGAGCCCGAAATCCTCAGGAGGTCATCGCCAGCGACCACCAGGAGCGCGGCACCGTCGCTTCCGCCGGCGCGGGCCACGGCTTCTGGCGACCTCACCGGCCTGCGGTCGACCACCGCCGTCGACCGCAGTCTTCCGTCGGAGCCGATGGTCAGCATCTCGGAGCCCGCCGCGCCGAAGCAGAGGACGCGCCGGCGCGAGAAATCCCAGGAAGAGCGCGAGCGCGGAAGTTCGGCCATGGCGACCACCTCGCTGCCGAGCCGCGCGGAATCCACCGGCCAGTCGGCCTCCCCGTCGAAAATCTCCATCAGTCCGGGTGATTCCGAGTCAGCGAACGACTCCAACGGCACCTCGTAGCCCGAGGGCGCCTCCGGGAGGGTGACCCTGGCTATTGCCGGATCGATCCAGTATGCCAGCCCGGCCTGAGGGACAGGCGTAAGCGGGAATGAGCGCGCCACGGCCGATCCGTCGGGGCGCCGGATGCAGACGGTCATCGCGGTGGCCGCCGCGTCGGGGTAAACGAGGAGGGGCCCAAGCGCCAATGGGCAGGAACGGGACGCGGCAGTCTCGCAGACAACCGTCTCGGGAACCGGGCCCCGCGAAAGGGAGACCGACACGGCGCCATTCCAGGAACCTTCGGCAGCGGCCAGGGCGGCACCGAGCGCGAGCGCCGGAGCCGGTGGGGGAAGAGGGCGCGACGGGTTGGCCCGGAGCGACAGGCCGTCGGCCGACAGGCGCGCCGTGTGCGTGGCACCCGGCACGAACAACGGAGCCTCGGGGAGAGCCTCCAGCTCCTCCGCCCCGATATACCCGGCAGACATTCGGATATATTTGTCGGAACCGGGGGCCCCGAGAGTACCGCCGAAGGGCCTGCCTATTTTCGAGACCGGCCTGAGAAGCGCCCCTGCCCGGGCGAGAGCGTTCGCCACCATACTCCTCAACGCAGCCTGTCTGGCCGAAAGGACGGACGGGATACCCGGATAGTACAGGGTGGCTGTATGCGCGCCGCTTCCAGAGGGCTGGTAAGACCCATCGCACAACCCCTTCGCGTCGACCGGGTCGAGCTGTGGCGAAAGCTCGATTTCGGCGGAAGCCGCGATCGCGTCCCAGGGCGCGGGGAGGGATTCCGGAGCGCTTACAGCGAGATGATAGCAGTCGCACTGGACCATACCGCGGGAAATCGAGGCCATCGAATCGCCGGAACCGAGCGTGAAGCCCCTGGCCATCTGGAATCCCGACGGGGCGCACACGAGCACCGGGGCGGAGAGGTAGACCGTCTGGCCGTAAACGTCGCGGACGCGGTACCTCGCGAGCACCGGCTGCATCCCCGCGCCGGCGTTGCCGACAGACCTTTTGAGGTCGTCGTAAGAACCGAGAAGCCTCGGGGTGATCACCGAGAGGTCGAGGTTGGAAATGGCAGACCCGGAGGCGATCTTCGTAGCGCCTGTAAGTTTGATCACGGGGGTGTCGCACAGGCGGGGATCCGCCGCGGCCGCCCGTATGCCCATCTGCGGAAGCCTCGGGAGAGGTCCGCGGAGGGCGAAGTCGCCGGCGGCGGAGTAAGTTACATATTCCGGGGCGGAGCGCCGGCAGTGGATTTTCACCACCCCTGCCACGGAGGTTTCAGCCTCCAGCGGTTCCGCGCCGAGCATGCCGAGGAAGAACCTCGGGGCGGCGAGGGGGTCGGCGGCGGCGTTTTCGACCGACGAGGCGTAAAGCGCGCGCCCCGCGGCGAGCAGCACTGCCCGCCCCTCCGAGCCGGGTAGGGGGAATTCGGCCAGGGGCATAGCCTCGGAAGTGGCCAGGAGGCGCGGCATCCCGGCCCGGCGCCATACATGCGGTTCGCGGGAGTCGCGGCGCAGGTTCGCGGCTTCCGACACGGTGAAACTCTCAACACGGGTGTTCCTGTTTTTCATAAGTATATTATTGCTGTCCGATAAAACTTGAAGATGGCAAAAAGGCATGGCTCGAACGCT
>CAJTRT010000061.1 GCA_910579105.1 uncultured Muribaculaceae bacterium | reverse complement strand
GATGCCGAGCTCCTTCTGGGCGATGATGGCGCGGTAGCGGTTGATGTCCTTGCGGATCAGGTAGTCGAGCAGGCGGCGACGCTTGCCGACGAGGGCCTTCAGGGCGCGGGCGGTGCTATAATCTTTGTGATTTGACTTTAAGTGTTCAGTCAAATGAGCGATACGGACCGAGAATAATGCAATCTGGGCTTCAGGTGAGCCAGTGTCAGTCTTGCCCTTACCGTATTTCTCGAAGATCTCGATTTTTTCGTCAGAATTCAGATACATTCTTTCTGAGATTTTTGAGGTTTATGGAATAGGATAAATAAAAGTATGTTAACGCTTTAAGGCCGCAAAGCGCGACATTCTCCGGGTCAAGGCCCGCCGGCGAGCGCCCAAAAAGCGCTGCAAAGGTAGCAAATATTTCCCTCACAGCCAAACACCTCCGCGATTTTCTCGCGTTTTTCCAAACGACGTCTGCCGTCGGTTTTTGCTGTTTGCGCGGGATTGCGTAACTTTGCGTGATATTAACGACTAAACCAAAGCCCCGAAATGGCCAAAGACAATATGAGACTCCACGCCGACTGCGTTGCCCCGCGTCAGATTCCCGATTACGCCGCCTGCCCGACCCCGCCGGGCGAGCTGCGCATGCTCTCGCTTTTCTCGGGGTGCGGCGGTATGGACCTCGGCTTCGAGGGGGGCTTCATCTGCCACCGCCGCTCGGTGCCGGAGGATTCTCCCTGGATCCAGCGCGCGGTCAACGACGACTGGGTGCTACTGCGGCGCAACCGCTTCTCGACGGTTTTCGCAAACGACATACTCCGCGAGGCGAAGACCGCGTGGGGCAACTATATGGAGCGCTTCGGAAAGGATCCGGCCATATACCGTTTCCAGAGCATCGTGGACCTCGTGAAGAAGCACCAGGAGAACCAGGAGCGCCTGGCGAACGGAGAGCCGCGCGAGGAGGTCGAGCCGGTTTTCCCCGAGGGGATCGACCTGGTAACCGGTGGATTCCCGTGCCAGGATTTCTCGGTGGCGGGAAAGCGCGCCGGGTTTGATTCCGGAAAGATGCACGACGGATCGAAACGCGAGGGGGATGTCCCGTCGGAGGAGACCCGCGGAAAACTCTATTTCTGGATGAAGCAGGTTATCGACATAGTGAAGCCGAAGGTGTTCGTGGCCGAGAACGTCAAGGGGCTTGTGAGCCTCGGCGAGGCCAAGGAGATCATACAGCGCGACTTCTCGGGCGCCGACGGCAACGGCTACATAGTGCTCGACCCGCAGGTGCTCCACGCGGGGGATTTCGGGGTGCCCGAAACCCGCGAGCGCGTAATCTTCATCGGCATACGCAAATCGGCCCTCCGCCCGGAAGTCCGCGCCGAATACGAGCGGACGGGGAAACTTCCCGCCGACCCGTACCCGGCTCCGACCCACAGCCACACCGCCGGCCGCGCGGAGGGGCTTCTTCCGCCGGTAAGCTGCCGGGAGGTATTCGCCTCGCTCAGGGAGCCGGAATCCACCTCGGACCTTTCGCAGCGCCACTATTCCCAGGCGAAATATATGGGGAGCCACTGCCAGGGGCAGAGCGAGGTCGCGATTGACGGCCTCGGCCCCACGATCCGCTCCGAGCATCACGGGAACATAGAATACCGCCGTCTGTCGGCCGAGCACGGAGGGACGATGGCCGACGAGTTGGCCCGCGGCCTGCGCGAACGTCGTCTGACTCCCCGTGAGTGCGCTCTCATCCAGACCTTCCCGCCCGACTATCCGTTCGTGACCCCAGCGACGGAGGGTTCCGCCAAGTTCGGCCTCAGCCCGTCCGGAGCCTACAAGGTGATCGGCAACGCCGTTCCGCCGATGCTCGCCTACAACATAGCCCGCCGCTTGCAGGAAATCTGGCCGGCATATTTCGGTTGATATTTTATTTTTTTGACAGCTCTCTCCTATGGAAGAACAGACTGATGCTTCTTTCGACGCCCTGGTCGCGGCCGCGACCAGCCGGCTGAACGCGGCGGCGTGCGCCGACCCGACGTTTCTCAAAGGGGCGACCTCGTCGCGGGTCGAAGCGGCGGTATGCGCTGCCATCAAGGAATCCTGCCAGGGCACGCCGTTTGCCCCGGGAGAGGTTCGGCTGGTTTCCGGGGCGAGGTTTCCCGACATAGTTGTCGCGGGGAGATTCGGCGTGGAAGTGAAGTCGACCGAAAAGGATCACTGGACCTCTACCGGCAGCAGCATCGTGGAGACAACCCGCGATCCGGATGTCGGCCGCATAACGATGCTTTTCGCAAAACTCGGCGGGAGCCGGGCCGAATTTCGGTCGCGCCCCTACGGGCAGGTTCTCAGAGAGATAGCCGTTACCCACTGCCCCCGCTATCTTATAGATATGAACCTTGCCGCGGGAGAGAGCATATTCGACAAGATGGGGACGGACTACGACACGTTCCGAACAGGCGGCGACGTCATCTCCGTTGTCCGAGGCTATTACCGCGACAAGGCGCTGGCCGAAGGGCGCAGGGAGATGCCCTGGTGGCTCGGCGACGCTCAGGACGACGCGGCGACTTCCGTTACTGTCGGTTTCTGGAAGGACCTTCCGGCAGAAACCCGCCGCGACTACCAGGCGCGTATGTTCGCCCTTTTCCCAGAGGTGCTGCGAAGCGACTTCGATAACGCGTCCCTTTGGCTGGTAACCACAAAGAGCGTGCTTAACTCCCATATCCGCGACACCTTTACCGCGGGCGGCACAGTCGGAGTCATCAACGGCGAACCCCTCGCCACCCCTGTGCCGCAGATTTACAAACGCCTGCTCGCCGCCGCCCCGCTCGTCCGCGACCTGCTCGCCGACCCCGCTTTCCTGTCCACCGAAGTCCGCGCCTTCAATCCGGCCCTGTTCCCGGCTTGTGCCGCCCCGTTCTCCAAATCAGCTTCTTCTCCGGGGCAACCCTCCCTGTTCGACGAACCGGCTATCGCGGATTCGGCTGTCGGCTGTCTCCCGCCTGCCGGTGCGGCATCCTGCGAGTCCCCATTGGAGCGCTGGCTCGCCCAGGTTGCCTCCGCTTCCGGCGACCCGCGCCTCCGCCCCTGGCTCCTCCAGGCTCTCATTTTGGCCTCTCCCGGCCCTCGGTGAGTTTGGCCTTTGCGAGGAGGGGGCGCCTGGCTTTGGCAGACTAAACCGTACCCTGAAAGCCAGTAAAAAACTTCCGGGGTACGGCTCGAATCAGATAACAGCCATTTGTTAGGAATATGGCCGTTGCTTTGCGAAAATGATTGTTCAGGAATAGAGGTAGCGGCGGATGGATTTCTTGGGGGTTTTCTCGAACTCGTGGGGAATGAGCTGGATGCGGTCGACGCGCTCATAGGGGGCCACGAGGTTGTTGAGGTCGGCGCGGTTGCGCTCCATAAGGGTGTCAAGCTGGTCGAGGGTCACGCCGTCGGCGTCCATACGCTCGTAGTCGGGGTAGACGATGGCGGTCAGCCCTTTGCCGCGCTCCACGACGAGGCTCTCGTTGACGTAGGGCATGTTGTTGAGCTTAGCCTCTATTTCCTCGGGATAGATATTTTGGCCCGAAGCGCTGAGTATCATTGTCTTGGAGCGTCCGCGGATGAACAGCACGTTGTCGGCCGAGAGGGTTCCCATGTCGCCGGTGCGCAGCCATCCGTCTTTCGACAGCACGCCTTCCGTCGCATCGGGGTTCTTGAAGTATCCCGCCATGACGTTCTGGCCGCGCACGCATATCTCGCCGGGGATATGCTCTGGGTCGTCGGAGAGGATTTTCGCTTCCATGTTGGGGAGCACCCGCCCGCAGGAGGTCACGACGAACTCGCGCCATGGCATATAGCTGATCAGCGGGCCGCACTCGGTCATGCCGTAGCCGACTGTGAACGGGAATTTGATGCGGTGCAGGAAGGCCTCGACCTCCCCGTTGAGCGGCGCTCCCCCGACGATTACCTCCTCGAAGCAGCCCCCGAACGCCTCGACCAGCCGGTTGCGGATCTTGGCGTAGATGGCGTTGTCGAGAAGCGGCACGGCGAGGGCCCACCTCATCGCCCGCCGGGTGATCATAGGCACTATCTGCTTGCGGTAGATTTTCTCCAATATAAGCGGCACGCATACCACGAGGTTGGGCTTGACCTGCGACAGTGCCGCAAGGAGCAGTTTGGGTGTGGGGGCTTTCCCGAACAGGGTTACGAACGTGCCCACGGCGAGGGGCACCAGCATGTCGAAGGCGCAGCCGTAGGCGTGGGCCAGCGGCAGGAACGACAGGCAGCGGGAGCCTTCATAATGCAGGCGCGACTTTATGCCGAAAACCACGTTGCCGGCGAGGTTGTCGTAGGTGAGCATCACTCCTTTGGAGAATCCTGTCGTGCCGGAGGTGTAGTTCAGTACGGCTATGGCGTCGCGGGGCATGTCGGGGTATCTGACATCCGCAGGGTGGAAGCCCCGGGGATATTTCGCCCGGAATCGGCGCGTGAGGTTGCGTATCACGCGTTCGGCGGAATTTTCCTTTTCCGGAATCCGTTCGGCAAGCACTTGGCGGTTTTCGAGGGAGACGACGACCCTCAGCGACGGCATCTGCTCGAATTCGTATGTCTCCCACAGCGCGGGATTTACCATAAGCACCGTGGCTTCGGAATGGTTTATGATGTGCTGCGCGTCGCGGGCGTTGAAGTCAGGGAGTATGGGGACGATGGTGGCTCCGTAGGTTATCGTGGCCATGAATACGGTCACCCATGTCGCCGAGTTCTTTCCAAGGAGGGCTACCTTGTCGCCCTGGCGCAGACCGATCTGCTGGTAGAAGAGGTGTATGCGGGCTATCCGGCGGGCGAACTCGCCGTAGGTGAGCACCTCGTCGTGGCCGTATTCGGCCAGGGCCGGGAGCTCCCAGTTGTTGCGGAAACTTTCGGCGTAGACCCGCAGCAGGTTGTCGTCGTATCTAATCATTGAGAATGTCAGTCTTTTACAGCGTAACCGGCATCATCCAACGCCTGTCGTATGCGTTCGATGTGTTCGGTGTTGAGGGTCTCAAGCTCGAGGTGGAGCACGCAGGAGTTGACCTGCGAGGCCGAGCCGATGCGCTCGTGGTTGACGGAGAGGACGTTGGCGCCCTGGTCTCCGACTATTCTGAGAACGTTGGAAAGGATGCCGGGCTTGTCCTGCACCTCGAGCTCGAACTGGCACACGCGTCCGGCCTTGGCCAGGCCGCGGTTGATCACGCGGTTGAGGGTGTTTACGTCGATGTTGCCTCCCGACACGACGCATACCACGTCCTTGCCGTCGATCGGGAGCTTGCCGAACATGGCGGCGGCCACGGCGGCGGCTCCCGCTCCCTCGGCCACGAGTTTCTGTTTCTCGACAAGGGCGAGTATGGCTGCCGCGATTTCGTCGTCAGTGACGGTGACAACCTCGTCGACGTAGCGCCGGCAGAGTTCCAGTGTGAGGTCGCCAGGTTCTTTCACGGCGATTCCGTCGGCGATGGTGAACACCGAGTCGAGGTGCTCCCGCTTGCCCGATTTAAGAGATTCGGCCATGGAAGGCGCTCCGGAGGCCTGCACTCCGTATACTTTTATGTCGGGGCGCAGGGTCTTGACGGCGAAGGCCACTCCCGCGATCAGGCCGCCGCCTCCGATTGGCACGACGATGGCCTGCACCTGGGGCATCTCTTCGAGGATCTCGAGGCCTATCGTGCCCTGTCCGGCTATTACCAGCGGGTCGTTGAACGGGTGTACGAAGGTGTAGCCGTGTTTTTCTTTCAGCTCTATCGCCTTGGCATACGCGTCGTCATACACACCCGGCACGAGGCATACCTCCGCTCCGAGGCGCTTGGTGGCCTCGATTTTCGAGATTGGCGCCCCGGCTGGGAGGCATATCAGCGACTTTATGCCGTGGTGGGTGGCTCCGAGGGCCACTCCCTGCGCGTGGTTGCCGGCCGAGCAGGCGATTACCCCGTGGGCTTTCTCCTCGTCGGTCAGCTGGGATATTTTGTAGTAGGCGCCGCGGAGTTTGAACGCGCCTGTGTGCTGTAGGTTTTCGGGTTTGAGGTATATGTCGCAGCTTGCGGAGAGCTGTGTCGGACCGATGATTTTCGGATGGCGTGCGACATCGCGCAGCACCATCTGCGCGCGGTATATCTCGTCAATAGTGAGTTCCTTGTTCATACCGGAATATCTATGTGAAGTTTATTTTTGTGAGAGTTTTTCGTCCATGGCGGCCGCGGCGCGTCGTCCGTCCCCCATGGCGAGGATCACAGTGGCTCCGCCGCGCACTATGTCGCCTCCGGCGAAGAGCATCGGCAGGGTAGTCTCGAGGGTTTCCTCGTTGACCGCGAGCGTGCCCCGGCGCGTGACTTCGAGACCGTCGATGGAGTTTGGAATCAACGGATTGGGCGATACGCCGACGCTGACGATCACCTCGTCGACAGGCATTTCGATGATGTCGCCTTCGATGGGGACAGGCGAACGGCGCCCGGACGCGTCAGGCTCGCCAAGTTCCATCCGTTGCAGGCGCATGGCCCTTACACGGCCTTTTTCATCGGTCAGGTACTCGATGGGATTGTGGAGGGTGAGGAAGGTGACGCCCTCCTCCTTGGCGTGGCGCACCTCCTCCACCCGGGCCGGCATTTCGGCCTCGCTGCGGCGGTACACTATGTAGACCTCCTCGGCTCCCATGCGGCGCGCCGTGCGGCAGGAGTCCATCGCCGTGTTCCCGGCTCCGACCACGGCCACGCGCTTCCCTTTGATTACCGGCGTTGCCCATCCGGGTTTTCCCGCGCCCATGAGGTTTATGCGGGTCAGGTATTCGTTCGACGACATCACGCCTATGGCGTTCTCGCCTGGTATGCCCATGAACCGAGGCAGGCCGGCTCCGGAGGCGACAAACACGCCGTCGAAACCCTGCTCGAGCAGGTCGTCGTAACTGAGCGTCTTTCCGACAACGCAGTCGGCCGTAAACTTTACTCCGGCGGCGCGCAGAGCGTCAATCTCTATGTCCACAACGCTGTTTGGAAGGCGGAATTCGGGTATGCCGTATTTGAGCACTCCCCCGATTTCGTGGAGCGCCTCAAACACTTCAACGGTGTAGCCTCTGCGGGCCATGTCGCCGGCGAACGACAGCGCCGCCGGGCCCGAACCGACAACGGCCACTTTTTTGCCATTGCGAGCCGGAGCGGCTGCCGCGGGAGCTTCGCCGCGGGAGGCGGCCTCGTTGGCAGTGTCGGCCGCGAAACGTTCCAGGTAGCCGATTGCCACTGCCGGCTGGTTCATTTTAAGGTATACGCACTTCGATTCGCACTGGCGTTCCTGGGGGCAGACGCGCCCGCAGACTGCCGGGAGGGCCGAGGTCTCGCGCAGGGTGGCTGCCGCGGCGGGGAAGTCGCCTCTCTCGATGTTCTTTATGAAGCCCGGGATGTTGATGCCGACCGGGCAGCCGGTCACGCACGTCGGAGTGGGGCAGTCGAGACACCGCGTTGCCTCGAGCACCGCCTGTTCGGCTGAAAGTCCCTGGTTCACCTCTTCGTTGCATGTCACGCGGTAGCCGGGAGACAGTTCCGGCATTTTCACGCGGGGAATCTCGCGGCGCTGCTTAGGTGTGTGGGCCTTGCGAAGATCTTCGCGCCATACGGCGTCGCGAGGCGATATTGTATCCTGATTCATAGAGGTGTTAGTCAAATGGTTAGTAAGAGCGAAGACGCGTGAGCATCTCGTCGAAGTCAACTTGGTGCGCGTCAAATTCGGGTCCGTCGACGCATACGAAGCGCATCTTTCCTCCGACTGTCACGCGGCATGCGCCGCACATCCCCGTGCCATCCACCATAATGGTGTTGAGCGAGCAGATGGTTGGCACCTCGTATTTCTTTGTCAGCAGGCTGACGAACTTCATCATCACGGCGGGGCCGATGGTGCACGCGAGGTCGACTTTCTCGCGGCGGATAACCTCTTCAACGCCGTCGGTCACCAGCCCCTTGCGGCCATAGGAGCCGTCGTCGGTCATGATGATTACCTCGTCGGCATGGCGGCGCACCTCCTCTTCCAGGATGATCAGGTCGCGGGTGCGGGCTGCCAGCACGGCTATAACGCGGTTGCCGGCCTCTTTCATCGCCGCGAGGATGGGAAGCAGCGGGGCGACCCCGACGCCTCCTCCGCAGCAGACGACGGTGCCGTAGCGGCGTATGTCGGTGGCGCGACCCAGCGGGCCGACCACGTCGCGGAGGTATTCGCCCGGTTCCTTGGCGCAGATCCGCGCGGTCGATTCACCGATGGCCTGGACTACCAGGGTGATTGTTCCGTTCTTTGGATCGGCGTCGGCGATGGTAAGCGGGATGCGCTCCCCCTTCTCGTCGCAGATCGCGATTACGAAGTGCCCCGGGCGGCGCGCCTTGGCAATCAGCGGCGCCTCCACGACGAGTTTAACCACCTTCTCCGAGAAATGCTCCTTGGAAAGAATCTTGTTCATTGATATATGCTGAGGTATCAGATGTGACATAAGCGCGGCCAGAGGTCATTTATTGCCGCAGGCCCCGTTAATTTCCGCAAATATACGAAACTTCCCAGCCACGTCAAAAAAAATCTATACGGGCCGCGTGGCGCGCCAGCCCGCCGTGAGCGGTATCGCGGTTTTTTCCGGGTGGTG
This sequence comes from uncultured Muribaculaceae bacterium, assembly GCA_910579105.1. Lineage (GTDB taxonomy): Bacteria > Bacteroidota > Bacteroidia > Bacteroidales > Muribaculaceae > UBA7173. The sequence continues at coordinate 4,456 of CAJTRT010000061.1, read as the reverse complement.
TTTGGAAAATTGCCGGGAATGGGCTAAATTTGTAACGGAATAAAAGATACCTGATATGAGGACAAAATACAACCGCGTGCTTCTGAAACTCAGCGGCGAGTCGCTGATGGGGGCGCAGCACTACGGCATCGACCCCGAGCGGCTCGGGGAATACGCCCGACAGATTGCCGAAATAGCCGCCGGCGGCGTGCAGGTGGCCATCGTGATCGGCGGAGGGAATATCTTCCGAGGGATGCAGGGAGCGGCCAAAGGCTTCGACCGCGTGAAGGGAGACCAGATGGGAATGTTGGCCACCACCATCAACTCGCTGGCGCTCAGCTCTGCCCTGGAAGCCATAGGTCAGCCGGCGAAGGTGTTCACAGCCATAAACATGCATCCCGTGGGCGAGCATTACAGCAAATGGCGCGCCATAGAGGCGATGAAGGGTGGCGCTGTCGCCATCCTCGCCGGTGGCACGGGTAACCCGTTCTTCACCACCGATACCGGGGCCGCCCTGCGCGGTGTGGAGGTCGAGGCCGACGTGATGCTCAAAGGAACCCGTGTCGACGGCATCTATACCGCCGACCCCGAGAAGGATCCGGCAGCCACGAAGTTCTCGGAAATAACATATGACGAGGTGTATTCCCGCGGCCTGAAGGTCATGGACCTCACGGCCACGGCCCTCTGCAAGGAGAACCACCTGCCGATCATAGTGTTCGACATGGATACCCCCGGAAACCTCGCCCGCGTCATGGCCGGCGAACCAATCGGCACCTTAGTCTATTGAAATTCATTTAAACCACATAACTCACGACTTGTTATGACTGACCCCAAAACCTATCTCGGCCCGGCCGAGGAGAAAATGGAACTCGCCGTGGCCTACCTGGAGGATTCCCTGAGCCACATCCGCGCCGGAAAGGCCAATCCGAAGCTGCTCGACTCCTGCCGCGTGAACTACTACGGCTCGATGGCGCCGATTTCCAACGTGGCCAATATATCGGTGCCCGACGCGCGTACCATCGCGATCACTCCCTGGGAGAAATCCATGTTCAAGGAGATCGAGAAGGCAATCATCAACTCCGACCTCGGAATCACTCCCGAGAACAACGGCGAGGTGATCCGCATATGCATACCGCCCCTGACCGAAGAGCGCCGCAAGCAGCTCGTTAAGCAGTCGAAGGCTGAGGCCGAGAACGCCAAGGTGTCGGTTCGCAACGCCCGCCGCGACGCGATCGAGGGTCTGAAAAAGGCGGTGAAGCAAGGGATGCCCGAGGATGTCGAGAAAGATGCCGAGGCCAACGCCCAGAAGCTCCACGACCGCTACCTGAAACAGATCGACGAGCTTTTCGCCGCCAAGGAGAAAGAGATCCTGACAGTCTGACTGGGTGAAAATATCATAATCTGAGGGTGTGTCTTAATTATTTTTTTTGACACACCCTCGTAATCTATGAATCATATGCAGAGGGTATTGTTCCATTCAACGATTTTCGGCCCGATCCACTCGCGCCGTCTCGGCACATCGCTTGGTATAAACCTGACGCCGGACGATGGCAAGATCTGTTCCTTTGACTGCCTTTACTGCGAGGCAGGGTTCAATGCCCAGGGTCCTGGCACTACCGGAATGGCGCCACGCGCGGAGGTAGCGCGGCTGCTCGAAGAGAAACTCGCCGCGATGAGCGAGGCGGGGGAGGCGCTTGATGTGATTACCTTCTCCGGCAACGGTGAGCCGACGCTGCACCCTGAGTTCCCGGAAATCGTTGATGACACGCTGCGGTCGCGCGACCGATACTTCCCGCAGGCGAAGGTAAGCGTGCTCACTAACTCTACCCGCCTCGGTTCCGATGCCGTGTGCGCCGCTCTTGAAAAGGTCGACAACAATATTCTGAAACTCGATTCGGCCCTCGACGGCACAGTCAGGGTGCTCGACCGCCCCAATGACCCGGGGTTCAACGCTGCCGGGGTCATCGGCCGCCTCTCGCGGTTCGCAGGTACAGGCATAATACAGACTATGATGCTCCGCGGAGAGTGGGAGGGCGCGAGAATTGACAATACGTCCGAGAAGGAAGTGTCGGCGCTCATCGACGCGTACCGGCGCATACGCCCCCGCGAGATAATGCTCTACTCCATTGACCGGCCGACTCCCGCACGCACTCTCGAAAAGATTCCCGCCGCGGAACTGCGGGCGATAGGCGACCTGGTGGCGGCTGCCACGTCGATCCCGGTGCAGGTCAACTGATTTATCGAGCGTCAACCCGATTCCCGACAAAGTCCGCGTCACAAACATATATCGCGTCACAAATATGGATTCAACACAATCTGCCGCCGGCCACCGGCCGGTAAGCGGCAACCAGAAGATTCTGTGGCTTTCGATAGTCCAGGGATGGGCGATTCTCTTGGTGGTCATCGGCCATGTCGGTTGCTTTACTTACAGGGTACCTGGCGAGCTCTACTGGTTCAGCGCCGCGGTGACGCGGTTCTGCTACGCGTTCCATATGCCGCTTTTTATGTTCGTTTCGGGTGGGCTGCTATACTATTCAAGACTCGCGAAGGGATGGGGGACGCGGGCGCTATATGCCGACAAGTTCAAGCGCCTGGTGCTGCCATATTTGTTCTTTACCTTTTTCGCATTGGTACTGAAAGGATTTCTCGGTTCCTATACGAAACGCGGCGGGGTCGAGATCAGCCTGGAATCATATCTGGCAGCGTTATTCGACCCTGCCCACGGCCCGATTGCCGAGATGTGGTTTGTGGCTACCCTGCTGTGGTTCATGGCCATGTACCCGCTTTACCGCGCGGCTTTGAAAAACCAGTATCTCGAGATGGCGTTGCTTGGGGCGACGCTGCTGCCGTTCGTTTTCGGAAACCCGTGGTCTTTCGGGCCCTGGTTCAACCTTGGCGGAGTGCCTGGATATATGTTTTATTTCGTCGCCGGTATATTGTTTTTCAAATACTCGCTTTACAGGTATGCGGAGTACAGATGGTGGGTGCCCGTAGCGCTTACGGCATCTTTCGCGGCCGCTGTGCTTATCGGCGAGACGCCCGCGGTGGTCACGGCTTCCGCGGGAATCGCTATGTCGGTGGCGTGGGGAGTGTGGCTGCGTGAACGTCTGCCGCGGCTTTTCGCCTCTTTCCGCGACTATTCGTTCCAGATTTTCCTCATAGGTATTTTCCCGCAGATGTTCCTGGAGCTGTTTGTCTGGCGGCGTATGCCGTCGGAATGGCTGCAAGTGCCGTATTATGTGGTCAGCTGCGCGGCTGCGGTCGTCGTGTCGGTCCTCGTCAGCAAGTGTGTCGAGCGCGTTCCCTCCCGGCTCGCTCGCAGGTTCTTCGGGTTGAAATAGGCGATAGCGTTTTAAACCGGCTTGCGGTCAGTCAAGCCCGCTTTCTAACGAATAGGACCGGCGATTCGCCGCAGTTTATCCCGCAGCGGGTCTTGTCCTGCAATATGACCATCGCGAAAGCTGTGGCGACCACCATCTGACCCTGTACCTGCACCATGCCGCAGAAGCCGGAGATGCCGAGCCATATGAACATCGCCATCAGGGTCCAGAAGTACTTTGCGTCGGGCAGGCGGCGTATCACGAGTATAAGGCCTGTCAGGAACAGAATGTGCCATATCAACCCGAGGTAGCCTATGTTCAGAAACACCTGCACGGGAATCACTTCCACAGCGGCTACCGACTCCTCGCTCTGCGATATGTCGGAATAATACTCGTTGTCGATCATAAAAGCCGGGTTGTCGGTCTTGTATGGATGCAGGAATCCGAATCCCGTCCATTCAAGGCCCATGCCGTAGAGCCTTTCGACTTTTGGAATGATCTGGGCCATGCGCCCGGTGCCGAACTCCGCGAGATCTTCGGAGTCTTGCGCCGAATCCAGCAGGACGAACTGGTTTATCGTGGATGCTACCCGCAGCCTGCTGCCGGTGTTAGTCGCGAGCTGCGATATGTCGGATATGGATAAATCGACGGCGTACAGGGCTGCGAACAGGCCCGCCCCGAGCACGAAGTATTTGCTTGTCTTCGAGAATCCTTTCTGGCAGATTATGAAGCCCAGCAAGACAGCCGTTATGAGAGAGAATGTCTTGGTAATCATCAGGCTCACCAGCAGAAGCACCCCCTCCCACCATCGCAGTTTGTACTCGCGCACGAGAGGGTACATAAGCATCAGCGCCAGATAGAACCCCGGGGGGTACACGCGGGATACCTGCATGCTGAGCGGGAACATATAGAGCTTGTAAAACGGGTGTACGCCCATAAAGGGCTGCAGCTGCGGAAGGAATACCGGCCCGTTGAGAATCAGCCCGTCTATCCAGTAGAACACACAGTAAATTATCACATACGGGTAAAGCCTGTTGAAAAAGTCATCCATACTGAAGCTCATGCCGGCGAACATGCGGAGCGGTATGAGGAAGAAGATGAATGACATGTACCACATCAGCATCATCACCTGTCCCGAAAGAGTCTCCAGGCTGACG
>CAJTRT010000060.1 GCA_910579105.1 uncultured Muribaculaceae bacterium | reverse complement strand
CTCGATGATTGCGGCGCCCATGGCTACGGCCGCCACGGGTACCTCGGTGCCGACGGTGTGGTCGCTGTAACCGACCGCTCCCGCGCCAAGGGAGCGGAGCGCTTCCATGGCGTGCAGGTTGACGTCGCGCATCGGGGTGGGGTACTGTGTGTTGCAATGTAGCAGTCCTACCATGCGGTGCGGCGTTCCGGCTTCTTCGAGCACGCGCAGTGCGGCTGCCACCTCGTCGAGTTCCGACATGCCGGTGGAAAGGATGACAGGCTCCCCGAGAGCGCCGATTTTGCGCAGGTATGGGAGGTTGGTGATCTCGCCCGACGGTATTTTCCAGTAGTCCATCCCGAGGGGTGCGAGGCAGTCGATGGAGCGGAGGTCGAACGGGGTCGACATGAATCCGATTCCCTGCCGGCGGCACTCACCGGCCAGGGGAGCGTAGTCGTCGAGCCGGAGGTGGATTTTGCGGCACATCTCCAGCTGGCTCTCTTCGGCCCCGGTGGTTTCTTTCTGATACTCCGCCTTGGGGGCGACGGACGAGATGACCAGCTCCGGCACCGCCGTCTGGAACTTCACATAGTCGGCTCCGGCCTCTTTCGCGGCGGCGATCATCTCCACCGCGCGCCCGTAGTCGCCGTTATGGTTTACTCCCGCTTCGGCGATGATGATGACCTTTCCTGTCGGGAAAATCTCTTTTTGTCGCATGCTCATAATTGTGTTACCCTCCTGATTTAATTGTAGGGACGCGGCGTGCCGCGTATAATTCGTATTGCCGGCGATACGCGGCACGCCGCGTCCCTACAACGCCTTATGGTCATTTGAAGACGACCTCCTGCATGTAGCGGCATATTTTCACGCCGTCGAGCCAGTTGTCGCATACGGCGGGTTTTGTGCCAAGGAGGTCGGAGAGGATCATCAGAGGGAGGTCGGCTCCGGCGTGGACCGAGCAGACGGCTCCCCCGCCGAGCCGCGGGTTGATTTCCATCAGCATCAGGCGCCCGTCGGTAGTGTCGCGGAGCATCTGGATGGTGACGGGCCCGCGCAGCCCGGTCTGGCGCAATGTCTCGCGGGCGAGCGCCTCGATCGCCGGGTTGCGGAGTGTGACGGTAGCGGAGACTTCGCCCCCTACCACCGCCAGCCTGCGGCGCGGCACGGCGCAGACAATCTCCCCGTCGGCTCCGCTGACGTAGCAGTCGACGGTGAACTCCTCCCTCCGCGCCACATATTCCTGGATAAGGTAGTCCTCGGGGTTGGGGATGTCGGCCAGCTCGGTCGGTCGGTGGAGTATGATGATGCCCTGTGAGGCCGAGCCGAAACGGGGCTTGGCGATCATCGGGAAGAAGGCTCCGCGCAGGGGATAGTCCTTAGGCACGGGAAGCCCGCGGGAAAGAAACAGCGTGTTGGCTTCCACCTTGTCGAAAATCCGCGCGATTTCCGAGGCGTCGGTGTGGGTGGCGCTCCGTACGAGGCCGTTGTCCGGGCGCCGGAATCCGTCGAGCATCGCGGCGGCCTCGATGGCGGGATCCACGAAAGGCACCACGATGTCTATCGAGTGGCGCCCGCACACCCGGCGCAGTTCGTCCATCAGTCCGGGGTCGTTCCATCTGAGGCCGGGTATTATGGCGGCTATTTCGGCCAGGGGTACTTCGCTGTCGAGCTCGTAGCTGAACAGCTCCCCCCGGTAGCCGAGGCGCGTGGCGGCATCAAGGAACATACGCCCGATGGAGACGCGCTTGGCACCTCCCAGGAACAGGATTCTGAGCGGTTTCGCCCGTAGCTCGCCGCGGTTTTCCATCGCTTCCTCCTCGGCGAATGGGTTTGGAATATCCTCCGGCGCGAGGGCTTCTGAATGGGGCTTGCTCTCGGCTATCATCGGTTGTAGATGTTTGATTTGTAGAGTGCGAGGTTCGCCGGGTCGGTGAACCAGGCTATCGTGCGGCGCAGTCCCTCCTCGATGCCCACCTCGGGGTGCCACGGGGTAGCCGCGGTGATTTTGCCGTTATCGCCGCAAAGGCGGAACACTTCGCTCTTGCCAGGGCGCAGCCGCCGCGGGTCGACGACGTAACGCGTCTCAGGCGCGTCCATGAGTTCCGCTATCAGCTTCAGCGTGTCTGCCATGGATATTTCCGTTCCGGTCGAGATGTTGAACTCTTCCCCCTCGATTCCCTCGGTCTCGGCAAGGGTGGCGAAGCCGCGGCAGGTGTCGGAAACGTAGTTGAAGTCGCGGGTCGGGGTAAGGTCGCCGACCTGTATTTCCCGCTCGCCGTTGGCGATCTGCGAGATGATCGTGGGGATTATGGCGCGGGCGCTTTGGCGCGGTCCGTAGGTGTTGAAGGGCCTGGCAGTGACTACCGGCAGCCCGAACGCGTTATGGAAACTCTTGGCGATGGCGTCGGCCCCGATTTTCGTCGCGGAGTAGGGCGACTGGGGCTGCCGGGGGTGCTTCTCGTCGATAGGCACATAGAGTGCTGTGCCGTAGACCTCGGAGGTGGATGTGACAATCAGTCGCTCCACGTTGTTGTCGAGCGAGGCCTGGCAGATGTTCAGAGTGCCGGTGATGTTGGTGTCGACGTAGCTGCCCGGAGCCTCGTAGCTGTAAGGGATGGCGATCAGCGCCGCCAGGTGGAACACGGTGTCGACCCCGCGGGCGATTCGGCGGCAGTAGGCCGCGTCGCGCACGTCGCCGCATACGATTTCCAGTCCGTCGCTATGGATCCCTTCAAGCCATCCCCAGTTGTTAAAGGAGTTATATTGGCTGAGAGCCCTCACTTCTATTCCGCGTGAAAGCAGCTCTTCGACCAGGTGGGAGCCGATGAATCCGTCGGCCCCGGTGACTAACGCTTTCTTTATCGTTCTTGCCATATGGGTTTTTCAGTTTTGTTCAGCTCCATTTCCGAAGCGAATACACGATGCGGGTTCCTTCGGCGGTAATTTGTTCCAGTTCCATCTTTCTGGAATCCTCCGACAGGATTTTCAGACGTATGCCGGCGGTCTGTTCCGGCAGCATCAGCACTGCGGGTGGCGTGTAGCGGTATGTGCCTTGGTCGTCGCGGAAATCCGTGTCGACAATGATGTAGCCGTCGGCCTCGCTCCAGCCGGCGAAGACGAGGTGCCCCGGTGTGTTAAGGTTCGCCGGGATTCCGTTGGTGTATTCCGCGGTGGTGAAAGTCAGCGATCCGCTTTGGAACCCCCAGAAGATATTGCCCTCATAGTCGGGATTCGGAGCGCCGTCGACAGTCATCGCGGCCAGCTTCCACAGCCCGAATTTGGAGCCGATATCGCCGTTGTTGCGGGTGCATCCGCAAACCACGCAACCAAGGATCAATGCCCAGACCGTCAGGCGTTGGCGTATAGTGTTGTTCATTTTTTGCCAAAAGTTAGGGTTCCTGAATAACGCACCGCGAACAGGGCGCCGAAATGGTCGCCGAACATGGAGCCTTTGTCGCCGGCGAGCTGCAGGCAGACTTCAAGCCCCTTTACCGAGGCCGGCATGTATTTTCCCTCGATCATTACCGATGTCGAGCTTTCGGGCTCGAGCAGCGGCATGAGCGGAGTGCCCCATCCTTTGCGGTAGCCGCCCAGGGCGCGGTAGGCCCATTGGGTGCCGGCCTGCCCCTCTATGCCTATGTGGAATCCCCGCACGCGGTTGTTGAGAAATTGCAGGCATCCGTTGGTGTTGTATATAGGTGAGGGAATGAACGGGGTGCCGAGCGACATGCCGTAGTTGGCGAAGGAGTTGTACTCGAAGTTGTTGTAGTAGTCGTCGGCACCGGTCGACTCTCCCCCCATCGTGGTTCCGGGGAAGTCGTCGGGATCCCAGTGGTTGGGCCCGCTCTGGTTCGTCAGGTCGATGTATTCCACGACAGCGCCGCTTATCCATCCCGGTTCCGGGGCTTTGTATTCGAGACCCCATAGGGCGTCGAAGCCGTTCATGAAGCCTATGCCGGAGCCGTTTTCGAAAGGCTTCTGCATGTAACCGCGGATAGTGGCCCCGTTCCTCAGACGGTAGCGGAGCGCCAGATCCCATGAGCCGAGCGAGCTTCCGGCGTAGTAATCAACGCCGCCGTCGGTCGGAATCAGCATTTTGAGGAACATTTTGGCCCCGCGCGACAGATGGTAGGATCTGGTGACCTCTCCGTTTTCGTAGAATGTGGTCGTGCCTCCGAAGAACCCGGCCGACTGCATGCCCACGGTCGCCGAGAACGGCATCGAGGGCTTGGTGCGGAAATACAGGCGCTTGTAGGTGTATATGGCGCCGGTGTTGATGTGGTAGTTATAGTAGTTGTAACGCTTTTCGTTATACTTGCCGTCCATCATCTTGCCGTATGACAGCTCTCCCTGTACCTGCACACATCCGTTGATCCAGGGGATGTCGGTGAAGTCGAGGAATCCGGCCCTTACTTCGGGAATGGGGCGGGCGTTGGCGCTGTGGGTCATGTCGCCGCTCGAAAGGGAGTTGTCGAGCAGGGCCGATCCCCGCTGCTTCATTCCGACCGACAGGAAGAGCGAGCGGTACTTCACCTCGCCGTAGAGCTGCTGAACCCAGGCAGGTGCCGGCTGTTCGGGATTCCAGTCCCAGTGGTCGGGCAGTTTTGCCGGCTCAAAGGAGAGATAGTCGGCAGAGCTGCCGTAGCCTCCGATGAAGTCGGCTCCGAAGCCGTAGGAGAACCGCCTGGAGCGGTCGATGTCGCGGCTGAAGCCGACCCGCAGCAGGGCGTTGCCGCTCTGGGTGACGGTGCCGTAGCGGTTGGCGGAAATATAATATGGTGCGAAACCGCCTCCGCCGAGGGTGCCGAGCAGCCCTCCGTGGTAGTTTATGGCGTATTCCGCCCTCGCCCCTGTCGCGACAAGGAGCGCCGCGGCCAGGAGTTTAAGTTTAGTGCAGGTCGGTGTCATCGTATCGGAATGTTTCGATATGGCGTTGCTTTTTTTCCTCGAAGATGTCGTCGATAGTGAGGAATATGCCTGTCTCCTCCACGTCGCCGAACTCGTCGTTTATGGCCGTGCCGAAAATCTTCATCGTCGGCGAGAGCGTCATGTAGGCGTTGACCAGCGGGGGAATGTTGATGCCGTGGCGGCGTATCTCGCTGTTCAGAGTCAGGTAGTCGTCGTGGAAGTTGTCGCTGCTGAGGATTTCGGCGAAACGCCGGGTGTCGGGCCGCGTCGCGAGCGGATGGAACGGACGGGCCAGGTTGTCGGGGTCTGGGAAGTGCTTGTTGAGGAAGTAAAGCAGCAGGTCGCGGCACTCGCGCTCGTAGCTGGGATACATCGTGAATTTCCCGAAAAGGTACTTTATCTCGGGATGCAGCACCGTCAGCGCCCCGAGGCCGTCCCAAAGGTTGTCGAGGGCGAATATCGCCTTTGCCCCGGCCCGGCTTGACTGGTATTCGAGCCTCACGAAGGAGCGTCCTAACTCGATTGTCCGCGGAAGCATCTCCTTTATGAAGCGCTCTGAGAAGTCGAACATATGCGAGGTCGCGATGCGGGGCGAGCCGTCGGGATTGATGCGGATGTCCTTGCCGAGGATGAACCGGTAGCCGCCGGTGATGATTTTCTCCTGCGGGTCCCACACCACGAGCTGCCTGCAAGGCGGGTCCATAAGGTCGTATTGGTCGATGTCGCACTCCTTGCCGGTACCGCCGCCGGCGGTGCGGAAGGCGATTTCGCGGAGACGTCCTATCTCGCGCATTACCTCGGGCGCCTCCCGTCCGTCGAAAACGTATATCTCGTTGCCCCCCTTGTTGGTGCGTCGCAGGAAACGGCCTTCCGTCATCTCTTTTTCGATAATCCGGGTGTCAACGGGGGGTATGATCGGTTCTGCCATGGGTGTTGGTGATGAGTGGTTCAGGGATTGTTTGGAACTGGGGCTTCGACAGAGTCCTGGCCGAGCAGGTAGGCCATGGACCGGATTGAGTTGGCCGACCCCTGCGCGTCTTTCCCCCCCGCGACCGAGTTCCATGGAAGCCTCGCTCCGATTGTTACGGTGAATTTGCTGCCTCGCGCTTTGAATACCTCCTGGGGCAGGTAGATCATTTCGAGGTTGAATGGTACGCGCAACAGTTTGCGGGCGCGGGCTACTTTGTAGAAGTGGGGAGAGTTCTGGCCGCTGAAATGCAGGGGTATGATGTCGCGGTGGTGCTGGATGCTCTTGTTGACGAACATTTTGTGCCATTGCAGGTCGGCTACCTCGGTGCCGTGCTTGCCCATGTACGACGTTCTGCGCATCCGCGAGCAAAGCCCGGCGGGAAATATTATCACCGGATTGTTGCCGGCCAACGCCTCCTCGATCGCCCCGGCCGCGCGGCGCGACTGCGCGCCGTGCTTGTTGATAGGGAGGAATACGTCATTGAGCGGTTTCACGGCCATGAGCAGGTCGTTGACGATGAACCATACCTGGCCGCCGTAATGCTGCTGGATAAGGTCGATCAGCGCCATTCCGTCGAGACCTCCGAGGGGGTGGTTCGAGACGAAGATAACCCTGCGGTCCTCTCTCGCGGGCAGACGCTCGGCGTGCTTTATGTCAACCGATATGCCGAGCGACCCGAGTACCCCGCGGCAGAATTCCGCCCCGGTGAGCCCGTGGTTCTCTTCAAGCAGCCGGTTCATGTCGTCCTGGCATATGACGCGCTCCAGCCATCGCACGAGACTCTTGGGAATCAGGCGCGACAGCCGCGGCATACGCGAGCGGAGAACCTCGGCTACATCGATTTTAAGGCTGTTTTCAGCTAACATATGGCAAAATTACGAATTTTTGCTGTAACAGCGATGTAATTACCCGCTTAATTGCTACTTTCGCGGAAATATCCCAGATTATTTACGCAGCGTATGAGCATAGCCGACAAAGCAGCATCGTGGACCGGGGCGTTAGGCGCTTCGGTGAAGTCGCTGGTCAAGATCGCGTTGCAGACTCAGAACTGCCGCATACCCCGCGCCGGCGCATGTCCCGGTCAGGAGCTGGTCGTGCTGGGCAACGGCCCCTCGCTGCGGGCGGCGCTCGACAATGATGCCGGCAAATTGCGCCGCCACAGGCTGATGGCTGTGAATTTTTTTGGTAACACTCCCGAGTTCCAAGAGTTAAGGCCTGAATTTTATGTGCTGGCCGACCCTCATTTCTTCCGAAATCCCGATGATGCCAACGTGGCGAGGCTGATGGATAGTCTCTCTGCCGCCGAATGGCCTATGACCTTGTTCGTCCCGGCGGCAGCCAAGGTGCCTGAAAGGCTCGCGGCCGCAGCCAATGTAGTCCTAAGAAGGTACAACTGCGTCGGTGTCGAGGGTTTCGGATGGCTCGAGCGGGCGGCCTTCCGCGCTCGAAGAGGCATGCCTCGGCCCCGCAATGTGTTGATTCCATCCATAATGCTCGGCCTTTGGATGGGTTTCCGCCGCATATACCTCCTCGGGGCTGACCATTCATGGCTCGGAAGCCTCGCAGTTGACGATGAGAACCGTGTGGCGACGGTACAGCCACATTTCTACAAGGACGACGAAAAGGAGCTTTCGCGCATCAAGGCCGAATACATCCGAAAGCCTCTGCACGAGGTGCTCCGCGGGTTCTACCTGGCGTTCAAGTCGTACCACGCGATTGTGCCTTATGCCAGGTCGCTCGGGGCCAAGGTCTACAACGCCACCCCAGGCTCCTTTATCGACGCGTTCGAGCGCGCTCCTCTCCCTGACGAATAGATTCTCAGTCCATCACCCTGTCTACCTCATACGCGGTTAACCATCAACAGCCTATGTCCGACACCTATCATACACTCGCGTCTCCCGCGGAAGCGTCGCTGACAGAAAAGCGCAGCCGCTTCCTGAGCTTCGCCATTCCGGTGACGACCGCCGGGGAGGCCCGGGACGCGGTCAAGCGGTTTTCAAAGGAATATTTCGACGCTCGCCACGTCTGCTGGGCATATATGCTGGGAGCAGACCGCCTCGACTTCCTTAGCAACGACAATGGTGAGCCTTCGGGAACCGCCGGCAAGCCTATCCTGGGGCAGATAAACTCGTTAAATCTCACCGACTTGCTGATAGTGGTGGTGCGATATTTCGGCGGGATAAAGCTCGGCACACCCGGTTTGATCGCCGCATACCGCAAGGCGGCGCGCCTGGCGATCGAGGCGGGAGAGATAATCGAGTGCCACAAGAAAGAGACAATCAGCTTCATCTTCCCATATCTCGCGATGAACGACGTCATGAAGGTGGTGAAGAACCCCGAGGTAGCGGTTCTGTCCCAGCAGTTCGACAACTCCTGCGCTATGACCCTCTCCATCCGTTCCGATTCCGCTGCCTCCCTCGCCGCCCGCCTTGCCGCCATCTCCGGCGTCTCACTCCTCTAACATCTTGATGGCACGCAATGGTTATGAATAATCATATTAACAGATTATAGATATGACAAAACTAATTGTGAAGAATACCGAAGTTAATGTGGTAAGGATCAAAGGCGAAGACTATATTTGTCTGACAGATATGTTGCGTGCCAAAGACGGGGATTTTTTTATCACTGACTGGTTGCGAAATCGCAACACTCTTGAATATATCGGTATCTGGGAAAAGGTATATAATCCCGACTTTAATTATGGCGAATTCGCCATAATTAAAGGCCAGGCCGGTCTTAACAGCTTCAAAATAAGTGTCAAAGAATTTGTGGCACGAACGAATGCGATAAGTGTTCAGGCCAAGGCTGGTCGTTACGGTGGCACATACGCTCATAAGGATGTCGCTTTTGAATTTGCGATGTGGATTAGCCCGGAATTCAAGATTTATATCGTCAAGGAATTTCAGCGGCTTAAAACAGAGGAACAGAGGTTGCTGGGTTGGTCGGCCAAGCGCGAGCTGTCTAAAATCAACTATCGAATACATACCGATGCGATAAAGCAGAATCTGATCCCAGTGGAGGTTACGCCGGCGCAAGCCAATTTGATTTATGCCAACTAGGCTGATGTGCTGAACGTGGCGATGTTCGGTGTGACAGCAAAGCAATGGCGCGAAGCCAATCCCGACGTTAAAGGCAATATACGCGATTATGCCTCTATCAACGAGCTTATATGCCTGTCGAATATGGAAAATCTGAATGCTGTTTTTATCGAACAGGGCATATCGCAGAGCGAGCGACTGATAAAACTAAACCAAATAGCCATTCATCAAATGAATGTGTTGGAGAGTGGCGATAGCGATAAGAAACTTCTGAAATAAAGAGGGGCTATCTGTGCCGTTTTTGTGTCTCACTCCGCTGATTGGGCGGGGAGGTCTGCGCGGGAGAAGTAGTTGGTAGAGATGATGAGGTCGGCGATGGTGTAGGCTTCCTTGGCGCGGGCGACCTCCTCGGGGGTGGCTTGCGAGGCGTCGCCGACGATTTCGCCGGCGGGAGTAACGGCGAATGGCTTTTTGGCGGGGTCGAGGATGCTGCGGCCCATACCGCGCCAGGGGTAGTCGTAAAGCCCGGCGAGGTCGAGGAGGGTGGGGTACATGTCGATCTGGCCGAGAACCCCGTCGTATTTCAGTCCGACGGAGGAGTTAAGCGCTATCAGCGGGGTGAACTGGCCGGCCGACATAAAGGAGGCGATTTCCGGATCCTTTATCCATTCGGCGCGGTCCGCGCCTATACCTTCGTGGTCGCCGGTGATCACGATCATGGTGTTGGCGAACTTGGGATTGCTCCTTACGCGGTCAACGAACGTGCCTATGGCGCGGTCGGTATAGTTGGCGACTTCGAGGTAGCGCTTCAAACGCTTGGGGAATCGCTCGTCGATGGTGATCTGTCGCAGTGAGTCGGGGATAATGAACGGGGTATGGCCCGAATATGTGACGATTTGCAGCAGAGTGTGGCCGCCGGTTTTGAACAGCTCCTCGGTTTCGATTCGCTCGGCGCTCTGGCGCAGCAGCGAGTGGTCGCCGAGGCGGTGGCGCGGCCCGGTCGCGGCGTCGAGGGTGAAGTGTGGCTTGTCGAGCAGCACGTCGATGCCGAAGTCTTGCGCGGCGATGACGGCGTTCCATACGATTTTCTTGTCGACGGTGAAGCTGGTGCTGAGGCCGTCGGAATGGCGGTGCTTCCACGCTTTGTCGAGCGACGGGTAGGTGGTGTGCGGGAAGCGGTAGCTGTAAGCGCCGTATGCCACCGGGAAGAGACCGGTGTGGAGCAGCAGCTGCGCGTCGATCGAGCGCGCCCCGCGTACCTGTGTCAGCATGTTGGGGGCGTAGAGGGTGCTGTCCTCGGCGACGAGGCGGTTGAGGTTCGGAGTGATTTCCACACCGTCTATCTTGGTGCCGATCACCCAGCTTTCGAGCGATTCGCAGAGGATGACGATGATATTGTCGGGCGGGGTGATCCGGGCTTTCACGGAGTCCGGCAGGGCTGAAGCCGGACGGCTGTCGAGCCATGCCTCGATGCGTCCCATGATTTCGGGAGTAAGTTCTTCCGCTCCGGAAACCTGCTCGTAGACCCATGTGCCGGGGATGGTGTACACCGCCGCCCCGCAGGTCGAATAATCATACAGGAGGTCTTCGTAAGCCTTCTTGAATCCCCCTTTGACCATGATCCAGGCGGCGACTATCACCCCTGGAATGGCGAACAGAAGGCCGAGCGTCCCGGCCATATGCCGGATATGCCCTTTGAGCGCCTGCCTGACGGAGGTGCGCGATATGATGGCGGCGAGTAGGATGGTCGTGAGCGGAAACAGCAGGTCGACCCAGCGGAGCGATTCTGTGACGCTGTCGGTGAAATCAGCCAGGTTTCCGGCCAGGAGATAGCTCGACAGGGGGATTACCGTGTAATATGTCCTGAAATACATCAGGTTGGCCACAAGCCACGCGTCGACGGCCAGGCTTATGCCGATAATCCACCAGCGCGAGCGTACCGCTAAAAGCGGGGCGGCCAGCAGGGTCGCGAACATCAGTTTTGTGAGGTAGCCGATCGGGAACTGGAAGCCGGAGAACGTGGTGGCGAAAGCCCAGATCAGGTCGAAGAGGAGGAATTTGAAGTACAGCGTCCCTATGAACCAGGCGAACAACCGTCCGGCTGAAAGCTGTGCGGGTTTTATTCGGAGCATGTCTTTATGAACAGGTCGGTATAGTAATCAACATATCGGTCGAACGAAAATTCCCGTTCTATGAACGGGCGCGTGGCGGCTGCCATGGCAGCCTTCTCGGCGGGATCGCCGAGAAGGCGTTTTACGGCCTCGGCTATCGCCTCGGGGCTGTCGGGTTTCACCAGCAGTCCTGTCGTGCCGGGAATGATCAGGTCACGCGCGCCGGGTATGTCGGTCACGACGCAGGGCACACCGCACGCCTGGGCCTCCCGCACCACGCGGGGCGACGCGTCGCGGGTCGAGGTCAGCATCAGCAGGTCGTGGGTGGGGATGAAGTCAACGGCGTCGCGCCGCGGGCCGAGGAATGTCACCGACGGAGGCGCCGCGGCGATGTCGGCCTCTTCGGCGCTTCCTATCACGGTGAGGGTCACCGGCTGCCCCTGCAACATTGTCATAGCGTCGATGAGCTGGCGCAATCCCTTGTGGGGCCTCCCTTTGGCCATACCGATGTAAATGAGCTTGAACGCGTCGGCCGGTTGCCCGTCGACGCTTTTTGGATGGGCGAGAGCGCCGTCGACCCACGACAGGAGGAACGGCTTGGGCATGCCGCTCACCTTGTCGGCGCCGACAAGCGGGGCGAGGTATGAGATTATGTCCGGGGTCTCGCATATGACGTGGCTTACCCTGCGGTTGAGGAGCGCCAGGTGGTTGGCCGGATCGGAACGATGGACTTTTGCCTGCGTCCCGCGGTAGCCGATGTGCTTCACGGCGCTGCGTCCGAAAGTAGCCGCGATCATCGTGGCCAGGCCGGAGGTGCTTGGCGAGAAGGTGGCGTTTATGCCGAGCCTCTTTATAAGCCCGCGGTAGAAGCGTATGGCCTTTACGTCGAGTTTCGAGCGAATGGGCGGAGCTTCCACTCCTCCATTGGCCTCTTCGCCGGGACCCGCGATTGTGATGTTGAGCCGGGGGTCGCGTCCGACGGCCTCGAGGGTGTTGCGGGTGACGAGGTCGAGGTCGTCGTCAGGCACCAGTATGTTGTATGTCCTGTCGTTCATAGTTTGTGCTTTTTAGTGTCATCGGTGTGTGGCTGCCAGGGCGAGCACGGAGAGTTTCGCGGTTGGTGCCGCACGGTGGAGCGCCGCGCAGCAGGCGAGGATTGTTGCTCCGGTGGTTATCACGTCGTCAACGACGAGTATGTGGCATCCGCCGAGTTCCGCTGCTTCGGGGATTGCCGCGTATACCTCCCTGACGTTCCGCTCTCGTTCCTCGGCGTGTTTGCGGGTCTGCGTGGTGTGCGACTTGGCCGTTAGGTATTCTCCTACCTCGATTCCGGCGGCCGCGCCTATGGTGTCGGCTATTTCGAGCGCCTGGTTGTAGCCTCTGCGCAGGAGTTTTTTCAGCGCCATGGGGACCGGCACAACCAGATTGATGCCGTCGAAGAACCGGGCTGCCATAAGCGTCGCCGCGTATTCTTCGGCCAGGAGGCGGTCTATTTCCGGGCGTCCGCCGTACTTGGCCCGCTGGATGAGGCTGGCGTAGGCTGAATCCTTGTCGTAGTGGAACATCGCCGCGGCGGTCTCGATAGGGGCCTCCCGGCTGGCGAGTCTGAGTGTGAGCGGATTCTCGGTGTCAGCGTGATAGCCGGTGTAAGGCATCCGCCCCCGGCAGTGCAGGCACATCAGCTGTTCCCCTTTGACAAGCGTGCGTCCGCATATCTCGCAGGTGTGCGGGAACAGTATGCGTTTAAGGTCGTCGAGCCACTCCTTCACCTGTCGAAAAACGGTGATTTCGACGATGCCGAGACTGGTATGGCGAAGTACTGGCGGCACTCCCCTTCCGGGGTGTCGAGCAGGCGCAGGCGCTGCGCGCCCATACCGGCAGAATACATCACGCGGGTGTCAACCCGGCAGTCGGCGGCCGCGGCGGCCGCCGAACCGAGCGCGATGCCGATATCCACGCTGTTGAAAACGCAAGGCACGCCCGCGGGCTTTTCGGCGCATGTCGGCGAGCCGCAGTGGCCGCAGTCCAGTCCGATCGGATGCGGGCGGGTGGCGATTACCACCACCGCGTCGGCTTTCAGGATGTTGGCGGCGTCGCGCTGGAATACGGGGCGTCCT
>CAJTRT010000059.1 GCA_910579105.1 uncultured Muribaculaceae bacterium | reverse complement strand
CTGAGGAGAAAATAGTTGAAAATACAGACATTGGTGTCGTTTAGGCATAAGGGACAAATACTTTGTTCAGTGCATTGTTTTTTCGCATTTGTTCTGAGCAGCGTTATAATAGGTGCGCTTGGCAGATTGAATCAAGACAATAATATTTAATCTTTACAATAATCATTTTGGCAAAATGATTTCTGTAAGTTCCATTTTTGCGAAATGGTCTCTGTGGGGACTGTTTTCGTAAAAAAGGTCTCTGCGTAGACTGTTCCCTCGATCGTTATATGGGTGGCTTGGCCGACCGTTTTGTCTGCGGGCAAGATTATTCGATTATAACCCATTTGCCGGAAGAGCGACCGCCTACACGCTTGAGCAAGCCCATGCTTTTCAATTTTTTGACACGTTCGTAAATTGCTGAATTCTTGATGTGCAACGAGGTCATGAGATTCTGATACGTTATGTTCGGATTTTCCCGGATAAGGGATAGCACTTCTTCAAGCTCTTTCTTTGGTCTTTCTTCGGTCTTTCTTTGGTCTTTCTTCGGTCTTTCTTCGGTCTTTCTTCGGCCTTTCTTCATTGACTCTGAGATGTTGGGCGTCAGATTGCCGGCCTTTTCGATTACAAGGAAAGCTGTGCCTAAGTGTAGTTTGAATTCAGCTTCGCCGTTTCCGTTGTTTTTGAGTTCCTCTTGAACTGTTTGCACTCCCCGGCTATAACGATTGACAAAACCAAGCACTTTCATTCCTTCCGCAACAATGCCGTTGCGGTAATCGTTCACATATGGGAAATTTTCAGGTGTGGCTTTTCCATACAGACCGCCCGGATTCATAATCTCGATACGGTCATCGTACTGGTAAAACTGCACGGGACCGTTGCCTTCGTAGTCGCGATGGCATATGGCGTTCATCAAAAGCTCACGCGTCGCCCAATGTGGATAATCTACTTTTACTTCTTCCCGGAGGGCTGATACCGGGATAGGGCGCCGATTTGTGATGGTGGCATCAACAAACGTGTCAAGTTGGGAAAGAATTTTAACCAGGTTGCCGGAAAATTTGTACTCATTTTTGATTTGGCCGGCTCGGTTCAGCCCATCGAATCGTACATATTGGACGTAACATCCGGGCATGAATTTTTCGGGATTTCGGCCAAACATAATGATACCGGCATATGTCGGACAATTATGGCGGGTGGAGAAGAAATTTAAAGCCTCCAACTGTCGCTCCACGCTGCGTCTTTCAGCGTTCAGAACTTCTTCGGGAAATGCTTTGGGGAGATATTGTTGTTTGAACGCATCCAGGTCCAAGTCATCAATGGTTGAATCGAGACATGGCAACGCGTCAAATGTGAGCATCCGGCTGGTTCTTTTTTCTAACAATAGCCTTTCATCTTCCTCACTTGCGATACATTTGCGCGGACCATTCCTAATCCAGATGCGTCCTTCGTATCTTACGGGGGTAAATTGACAAGGTTGCACTTTTACTACCGCCACATCTCCTTCCGGCAATGGAATTTTGGACACGGTCATTGACACCTGGGGTTGCAGTTTGCCGTCAGTCTTGATGCCACCCAGGTTCTGCAACAATTGATCTGTTATTCTGACATCGCCGTTCACTGCCCCGGTTTTATCATCAGCCCCAATTATAAGATAACCCGGTAGCCCGTGATTAGGAAGATCGTTTGCGAAAGCACATATGGCTTGACCGAATTTATCGGTGTTCGTAGTCGAGATGGTGCGTTCTACCCGGTCACTCTCAATATCGGCTAATAAATCTCTTATTTCTTCTGCTGTCGTCATGTTTGAATGGGCGATGTTGTGAAAGAGTGATCATTAAAGCTACTGTTCGACCAACAGGCGATTAAGCGGCAATGCGGTCAGTGCTTTGTTGATATTCGCAAAGATACGAATTATTCTTTTGACATACGCCGGATGACGCTGTGTTTCTACGAGAGCAGGTGGTTGATATGTCGCACTATCGCATACGGATGTACGGGGCGGAGCGCTAACTTTGCGGTAACGGGCAAGGCTGCCGTGGTGGTTTGGCTGGATTGCGGTAGACTCTGGATTAATCCAGGAGGAAGGTGGCGCGGGGGGTGACGCGGCAGCCGATGGCTTCCTTGAACTCCATGAGGCCGAGGTTGGGGGCGCCGTCGAGGTCGGCGGGGCCGATGTCGAGGAGGCGGAGGCGGCCTTCGGCGTGGTAGTGTCCGAAGACTTTGTAGGCCAGCATGTTCATGGCGCGGACTTCGTTGCTGTCGGCGGTGTTGCCCCAGTAGACGATCAGCCCGACGTCGGGGAGGACGCGGAACACGAGGGCGGCGGCGCAGTCGCGGCCGTCGAGGGTGAGCAGGAACGCATCCATCTTTATGACGCGGCGCGTGGCGATCACGGCGTCGAGGCTCATGGCAAGGGGGTAACCGCGTTCGGCCCGGTTGCGCTCGATGACGGCGTAGGCGCGGGCCAGCGCCTCTGGGCCGGTCTTGGGGAAGGCCTCGAAGCTGAACGGGTGGCGCCGGGCGTTAGCGAGCTTGTTGCGTGCGGCGGAACTGATGCGCGCGTCGTAGTCGGAGAAGTCGGAGAGGAGGAAATAGTAGTCGGGCTGGAGCAGCTCCACGCGCCCCTCGCGGCTGAGGGCGTAGAGGCTCTTGGTGAGGAATGTCTCGTCGTAAGCTAACGGGGGGAGGCCGATGCGGAGGGGCTGGCGGCGCTCTTCGGCCCATAGGCGCAGGTCGCGGGCGGCTTCGCACATGGCTCGCTGCGAGACGTCTGGCATCCCCGTCCATCCTCCGAACGGGGCGGAAAAGGGCGACCGCCACTCTCCGTCGCGGAGACCGGCGGTCAGCCATAGTTTCGGTTTTTTATCTCCTACGGCCAGGAAAGACACGCGGTCGGCTTTCGCCCCGTTGAGTGAGGCGAAGTCGGCCGAGTTGAAAGCGTGGCAGTTGGCGACACCTTTCGGCAGCGTTAGCCGGTCGAGTTCCGTAACCACCTGTTTCCTGTCCTTGGCGTTGGTTTTCGCGGAATACGCTGGGAACCGCGCTTATTTGGCGGGGGCTTCCTCGGTGATTCCGGCGATTTCGGGGTCGATGAGGATTCGGCCGCAGTATTCGCAGACGAGGATTTTCTTCCTCATCTTGATCTCGAGCTGGCGCTGGGGCGGGATGCGGTTGAAGCAGCCGCCGCAGGCGTTGCGCTGGATGTAGACCACTCCGAGGCCGTTGCGGGCGTTCTTGCGGATGCGCTTGAAAGCGGTGAGCGTGCGCTCGTCGATTTGCGTCTCGAGGTTCTTGGCCTGCTCGCGGAGTCGTTCCTCGTCCTGGCGGGTCTCGCTGACGATTTCCTCAAGCTCGGCCTTCTTCTCGGCCAGTACGTGCTCGTGGTCGCCGAGTTTCTCGCGGGTGGCCTCGATGTCGCGTGTCTTGCTTTCGATCATTCGGGCGTACTCTCCCTGGTGCTTCTCGCAAAGCTCGATCTCGAGGGTCTGGAACTCTACTTCCTTTGAAAGGAGGTCGAACTCGCGGTTGTTGCGCACGTTGTCGAGCTGCTCCTTGTAGCGGGCGATCTTTGCCTGGGAGTCCTGGGCTTTCACCTTCTCCTGGGCGAGCTTCTCCTTGAGCTGCTCGATCTCGGCCTCGTAGTTGGCGATGCGTGTCTTGAGACCCTCGAGGTTGTCCTCCAGGTCCTTCACTTCGAGCGGGAGCTCTCCGCGGATGGTTTTGATACGGTCGATTTCGCTGAGGACAGTCTGGAGCTTGTAGAGCGATTCCAGGCGGCTCTCAACCGAGAGGTTATCGGATTTCTTCTTTTCTGTGGCCATATATGGTAACGGTATGAAATAGCACTGGTCGCGGGGCGAGGGAGACGCGGCGCTTTCAGAAGTAAAGCACCGGGTTTTCCTCAGCCTCTGATTCCCAAACCGCGAAGTTAGGGAATTTTTCGCTAATTACGCGATGAAAAAGGGCTTTTGTGCATCGCTCGGTCTCGAAATGCCCCGCGTCGAGCAGCAGAATCTCTTCCCGGCGGTCGAGAAACAGATTGTGCTTGCAGTCGGCGGTGACGTAGGCCTGCGCTCCTGTTTCTATCGCGCGGTCGATGAGATCGCCACCGGCGCCTCCGCAGAGTGCCACGCGGGTGATCGCCCAACTTGGGTCTGCCGGCCGCGACAGTCGTAGCGAGGCGCAGCCGAAGGTTTCTTTCACTTTGCGGGCGAAAGCGTCCCAGGGCATCGGTGAGGGGAGGTCGCCGACGGCTCCGAGGCCGGAGTTCCCGTCGAGCGTGGCTACGTCGGTAAGACCGAGTATGCGGGCCATCTCTGCCGACACCCCGGCGGGGGCGCAGTCGGCCGAGGTGTGGCTGGAATAGACGGTGATGCCGCGGCGGACAGCCCCGGTGAGGCACTCCGTCACGCGGTCGCGCCCGACGAGGCTCTTTACGCCGCGGAATATCAGGGGGTGGTGGGTGATTACCAGGTCGCAGCCGCGGGCGGCGGCTTCTTCAATCACCGCGGGGGTGAGGTCGACGCACAGCAGCACGCCGCGGCACTCGGCGCCGGGGTCGCCGACCTGCCAGCCGGAATTATCCCAGCTTTCCTGAAGCGACAGGGGAGCGAACTCCTCTATCGCTTCAACGATCTGCCGGTTGGTGACGACGGGCGCGCTCATTCCTTGTCTTTGGGGTCGAGGGCGAGCTGCAGCTCGTCGAGCTGTTTCTGGTCGAGCGCGGCGGGGGCGTCGAGCATGACGTCGCGGCCGGAGTTGTTCTTGGGGAAGGCGATGCAGTCGCGGATGCTGTCGAGGCCTGCGAAGAGGCTCACCCAGCGGTCGAGGCCGTAGGCGAGGCCTCCGTGGGGGGGTGCGCCGAACTTGAAGGCGTTCATCAGGAAGCCGAACTGCTCCTGGGCCTTCTCGGACGTGAAGCCGAGGATTTCAAACATCTTGGCCTGAAGGGCGGAGTCGTGGATTCGGATCGAGCCGCCGCCGACCTCCACGCCGTTGACCACCATGTCGTAGGCATCGGCGCGCACGGCTGCGGGATCGGTGTCGAGCAGGGCGATATCCTCGTCCTTGGGGTGGGTGAAGGGGTGGTGCATGGCCATGAGGCGCTGCTCCTCGTCGCTCCACTCAAACATCGGGAAGTCGACCACCCAGAGGCAGGCGAACTTGTTCTTGTCGCGCAGCCCGAGGCGGTTGCCCATCTCCAGGCGGAGCTCGCAGAGCTGCTTGCGCGTCTTCATCGCGTCGTCGCCCGATAGGATGAGGATCAGGTCGCCCGGCTCGGCTCCCATTGCCTCGCGGAGCTTCTGGAGGGTCTCCTGGGTGTAGAACTTGTCAACCGACGACTTGACGTTGCCGTCGGCCTCGACGCGGGCGTATACCATCCCCTTGGCTCCTATCTGAGGGCGCTTGACGAAGTCGGTCAGCTGGTCGAGCTGCTTGCGGGTGTAGGAAGCGGCTCCCTTGGCGCAGATGCCGCCGATGTACGCGGCGTCGTCGAACACGGAGAAACCGTGCCCTTTGAGGATGTCCATCAGCTCGACGAACGTCATTCCGAAGCGCAGGTCTGGCTTGTCGGAGCCGTAGAGCCTCATGGCCTCGGCCCAGGGCATGCGGACGAACGGCTCTGCCAGCTCCACTCCGCGGAGTTCCTTGAATAGGTGCTTGGCCATCCCCTCGAAAAGGTTTATGATGTCGTCCTGCTCGACGAAACTCATCTCGCAGTCGATCTGCGTGAATTCCGGCTGGCGGTCGGCGCGCAGGTCCTCGTCGCGGAAACACTTGACAATCTGGAAGTAGCGGTCCATGCCCGACACCATCAGGAGCTGTTTGAGCGTCTGTGGCGACTGGGGCAGGGCGTAGAACTGGCCCGGGTTCATGCGCGAGGGCACCACGAAGTCGCGCGCGCCCTCGGGGGTGGAGCCTACGAGCATCGGGGTCTCGATCTCGAGGAACCCCTTGGAGTCGAGATAGCGGCGCACCTCCATGGTCATGCGGTGGCGCAGCTCGAGGTTGCGGCGCACGTTGGGGCGGCGCAGGTCGAGGTAGCGGAACTTCATTCGCAGGTCGTCGCCGCCGTCGGTCTCCTCCTCGATTGTGAAGGGGGGGATTTCGGAGCGGTTGAGCACTTCGAGTTTCGCGGCGATCAGCTCGATGTCGCCGGTGGGGATGTTGGGGTTCTTGGCCTCGCGCTCGCGCACCGTGCCCGTTATCCTGGCCACGAACTCGCGGCCGAGGTGGTTGGCGGCCTCGCAGAGCTCGGCGTTGTCGGAGTTGTTGAACACCACCTGGGTGATGCCGTAGCGGTCGCGGAGGTCGACGAACGTCATGCCCCCCATCTTGCGAACACGCTGAACCCAGCCGGCGAGTGTCACCTCGCGGCCGGCGTCGGACAGCCTGAGCTCTCCGCAAGTATTGGTCCTGTACATTTATGTTGCAGCTAAATTGTTTTCCTGCCGCAAAATTAGCAAAAATCCGTTCCTCCTCAAAATTTATCTCCGCCTCGGCGCCTGTAATTCCGGGGCCGGCCGCCGGGGCCGTCCATGAACAACTCCGGCGTCGGCGCGGTTTAGGATAAATATAAATGTCTAACTCCGTAAATTAATCTTGATCACTATGGAAACGAAACAGAAATTGCCGGAGCGCGACTGGCGTTCGCTCACAATCTATCAGGTCATGGTCGGGTCGTTCCTCCACGGAGAGGGCGGGGCCGAAGGTTACGACAAGCTCTGGGGCCCTGAGGGAGAACGTAAGGACGGGAACCTCAGGGGCGTTATTGACGCTCTCGACCACATAGCCCGTACCGGGGCCACGGCGATATGGCTCACCCCGATCTTCGACAGCTCGGAAGCCGACGGCGGCGAGAAGCTGCGCGCCACGGGGTATTTCGCCAGCGACTATTTCAAGATCGACCCGCACTTCGGCACGGAGGACGATCTCAGGGAGCTTGTCGATAAAGCCCACGACCGCGGCCTGTATGTGTTCCTCGACGGGGTGTTCGGCCACCACGGCGGTGTCAGCCGCCCCTCACCGTCGGGCCACGCGATTGATTCCACTCCGTCGCTGAGCGACCGCGGCGAGGACGGCGGAACCGGTAACGTCAAGTATCCCGAATCGCTCGAATACTTCAAGGAGGTCGCCACATACTGGATCGACCGGTTCGATATCGACGGATGGCGCTTCGACCAGGCCTACCAACTGTGCCAGGGAGGCCATAACTACTGGTGCGAGATCTCGCAGGCGGTCAGGGAGCTGTGCGACCGCCGTCTGCGGGAAGGCAAGGCCTGGGGCACACTCGGCTACATGGTCGGTGAGGATTGGAGCGACGCCGCTGGCATCAGCTCGCGTGTGTTCCGCGACGGAGGGCTCAAAAGCGCTTTCGATTTCGACGGCAAGCAGCTTATAAGCGGCGCGATGGACGGCCAGGGCTCAGGTGGCCTCGATAACGGATGGGATGACGTGGTAAGGGTGTACTCGTCGCCGTCAGATCGCGGCTACGCCCCTGACGACGTGCTGCCGAACCTGTTTCTGAGCAACCATGACGGGGTGAGGGTCGCCGACAGCTTTTATGACGGCCGCGACGAGGTGAACCTCATGACGCGCTTCGCCATTCTCGCCGGATATCCCGGCCCTGTGACGCTGTACTACGGTGACGAGTTCGCCGACCTGTCGCGCGACTGCGACGGCGGCCAGCCTGACAACGCTTCCCGCACCTCGGGCCACCTCAAGGCCGACGACGACCGCGAACGCCGCCTGTTCAACTACGTTAGCGACGCGATGACGTTCAGGCGCGACAACCCAGCCATGTGGCGCGGGCGCGCTGAGTTTGACCGATACCGGCTCGGGGAGGCCGAAATCCTCGTGGTCACGAAGACCGACGACGAGACCGGCAACCGGGTGGCCATGGTTTTCGCCGACCGCGCCGCCGAGGTGACGCTTCCGGGCGAGGAGTCGTCCCGCCGCGTCCGCGGCTACGTCCCCGAGCTCGTAAAGCTGGCCTGACGCGCCGCCTCATCCGCCCCGGTCGAATCCGACCTGCAAAGCACGATGCCATATGCGCTTTATACGCGGTCGGACCAGGGCGCTTGGAGCGAGAGCATAAGTTTCTTTTCCCGATTGAGCCTTTAAAACACCAGCGACACAAACGGAATCACCCGTACGCGTCGCTGGCTATAAGTCCTTTATCCGAATTTTCAAGTCCTTAACACTCCTCCTCGTTGAAGAATGGTTTTAGTATTAATTATCAGTATGTTACACGGTGCCTCCTGACTTAAACACAAACATTTTTTGACCTCTGAGGCGATAAAACGCCAATGGAGAATATTCCAGTACAAACAAATGATTTACTGGGAATGTCAGCACATATCAATAATAAGAACTGACATAGATATGGATTTGGCAGCTATATGGTTTATCCCATTCATCGGTATGTTTTTCAAATTTGTAATGACATGTGTAGCCTTGCAACATCTTTCCAAATGTTGCCATTCGTTTTCCACGAGAGGATTCCTGATAATACGGACTCACACAAACAACGATATTGTTGTGAGACTTATCTTCGCTCAATAACGACGTAATCCTTTCTCCGTCGAAGTCATCCAAATCTATGACATTTGAGAATAGATGTAGGACTGTTTGACACTTCGGCTTAATATCGTCAGTTGTTATCTCTTTATCGCTTTTGCAAATTGAAGTCTTTCCTGCATCTGCATAAAATGCCTCGACATATTGGGCGCATCGCTCAAGATTTTTTCTCGAGGGTTCAATTAAGATAAAGTCCTTGATAAAATCATTGTCTATCCATTTTGAAGCAATGAAATCTGCTAAAACCATTTCAGCGATACCTTGTCCGCAACCATAATCAACCACAGATAAGCCTCCTTCAGTCCAAATCTTTTGTGGAAGATTATTAAATGCCTGTAATAGTTTCGCCTGATGAATCTCACCGTATGCGGCAATATAGGCTTTTAATTCGTCTGATGTTGTCAAATGTCCCGCCCCATGATCTAAAGCCTCCTTTAATGACGTTTTCTTTGATTCTTCCAAAGAAGAAAACCAATCTTTAGCCGATTGGAAAATTTCGTTAAATGTATATGCTGATTTGAGAATCCGAGGTGTAAAATGCATACTCTTTAAATTTATAATATTGAATCCGAAAAACGCTTGCTGCGGTGGGTGCGGTAGTTTGCCATCGCTGATGTCGAGGAGGTATTGGCATAGCAATAGAGGCAACAGTGGGGACAGGTGTTATAGGCACCGATGTCTTTTGATAGGATGCAGCCACAGGCTTTACGCTGGCCGGGATCGGATGTGGCTCCATATAGAAAGTTTTGAAGTATAGCATCGTCGGGCGAAAGGAGTGCTATGAGGTCAGGATCAATGCAGCGATTGTGCTTGATACCGTATTCCGATAGGTCGATAGTTTCGGCGCATGTGGCGAGTGTATGCCCCCATCTTTTGAGATTTATATCAGAAAGCCTTGCGGCAAATTCGAGCATTGATGCCTGTTCCCATTCTCGGTAGTTGACGCCGGCTTGCGAAAGGTTCCGCCCGACTTTCTTATATCCGGCAATGTCGGCAAAACTGAATACAAGTTTCTCGGTATATCCTTTTAGTTCGTCTCCGATACGAGTGACTTTTTCAATAAGATTTTCAATGTCAATTTTCTCAGTCAGCACAAGCGGGTCAAATCGCCATATTACCGAGCCAACGCCAAGCATATCAACCAATCGCTTAAATGTTTCGATTCTTTGTTGGAGAGGTGGCACTCCTGGTTCAAGACTTTCAAGCTCATAATCGTTAAGCGTAAATTGGATATAGCACCCAATTCCTTTGTCTCGTAAGATAGGCAGATAAGGAATCAGTGGAGCCGGATTCTTAGACCAAAACACGATAAACCGCGTGTTGGAAAATGAAACATAGCTGTCTCGCCCCGAAAAGGGATTGCGCCAACGCACATATCCCTTCTGAAGCCGGTCAAAAAACCAACGGGTGTAAAACGCCGGAATATCCGTCGCACGGCTTGCCGACACAATCACTGGCGCTTGTGCCTGCACTTGCTGCCCGTCACCTGTAATTATGGTTGTGTGGTCGTGTTTCATAAAAGTAGCTTTAGTTCTTTCTGCAAAATTACAGACAGATATGAGCAACAATATGACACAGATGTAATAATAAATGTTAATTATATGGATATTCCTCCTCTATATAATAATACAATATCTTACCTGAATTATATACAAACAAACCAGCAAATATAGGGCAAAAATACAAACATATTTTGCCATCTGAGGCTATAAAACACCAGCCATACAAACAAATTATTTTAGTTTATATGGCTGGTTATCAGTGTTTTGTGCGCATTTTTAAGCCTTAATATTCCTCTTCGTTGAAGAAGAAGTCTTCCTTGGAGGGGTAGTCGGGCCAGATGTCCTCGATGGATTCGTAGGTCTCGCCCTCGTCCTCGATTTCCTGGAGGTTCTCGATCACTTCGAGGGGGGCGCCGGAGCGCTGCGCGTAGTCTATGAGTTCTTCGCGGGTCGCGGGCCAGGGGGCGTCTTCGAGTTTGGATGCTAATTCAAGTGTCCAGTACATTATGGTAGGTGTTGTTGGTTTATTGGTTGTGGCAGTGATGGTTAGCGGCCGCAGGGCGGGGTTGCTCCGCGGCGCGCTATACCAATAACGCAGGAGGGGGTGTTTTATTATTCCGCGGTGTGGAATTTAAAGGTTGGAGCGGTTGCCTCGCCTGGCTTCCGCCCTGCGCGGGGAGGCGCCCCAACGCCCCAACGAGAGGTGGTGGCCGCTCGCTTACGCTCGCTCCACAGAACGGCTTCGCGGGGGCACCGGGGTTATGCTGGCTCTACGGAGCGGTTTCGGGGGAGGGATCAGAGCTCCTGGCGCCACTCCGCTTCGGCGATGCCGGCGCGGTGGTTGCAGAGGCGGCCGAGGGTGAAGAGGTAGTCGCTCAGGCGGTTGATGAAGGCTGTCACCTCCGGGGCCACGGCGGCCTCGCGGGCGAGGGCTATGACGCGGCGTTCGGCCCGGCGGCAGACCGTCCGCGCCACGTTGGCCGTCGCTCCCGCGGGGCACCCTCCGGGAAGGATGAATGCTCGCAGCGGAGGGAGCTCGGCATCGGCCTCGTCGATGGCTTTTTCCAGGCGTTCGGAGGCGTCTGCCGACAGGCCGGCGGGAAGGAGCGCGGGGTTGTCGGTATTGTCGGTGGCGAGGTATGCCCCGATGTTGAAGAGCTTGTTCTGGATGTATTCGAGCAGCGGCAGCGCTTCACGGGGAGTGCCGGGGGTGGCGCGCAGGAGGCCTATGTGGGAGTTCAGCTCGTCGATTGTTCCGTAGGCCTCGAGGCGTTCCGAAGCCTTGCTGACGCGCTTGCCTCCCACGAGCGAGGTTGCTCCGCGGTCGCCTGTCTTGGTATATATCTTCATATTGTTGTGTCGGTTAGCTGTTTTCAAGCGTGTCGTTGTTGGCCGCGAGGCGTTCGGCCTCGGCCTGCAACGCCGCCGTCAGTGCTTCGATGTCGGGGAGGAAGCTGACGGCTTCTGTCGCCGGAGGGCCAGCGAGGCGGTGTTCCGCCAGGGTGTCGAACAGTTGTCGGAGGGGTGTGTAGATGCCGTCGCGGTTGAGCATCATGATTGGTTGGAACGACCGGAAGAAGGTCATGGAGACTAAGGCGGAGATTATCTCGTCGATTGTCCCGAGGCCCCCTTCGAGGGCGACGAAGACGTCGGCGTTCTCTTCCATCGTCTGTTTGCGCTCGTGGAGTGTCGAGACCCCGATGCTGAGGGTGTTTGCCGGGTGCTGGTCGCGGAGGCGGCTCTGCGGCACGACGCCCACCACTTTCGCCCCGGCTTCAGCCGCGGCGCGGGCCACCTCGTCCATAAGGCCGTATTCCAGGCCTCCGTAGACAAGGGTGTGGCCGTTCCGGCCGATCCACTGCCCCAGGCGGCGCGCGTCGTCGGCATACGCCGGGTCGATGGAGCGGCGTGCCGAGCAGTATACTGCTATTCTCATATGCTAAAAATTAAAGGGTCGCAAATATACGCGATTTTCTTTGTAACTTCGCGCAAGTAATGCGAAAGAATATGCGACGCGAGGATTTTGAGGTTATGGCCCCGGTAGGGAGCTACGAGTCGCTGCGTTCGGCCATCCAGGCCGGGGCAGACGCTGTATATTTCGGTGTCGAGGGGCTTAACATGCGCGCCCGTTCGAGTGTGAACTTCACGCTTGATGACCTGCGGCGGATCGCTTCCGAGTGCCGCGGCGCGGGGGTCAACAGCTATCTGACCGTCAACACCATAATCTACGATTCCGATATGCCGAAGCTGCGGGAGATTCTCGCCGCGGCCAGGGAGGCGGGAATCACCGCCATTATCGCTTCCGACATGGCGGCGATTCTCGAAGCCAGGGCGGCGGGGCTGGAAGTGCACATATCCACGCAGCAGAGTGTGGGCAACACGGCCACCCTGAGGCATTTCGCCCAGTGGGCCGACGTGGTGGTGCTCGCCCGCGAGCTTAACCTCGACCAGGTGGCCGAGATCCACCGCGCCATCGAGGAGAGGCAGATCCGGGGTCCCCGCGGCGAGCTTGTGCGCATCGAGATGTTCTGCCACGGAGCGCTGTGCATGGCGGTTTCCGGCAAGTGCTACCTCTCGCTCCACGAGATGAATTCCTCGGCCAACCGGGGAGCCTGCACCCAGATATGCCGCCGGGGCTATACCGTGACCGACCGCGAGACCGGCGACCAGCTCGACATCGAGAACAAATACATAATGTCGCCCAAGGACCTGCGCACCATCCACTTCCTCAACAAGATGGTCGACGCCGGAGTGCGCGTGTTCAAGATCGAGGGGCGCGCCCGCGGGCCGGAGTATGTCTACCTTGCCACCAAGGCGTATTCCGAGGCGTTGCAAGCCCTCTGCGACGGCACTTATAC
This sequence comes from uncultured Muribaculaceae bacterium, assembly GCA_910579105.1. GTDB lineage: Bacteria > Bacteroidota > Bacteroidia > Bacteroidales > Muribaculaceae > UBA7173. The sequence continues at coordinate 646 of CAJTRT010000059.1, read as the reverse complement.
CCCGGAACGCGTGGCGGCCTGGGAGGACGACCTGCGCAAAATCTTCAACCGCGGCTTCTGGGACGGCTATTATCTCGGGCAGCGGCTCGGGGAGTGGTCGATGAAATACGGCTCCTCGGCCACCCGTGTCAAGCGTTACGCCGCCAAAGGGGTGCGTTATTTCTCGAAGCTCGGTGTCGCCGAGTTCCTTGTGGAGGCCGGCGAGATACGCGTGGGCGACGAGATTGTGATTGTCGGTCCCACGACCGGCACTGTCATACGCCGCGTCGGGGAGATGCGCGTCGGGCTGCGTCCGGTGGATGTCGCCGTAAAGGGGGATAGCGTGTCAATCCCCGTCGATGTAAAGATACGCCCCTCCGACCGCCTCTATGTATGGGAGCATCTGCCAGACAAGCAGTAGGTGCCGGCGTATGCCCTCCGAGCCGATGGCGGCGGTGCCTCTGGTGCTCGCCGATACGCCGATTGGGTGTCATTTTGAGCCGTGTTTTGATAAAAATATGGCATAAATAGCGATTTTGCTGGTGCGAACGTTGCAAATATGCGAAAATTCCGTATATTTGCGCAAACCAATTCCATTTACCAGCAATATGCCAATACTTCGGTTATTTTTTGAGAATTTGTTAACGGCTCCGAGGAGCCAAGTGTT
>CAJTRT010000058.1 GCA_910579105.1 uncultured Muribaculaceae bacterium | reverse complement strand
GCCGAGCTCTTCCTCGATGCGGAGGAGCTGGTTGTACTTGGCCATACGGTCGGAGCGGGAAGCGGAACCTGTCTTGATCTGCCCGGCGTTGGTGGCCACGGCGATGTCGGCGATGGTGGCGTCCTCTGTCTCGCCCGAGCGGTGTGAGATGACGGCTGTGTAGCCGTTGCGCTGTGCCAGCTCGACGGCGCGAAGGGTCTCGGTCAGCGAGCCGATCTGGTTGACCTTCACGAGGATCGAGTTAGCGCAACCCTCGTTGATGCCGCGCTGGAGGTACTTCACGTTGGTAACGAACAGGTCGTCGCCCACGAGCTGGCAGCGGCCGCCGATGAGGTCGGTGAGGATCTTCCAGCCTTCCCAGTCGTTCTCGGCCATGCCGTCCTCGATGGAGTCGATGGGATATTTCTCGACGAGGTCCTTGAGGAACTGGGCCTGCTGCTCGGAGGTGAGCTTGGGAGCGTTCTCGCCCTGCTTCCAGGTGTAGTCGTAAACGCCGTCCTTGAAGAACTCGGAGGAAGCGCAGTCAAGGCCGATGGTAACGTCCTTGCCGGGGGTGTAGCCGGCCAGCTCGATAGCCTTGATGATCACCTGGAGGGCGTCCTCGGTGCCGTCGAGGTTGGGGGCGAAGCCGCCCTCGTCGCCGACAGCGGTCGAGAGGTTGCGCTCTTTGAGCACTTTCTTAAGGTTGTGGAACACCTCGGTGCCCATGCGGATCCCTTCGTGGAACGAAGCGGCGCCGATCGGACGGATCATGAACTCCTGGAAGCAGATGGGGGCGTCGGAGTGAGCGCCGCCGTTGATGATGTTCATCATCGGCACGGGGAGGCAGTAGGTGTTGCACCCGCCGATGTATTTGTAGAGGGGGAGGTCGAGGTAATCAGCGGCCGCCTTGGCAACGGCGAGGGAAACGCCGAGGATGGCGTTGGCGCCGAGGTTCGACTTGGTGTCGGTGCCGTCGAGCTTGAGCATTGTCTCGTCGATGGCGATCTGGTCGAGGGCGCTCATTCCTTTGAGGGCGTCGGCGATGGGGCCGTTGACATTGGCCACTGCCTTGAGGACGCCCTTGCCCATGTAGCGGCTCTTGTCGCCGTCGCGGAGCTCGAGTGCCTCGTTCACGCCGGTGGAAGCGCCGGAGGGAACGGAAGCGCGGCCGCGGGCGCCGCTTTCGAGAATCACGTCAACTTCAACGGTAGGGTTGCCGCGCGAGTCGAGGACTTCGCGACCGATGATTTTTTCGATTTTCATAATCTTTGTAGATGGTTGCCTGTTAGGGCGGTTATGGTTGTTTAACGTATTTCCTTTTCAGACCGCAAAGTTAGTGATTTCCCCGCCAAAAACCAACACAACCGAGTTTAAAAAACGTTTCCGCCCCGGCGCGGCCGCAGCTCAGCGCGCCAGACCACCCCGCCGTAGGCGAGCAGCAGGGCCGAGCGGACGGCGAAGTCAACCAGATTGTCACCGGTGGTGGAAACAACCGACACCCCGTAGAGCGCCATCGCCACCGCGAAATAGCCCAGCAGCCTGGGTATGTCATAACCCACCGGGCGCTTCACGCGCCCGACGAGATAGCTCGCAAGCATCATCAGGCCGTAGCAGGCGAACGCCGACCACGCGCACGCCATGTAGCCGTAGCGGGGCACGAAGATGATATTCCCCGCCAGCGTCACGCCAAGCCCGAAGAGCGAGAACCAGGTGCCCCATATCGTCTTGTCGGTCAGCTTGTACCACAGCGACAGGTTGAAGAATATGCCGAAGAAGAGCTCCGCCATCATTATCACGGGCACCACCCGCAGGCCGGAGAAGTATTCCGGCGAGATGAAGTATTTCAGCACAGGCAGGTAGAACATCACCCCTAAGAATATGAACAGGCCCGCGATCACGAACCAGTCCATCGCCCTGCGGTAGGCCGCGTCGCTCTCCCCCTTGGCCCCCTCGCGGTTCTGCGCGAAAATGAACGGCTCGAAGGCGAAGCGGAACGCCTGGGTGAACATCACCATCACGATAGCTATCTTGTAGTTGGCCCCGTAGACCCCCAGCCCCGCCATCGCCTCAGCTTTGTCGGCCACAAGCAGAGGGTAGAGAATCTTGTCGATCGTCTGGTTCATGATGCCGGCTATCCCCAGCACCAGCAGCGGGAAGGAATAGCGGATCATCTCGCGCCACAGCCTCCCCGAGAACGAGTAAGGCTCGGCCGTCAGCTCCGGCACGAGCAGCAGCAGCACCGCCAGCGAGCTTATCAGGTTGGCAAGGAAGATGTAGCCCACCCCGAACGACGGGTCGTAGAACCACCCCACCGCCGCCGGGTAATTGGCGGCCAGCCAGGGACACAGCAGTATGAAGAACAGGTTGAGCCCTATGTTAAGCCCGATGTTGGCGAGCTTCAGCGCCGCGAACCTCACCGGGCGCTTGCGGTAGCGCAGGTAGGCGAACGGGATCGAGGTGAAAGCGTCGACCCCGACGGCAACCGCCATCATCCACACGAACGAGGGGTGGTCGCCGCAGTCGAGCGCCCGCGCCAGTTCCGGCGATGCGGCGCAGGCCGCCGCCATGAACACCGCCGAGCTTATCCCGATGGAAATCAAAGTGGTGGTGTACACCTGCGACGGATTCTTCCAGCGCTCGTGGTTGGCGAAGCGGAAGAAACCCGTCTCCATGCCGTAGGTGAGGATGATCAGCGCCAGGGCGACGTAGGCGTACACGTTGGTCACGACGCCGTACTCCGCCGCCGCGAAGCAGTAAGTGTACATCGGCACCAGGCACCAGTTGAGGAAACGCCCCACGATGCTGCTCACGCCGTAGATCGCCGTGTCCTTGAAAAGACTTTTTACAGAAGCCATAACTAAGAAGGTGTTGGGAATCAGTCAAACAGCGACGAAGAGGATAACGGGCGCGACACGCCCAGGTGCATCCACGCCAGGTCGGTCACCTCGCGGCCCCGGGGAGTGCGCTTCAGAAAGCCCTCCTTTATCAGGAACGGCTCGTACACCTCCTCGATAGTCCCGGGATCCTCGCCGAGCGCAGTCGCGATCGTCGAAAGCCCTACGGGCCCACCTTTGAACTTGTGGATCATCGTAGAGAGAATCTTGTTGTCGATCTCGTCCAGCCCGTAGCGGTCGATGTTGAGCGCCTCCAGGGCGTAGCGGGCGATTTCAGGATCGATCGCCCCCGAGCCCTTCACCTGCGCGAAGTCGCGCACACGGCGCAGCAGGCCGTTGGCTATGCGCGGCGTCCCGCGCGAGCGCATCGCGATCTCGTGCGCCGCCTCGCCGGTGCAGCGCACCCCCAGCAGCCCCGCCGAGCGCAGGATGATGCGCTCCAGCACCTCGTGGTCGTAGTATTCCAGGTGGCAGTTGATGCCGAAGCGCGCCCTCAGAGGCGACGTCAGCAGGCCGCTCCGCGTCGTGGCCCCCACGAGCGTGAACGGCGACAGCGTCAGCTGCACCGACCGCGCCCCCGGGCCCTTGTCGATCATGATGTCAATGCGGTAGTCCTCCATCGCCGAGTAGAGGTATTCCTCGACCACCGGGCTGAGGCGGTGGATCTCGTCGATGAACAGCACGTCGTTCTCCTCGAGCGACGTCAGTATTCCCGCCAGGTCGCCCGGCTTGTCGAGCACCGGGCCGGAGGTCACCTTGAACCCCACGCCCAACTCGTTGGCGATAATCGCCGAGAGCGTGGTCTTCCCCAGGCCGGGGGGGCCGTGGAGCAGCAGGTGGTCCAGAGCCTCGCCGCGCATCCGCGCCGCGGCCACGAACACCCGCAGGTTCTCGACAATCTTCTCCTGGCCGGCGAACGCCTCGAAGCGTCCCGGGCGCAGCGCGCGCTCCAGGTCGCTGTCGCCGCTGACGGCGGCGCGCCGGATGTCGTAGTCAGGATCTTCCTCTCGCATAACCGCGAAATTACGCTTTTTCCCCCACCCGCGCAAACCCGGCTCTCACCGGCGGTGGTAGGCGGCCAGGGATTCCAGGGGGGAGGCCAGGAAGGAGGCGGGGCGACCGCCCAGCAGACGTTGCAGCCGGGGGGCGAAGGCCGAGGCCAGGGAGCCGGCGAAGCCCAGGTGGAGGCCGCCGGGATAGGCCGCAAGTGATTCGCGGAAGAAGGCGGCGAACGTCTCGTCGACGCGCCCCGCCAGCCGCGGGTCGTCCATATGCGCCACGACGAAAGGCGCGAATGAGGCCAGGAAGCGGTTTGCCCCAGGTTCGCGGTAGACGCGGCGCACAACCTCGTCATACGTCAGCGAGGGATATTCCCGCTCGAAGTCGCGGCGGGTGGCCTCCCCGAGCCACCCCTTGAAATACTGGTTGAGCAGGATGCGGCCAATCGAGGCCCCGGAGCCTTCGTCGCCGAGGATGAAACCCATCGGCCTGACGTTCCGCACGATGTCTTTGCCATCGTAATACCCCGAATTGGAGCCGGTGCCGAGTATGCACGCTATGCCTGGCCGGTCGCCGAAGAGCGCCCTCGCTGCCCCTACCAGGTCGGAGCGAACCTCGACAGAAGCCCCGGGCAGCGCGGCTTCCAGAGCCGCAAGCATGCGCCCGGCTCCATCACCGGCGCATCCCGCGCCATAGAAAAACACCTCTCCGACCCTCCCCGGGAGGTCAAGCCACCCGAGTCCTTCCGCAAGCGCCGATTCCAGCGCCGGAAGATCGAGAAGCGCCGGATTCATTCCGGCGGAGGCAAAGCGCCTTTCAGAGCCGTCGGCGCGCAGCAGCGCCCAGGCGCATTTCGTCGAGCCGCAGTCGGCAACAAGAATATCGTTCACGCGCCGTCCTCCTTTCCCTTGCGGCCGAACGACGGGTCGACCTTTATGATATAGCACACCCCGATGGTGGCGGCGCAGCACACCATAGTCCACAGGAAGAAATCAAAGTAGCCGAACGAATCGACAATCCACCCCGCGGCCATGCCGGGCAGCATCATTCCCAGGGCCATAAACCCGGTGCAGATCGAGTAATGCGCCGTCGAGAAACGCCCCGCCGAGAAATAAAGCAGGTAGAGCATATAGGCGGTGAACCCGAAACCATAGCCGAGCTGCTCGACGAACACGCAACCGTAGACCTGCCACAGCTCCTCGGGCCGCGCCGCGGCCAGGTAGACGAACGTCAGGCAGGTGAGCGACATGCTCCACGCCATCGGGTGAAGCCAGTGGCGCAGCCCGTCGCGGGCCGCTACAAGGCCGCCGGCAATCCCGCCGATTATAAGGCCCAGCACGCCGATAGTACCGTAGACAAGCCCCACCTGGTCGGCCGTAAGCCCAAGCCCCCCTGCCTCAGCCGAATCGAGCAGGAACGGCGAGATCATCTTCACAAGCTGCGCCTCGGGCAGCCGGTAGAGGAGCATGAACAGAAGGGCGGCCCATATACCCTTCTTTTTGAAAAAAGCGGCGAATGTCTCGGCGAACTCCCTGGCCACCTCGCCCGCTCCGCGCGGCTCCCGGTCGCGGTCGGCCGCGGGACGGGGAAGAATCCTCGAATGATAGACCGCCGCGACAGCGAAAAAGCCCGAGAGGATGGCGAAAACAACCATCCACCCCGCCGGCTCGCTCCCAGCCGAGCGGCTCACCACCGCCGCCAACACCACCAGACCACCCTGCCCGACAATCATCGAGCAGCGGTAGAACAGCGAGCGGATTCCGACGAAATAGCTCTGCCGGTGCTCCGACAGGCCCAGCATATAGAAGCCGTCGGCGGCTATGTCGTGCGTGGCCGAAGCGAACGCCATAAGCCAGAAAACGCAGAGCGTGAGCTGAAAGAAGCCCTGTGCCGGGAGCGCGAAGGCGATTCCGGCCATGGCGGCCGCGATCGTCCACTGCATGGCCACGACCCACCAGCGCTTCGTCCGCAGGATGTCGACAAACGGGCTCCAGAACGGCTTTATGACCCATGGCAGGTAGAGCCACGCCGTGTAGAACGCCAGCTCGGTGTTCCCTATTCCCAGGCACTTGTACATCACCGTGGAAATCGTCATCACCGCCATGTACGGCAGCCCCTCGGCGAAGTAAAGCGACGGCACCCACCACCATGGCGAGCGCCCGCGCGGGGTCTCAACATTATTCATAAATCTTTTCAAGCGTAGCGTTTGGAAAATAATGGGCGAGAATCTGCCGGTAATCGTAGCCCTTCGCCCCCATGACGGCGGCCCCGATCTGGCAAAGCCCCACGCCGTGGCCCCACCCCCGGCCGCGCAGCACCCAGCGCCCGTTCTCCATGGACGCCTCGAACGCCGAGCTGTAAAGGTGGCTGTCGGAGAGCGCCCGGCGTATTTCAAGCTCCTTGCCGATCACCGCGGAGCGCTTCGACCCCGCGACCCTCAGCCTGACGACGCGCCCCGAGGGGCCGCGCTCCACAGCCTCGAGCGCCTCGACAGTCCCGAAGTCGATCCCGGTCTTGCGCCTCAGCAGTTCCGAAAGCTCCGCGGGGGTGTAGCTCACCTCCCAGCGGTAGAAGTCCGGGGTTTCGCGGTCGTAACTGTTCAGCACCTGGCGCAGGACCTCCCCGTCGGCGGTATCGCAGAAATCCGGCTCACCGTCGGCGCCGCCGTTGTCGGCCACCGAGGTCAGATATGGATGCGCGACCGGCTCCCAGCAGTTCTCGAACAACTCCGTGCGCCCCCCGCAGCACTTCGAGAAACGGGTGTCGCAAATCGCCCCGCCGTAGGCCAGCACCTCCCCGCGGGTCTCCGCGACGGCCCTCGCTGCCGCGGGGTTGGTCTGGCGCGTCAGCCCCTGGTAGCGCTGGCAGTGGTCGTCGGCGCATACGTCGAAGAGCCTGTGGTCCTCCCGGTCGTACCAGCGGATAATCTCCGCTCCCTGCCCGTAGGGACGCGGCGTGCCGCGTATAATTCGCCGGGCGTCCTCCTCCTTCCTTATATTCGCCAGCAGCCACGAGCGCGAAATAACCGCGTGGGCTTTCAGGAGCGGCTCAGAGGCGTTGGCGTTCATCTCGGAAGAAATAACGCTTTCAAGGTATTTTTCCAAAGGTATGTCGTTTATGGCCACCTCGTTGCCGCCGTCGCGGATAACGCGCAGCCTCCCGGCGAAGCGCTGCCGTTCGCGGCGCTCCCAGTGGAACCCGATCCCTATGGCCACATCGTCAATCTCGAATGTGCCGTCCGGGAGCTCGCGGCTCGCGATCCGCGGCGCCGTCAGCAACCCCACACTGATCACCGGTTCCCTGTCACACCATCGCATCGCCGCATACCTCCCCGTAAATTTTTTTAAGCGTGGAAAAATCCATCCGCTCGAAATCCTCGCGCCGCGGAGTGATCATCACCCCGGCACATTCCACCGCCGCCGGGCTGACGAGCATCTGCCCCTCCCCCGTGCCGTAGAACGACGGGCGGTGAGCCTTCCTCGGCACCACCACGAACTCCACCTCTTCGGGCCACCATCCCTCGAGCTGGTAGGAGTAAACGTTGACCATCGGCTCCGTTTCCGGCGTGCCGCCGAGACCGCGCAAGACTGTCTCCATCGTCGCCGCGGCCTCCGCCCCGCGCCGGGCGCGGAATGTGATATAGCGCAGCGGGGCATGGCCCCACCGCCGCCAGTCGGCAACCAGTGGGAGCAAATGGGCCGGAACGGCCTGGAAATGCATATGGTCGGGCGCAGACGCGCCGCAGCGAGGCCCGTTGTAGAACACGGCGAACCCCGGAAGCATCTGCGCGAAAGCGAGCATGTCGCCCATCCTCCCCGCGAGCCCTTGCGGCACATGGGCCTTCGACGCTATCGTAAGATGCTGGGGGAACACGGGAAACGGGTTGACCAGCAGCTCGTAGCCCCGCTCCTCGGCCAGCACCACCTGTTCCGTGGGGCGGTTCGCGCGGCAAAGGAAACAGGGACGACTGCCGACGGAGGCCGCGTCGGTCCGCGCCGAGGCCGAAACGGCCCGCGCCGGGTTGTGCTGCACCACAACCTTCGACCCCATGTCGAGGTACACGGTCTTTGTCTCGACATCAGCCAGGGCGGCGTAGTTCTTCCGCGCCAGGGGCCAGTCGAGCACCTGACGCGTATGCTTCTCCCGTATCTCGCGCGAAATGGGAATGGTCATGGACGGTTCATCTTCTTGCGGGCCTTCAACGCTATGGTGCGCAGCCAGTCCTTGTAGTGGTTGTGCTCCACGGCCACGCGGGGCGACACGGCATGGTCCGAGTTGCCCTCCCAGCGGCGGCACAGGTAGAGCGACTCGAAGATTCGGGCCATCTTGTAGACGCGGGTTATCCTGATCCCGACGCCGTAATCCTCGCCGTAGCTTACGTTTGGCACCCCCACCTCGCGTATTACAGGGGTGAAGAACGCCCTGGGAGCGCCGAAGCCATTGATGCGCAAGGCGTTGTTGTGTCCGTTGTTCTGCGTCCATTCCGAGTGGTCGATCAGGCCCGGAGGTATCGGGTTACCGTCGAAGTCGGTCAGCTCGTAGGAGCCGACCACCATCGCCACGCGCTCGCGGCGGAAGCAGTCGACAATCTTCTGCAACGTGTGCTCCGTCTTGTAGCGGTCGTCGCTGTCGAGCTGCACGCTGTAACGACCGCACTCCGGATGCTCCACGGCGCGGTTCCAGCACCCTCCGATTCCCAGGTCGTCAGGCTCGGGCGTGATCACGAGCAGCCGCGGCTCGCGGGCGGCGAGGGCGGCGAGCACTTCCGACGTGCCGTCGGTCGAATGGTTGTCGACCACGATCACGTTGAACGGCTTGTCGAGCTTCTGCCCCAGGGCCGAGGCAACCGCGTCGGCTATGGTGCGCGCGCGGTTCTTCACGGGGATGATCACCGAGACCTCGTTGGCGAAATCCCCCGCGTCGATGTCGACCAGCCTCGTCCGCGGCGAAAGGAACGCGCCGGTCATGCGCAGGTAGGCCGTGAACGCCAGCTCCATCTCGATCTGCACAGCCCGGTTGCGCGGATCAACGTAGTCGAACTGCGCCTCCCCCTCCCGGAGCGGGCGATCGGCGACATACGAGAGGGTCTCCGGCAGATGGAACACCAGCTCCTCCGCCGAAATAATCAGACGGGCGGCGTAGAGAGCCGCGTACTGGTAATGCGGGCATATCCACACGGCGTTTTTAAGCAGCGACGTGCGCACGAGTATGACCCCGCCGAAGTCGAAATCGTCGCGGAACGAGCCGGGAAGGTAGTCGCAGGTAGGATGGAACTCTGTGCTCCCGTCGGCACGCTCCACCACATAGTCGCCGTAGAGCCACGCCACACCGGCGTCATACGCGATCTGCATCATCCGTTTGACCGCGTCGGGCCTGACGGTGACATTCCACCGCTTATTGACAATCAGCAGATAATCATCGTCAATGCCATCGAGGATGGAGCGCAGCTCCATCGTGGATATCAAAGGGTCGATCTCTATGGTTTTCATAAGCTAACTTGTTTTTCACGATAATAATCAGCGGGCTCCTTTGAGGAAGCCGAGTGCCTCCCTCATGATCTGCGCCCGCGCGTCGCCCCCTTCAACGGCCTCCAGGGGGAAGCCGAAGCACACCGTGCGGTACGCGCGCCCGTCGGGGTGCGGGGTGCGACGCTCCATCGCCGTGGCGGCGGGGAACCCGTTCTCGTCGTAACGCATGACAATCGCCGCGTCCTCTCCCGCGGGGCGCAGCGCGTCCGGCGCGGTCACCGCGTAGCTCTCCTCCGAGGGGGACGTGCGGAACCGGTAGCGGCCCCAGCGGAACACCGGGAACTTCGACGGCACCACGCTCACGTCACCACCGGAGGCCACCGCCGAGCTGTGCCACCGGTAGCCCAGCACGTCCGCGGCGAAAGCCGCGTCGGCGGCACGGGTAATCGAGTCGGTGGCGGAGTTGTTCTCAAGGTCAGTGGCTATGTAGGAGCCGCTCACCATCACGCTCCCCCCGATCGCGCAGTGCATCATAAGAGCGTTCTGCAACTCGGGAGTGAATGTCTTGTGGCGGCCGCCGAGACCTCCCGGCAGCTGTTTCTCTTTCTGAAGGCCGAGCACCAGGTCCACGATCCGCGGAGAGTCGGATGTCGGCACCCTCGCGGCGAAAGCCTTTGCCGTGGAGCTGACGAAACCCATCCCCGCGGCCTTGACGGCCTGGCCGTGGATATACGCGTAGTCGCGGGTGTTGCCCGCCGTCACCCTCCGCTCGCGGTTGCCGCGCGAGGCCCCGAAACCGGGGAAATCATTGTTGCGGAACTCCGAGCCGGGGCGGAAGTCGAGCTGTTCGCCGGTCATGATCATATCCTTGCCGTCGGCCACCGCCGGCTCTCCGCGGAAGTCGAAACCCGAAAATTCCAGGGTCTCGAACCAGCCGGGGGCCGACGTGCGCGTGAAGCCGTCCACAATCTGCACCTCAGGCAGCCGCCCGCCGCGGTCGTAGAGAGCCAGGGCTTCCGACGGGAAAGAGACCCCGCCGTCGTTCCCCGCTATGACGCGGTAGCTGTGGATCCTGTCGTCAGTGACCTCCACCTGGTAATATTCCTCGCCGGTCATGTCGAGCTGCCGGAAACCTCCCCCGTCGACCCGTTCCTCTATTATATAATAGGCGGGAAGAGCCGATTCCTCGCGGGGGTCCGGGGTAGGATGCCAGCTCAGGGTGTAACGCCCGCCGCCGTCGGCGCGGATGCCGAAAGAGCTTACCGGCAGCGGCTGCACCACATAGGGCGTGCCGTAACGGTCGGCCAGGAAACGCAGGATCCCCTTGTAGACAGCCCTGCTGAGTATGAAGCGGAACTCCGGGTCGAGCGCCCGCTTCATATCCTCGAAATTCTGGTGGGAAAGCGCCTCGATGATCATCGCCGGCACCTTCGTCTCGCGCACCTCGTAGTAGCGCTTGTCCTTGGCCGAGCGCGAGGTCCAGTTAGGGTCGTAGAGCGCCCGTATGTCGTCGACCACGGTGTTCACCACCCCGTTGGCGAGCGTGGCGTTGGCCGAGCGCGCCGTGCCGTTGCCGAACGGGTTCCCGCCGTCGGTGCTGTAAAGCCCCAGGGTGCCGACGGTCGTGCCGTCGTCGCGGAGCCCCGCGTCGGTGTGGAATGCGAAAGCCATGTCTACCGGGATTTTAAGCCCGGCGCTGTCGGGGAGCACTTCCGAGCCTCCCGAAAGGTAGTTGACCCACAGGGCGCGCCCCATGTAGTCGTCCTTGTAGTCGTTCGTCCCCTCGTTGGGGGTATACACCTCCGGCGGCATCCCGGAGTATTGCAGCCAGTAGCGAGCTCCCTCGTTGGCGCGGGGCGAGCCGCTCGAGAAACTCTCGTAACCCGACTGGCCGCGGGCCACGCTGCCTGTGCCCCCGCCGAATTTCACAGCGTCGGCCGAAACGACGGCCTTCCCGTCGCCGGAGCGGTTCGTAAGCTCCACGGCGGCCAGCTCGCTCTTCCCCTTGTCGAACTCGTAGGTGCCGAGGTAGACCCATGTGCCGCCACCCATACGCTGGTTTACGGTCACCTCCGTCGTCCCCCCCATGTGGTTCACGGTATACAGCGCGTCGGTGGCGCTACGGGGTGTGGAGGCGTAGGAGACATACACGGCGTACTCGCCGCGGCGGGGGAAGTCGCCGCGCCACTGCGCCAGGCTCTCGCGGTCGGTATCGTCGGCGCCGACGGTCTCCACTATGTCGGAAGTGCCCATGCCGAACGGGTTGTCGCCGTCGCGCAGCGGCCTCTTCGGGAGGGCGAAACCGCTTCCGGCCTCCATCTCCTCCCATTTGTGCCTGCCGTTGGCTATGGAATACTCGCCGTCGTCAGTCCCCTCGTAATCGGCGATGATCTCGACGGTTCCCGGATCGCGCTCGCGGGGCATCATGACGTAAGCCCCGGCGTTTTCAAGCATCGGCGCGATATACTGCGTGGCGAACCCTGTCGACAGCAGGTCCTCCACCGTCCCGAACAGCCGCGGGCGCTGCCAGCGCCACTGCCCCTCGTTGTTGTCGAAATACCTCCCGTGACTCGGCCAGAGGGCTATGGTGCGCCCTTCCAGCCCCTTGGGTATGGCCGCGCTCCTCGCGATGGTCACAAACGGCTCCGTATCGGCGATCGGCCCGGTCGTGCCCCTGATTACCAGCGGGGCGGCGGCGCGCTTGCGGCGCGTATTGCGCCGTCGGCTTGTCTTTTTCCGCGACTTCTTCTTTTTCTTCGACACCTGCGTGGTGCGCGCCTTGCTCCTGGTGCGGCCGTACCCCTCCGCCGGCGCCGCGAAAACCAGCACCGCCGCGACAACAATCGCCAGAAACCTATGTATATTCCTTAATCTCAATTTATTAAACAAAAAAGCCAAATATCAAAATTTCCGTTTCCCGAACGCGGGCTGTCGGGTGCGGCGAGCTTCAGCGAGCCGTATTTATCGCTGCAGCCATGTGTAATTGTTGCGCGAGGCGCGGCCGCACAGCAGCCGGTAGACCAACGTGCGACGCCAGTGCCAGAGCATCGGCCACCACAGCGTTCGCGCCGGCAGCCTCACACCCAGCGCCACGGCGCACCGCCGCCACGCTATGCCCAACGGAATCCAAAGCCCCAGCGCCACGGCGGCGAAGGCGCACGACGGCATCCAGTTGGGCAGCGAGAACACCACACCCGCGACGGTAGCCCCTAACCACACCCACAGCGCCAGGCTCGCCGAACCCGCCAGCAACGCCGCGCCCTTGGGTAGGAAGCGCGCCGTGAACGCGTGCTGAAGCCTGTCGTGGCGCCAGCGGGCGCGCGGCCTGAACGCCGCGATCTCGACACGAGCCTGCTCCGACAGCTCCACGGCGGTGTTCTCCCCCGTGGCGATCTGCCTGATGAAAATATCGTCGTCGCCCGCCCTCAGATTCAGCGAGCGCGAGAAACCCTTCGCCTCCTGAAAAAGACGGCGCGAATAGCCCAGATTGTAGCCTGTGCCGCGGAACGGCTTGCCGCGCAGCGCGGCATCCAGCCATATGGAGGCCGTGGCCACCTCGTCGTAGCGGTCGGCGAGGCTCTCCAGGCCCCTCATTGGCGCCCAGCCGATGACGACCTCCCTCCCTTCGGCGAAATGGCGGCACATACGCCGCAGCCACTGGCGCGACCCGATCCGGCACAGCGCCGAAGTGAGCACCAGGAACGGGTACCGCGCCCCCTTCGCCCCCAGGCTGACCGCCAGCTTCTGCCGGCTCAGGTTGTGCGCCTCCTCGGGTATGAAGGTAACCCTCAGGAATCCTTCCCGCGCGGCGGATGCGGGACGCTGGCACACCCCGGTCTCAATCCTCGTCGAGAACAGGTTCACGACGTCTGTCACGTCCTCGGCCTTCCCGTCGTTGATCACCAGGACCTCCCACTGGCCGGGGTAGTCCTGTTCAAGTAGCACCGGGAGCATCTCTTCCAGGTCGGCGGCGTTGTCGCGGGCGTAGACCACCACCGTGACCCCCGGAAACCCCGCGGCCTCCGGCTGTCCCGCGGCCTCCTCTTCTGCCGGTTCCGCCGCATCCGCTATCGACGTGCGCGAGGCGGAAGCCGGGCGGAAACCGGCGGCGCGCGCCACGCGGCGCGCGCGTCCTGCCCCGGCGTAAAGCGCCCAGCACGCCGCGGCCACAGCGACAGAGAGCGCGACCCATACCGCGGGAAGTATGCCGTATATCGAAAAATACATCTTTGTATGCGTAATTACCAAGCAAAATCATTAGTGTCCACTAAAAAATCATAAGAGTACTTTGAAATTATTGAAATTCA